>CANQVX010000032.1 GCA_947627355.1 uncultured Bacilli bacterium | reverse complement strand
AGGAAACAGGGGAATACAATACTCTTAGACGCTTTAATTTTGATTATAAGGACAGTAACGGTAACTGTTTAGGTTTAACTTTCCCTTGTGGTTATAGTGATGATAAATACTATTTCAGAGCAAGTTTGCCTGAAGAAATTACATATCAAAATGCAATAACAATTCCTTACGAAGATTGGGGATTGTTAAATGATGATGATGCAAATGGTATTCCAGATGTTATTGATACTCAAATAAAGAATGAAAATTATGAGGCAATCCCTAATGAATGGCTTGAGGACAATTACGGAGATGTAATTGATGAATTTATTGTAAATGAAGCTTCATTTTCTATTAGTGATTTAAACAATAATAAAAAGTCCTTTGTAGACTTCTTATATTATTTGCTAAATAATTATGATAAGAATAGTAAAGAATATGAGAAAGCTATACAACTTTTTAACTATTTAAAAGATTCTTTGGTGCAAATAGTTGCAGGTGATTATGCTGAAAATACAACTATTTTAGGTACATTAGGACAAATTGCTATTTCAGTAGTTCCCACACCTTTGACTTGGGGACTTGACCTTGTTTTTGATTTAAGAGATATATCTCAAAATTTTGTTTTAGCTTATATTTCCCCTGAATCGATGCAAACATCAGATTGGCAAATTGATTTATTCTTTGACCTTGTTTCAATTATTCCAGAATTTGGCACAGAATTAAAACAAGCTAAACGTCTGGATACTATAACTGGTATTGATGGAATACTAAAATTCATATACCAAAAATTATTAGATTTACTTACAGATGATACTGGTAATATTATAAATAGCAATACTATAAAAAATATAAGTAAAGCAAAAGGAATAGTAGACAAGTTTATAAAAGATAGTAAAAAATTAGCCCAAATTCAGGATGAATTTAAAGCATTATCTAAATTAAAAGGCACGGATGATGTTCTTGAATTTTATACTGAGTATGGCATAGATGCTTTAGAAAATGTTTCAAAACATAAAAGCTATTATGATAAAATAAAAGATGTTTTAAAAAATTTTACTGATGAGACAAATGACATTCTCGATATAATTGACCATTATTTAAAAGATGAAGAAGAAGATTCTCTCTCTAACAACGGAAACAAAAACGAGGATACTGAAACAACAACTACTGAACATAAAGATATTCAATTAGATTATGCTTTAGATATTATAATTAAGTTTGGAGAAGATGGAATAGTATCTTTATATGACTATGATGATATCCAAACTTATGATATTTGGGATAAAATCGATGATTATAGAGATAATTTAAATCAACCACGAGTTAAAAATGTTCATTTAGCTAAAGGCGATGGATTAAATACAGTTGCTTTAATAAAAACAGGTGATACAGAAGTTTGGGGAGTTAATTCTAAAATACAAACTAAAACAGAAAAAGAAATTAATAGAAATTACTACAATTCTATAAAAAATATCCCTCAATACATCATGTATAAGTCTTATGGTAATGGGAGTGCAGCTGTATTTTGCCATGCTGAGGGACATGCATTAGTAAATGCATACAATAAATTAGAGGGTAACATGGATGAAACTACTACTATTTATGTTGATAGAGAAACTTGTGCGCCTTGTAGAAATTATCAAATTGATTTAGCAAGATCAATGAAAATAACCAATTTAATTATGGTAAGTAAAGATGATGGACAATATTTATGTACTTCTAAAGAATATAGTTATTATTATAAAATTGATCCAGATGGTACTATCGAACAATTGAAATATAGTGACAACCGAATAAAAAAACTAAAGAATGCAGGTGTTATATGAAACGTACTGAATTTTACCCCCCTACTGGAAAAATGATAACCAATATTAATTTGGATTTAATGTACAGCTATGTAATTGAAAATTTCCAAGAATATTGGTCTAAAGGAACAGGTTCTGCTGAAATACATTATTTTGAAAATGAATTTTCAGCAACATTATCCATAAGTGTAAATCTCGACTATGGATTTTACCTTAATTACAGCAATAATAGAGAAAACGAAGAAGAAAAACTATCATTATTTGATTTTTATAAATTAGATCAAATAGTTGAAGGTGTTGATGATTTAGAAGTATCTTTAGGTTTATTTATCCCCCAAACTTTAGCATGGGAAGTGATAAAGACATTTTTAGAAGAAGGACAACCATCCCCCCAAATTCAATGGATAGATCCTGATGACCTCCCAGAAGACAGCAGCTTTTATTAATTAGTTACTCCTCAATATTGTTCAATTTTTTTAATTAAAATAAAAATTTCTGTTGTTACTTATCGTTCAAAATTAGAAAGAAATTTACATATGATTTTTCTTCTTTTGAATCCTGAACTGGAAATATCTTCAACTTGCTCATCAGAATGATGTTGTAGTTGTAAATGTTTCTTTTTTTGTCCTATTTCGGGAGATTCTGTTTCATCAGGCTGATCTGCTTGTGTTGGTAGAATAAGCTGATTTCTTTGCAATATTTGCGAAATTTGCTCCGTAACAGTCCGAACATTTTGAGGAAAATAAGAACAGTTATCCAGATGGACTGGGATTTTAGTTTTGGCAAGCAGTTCAGCTGCTTCCCTCTGATATACCACCGGAACATTCTGACATGCTTCAGAAAACGCTCTAAGGGCATTAGAAACGCTTTCCTGACTGACATGCATATCCATATA
>CANQVX010000031.1 GCA_947627355.1 uncultured Bacilli bacterium | reverse complement strand
GAAAAACTACAATAGCTGTTTTAATTGAAATAAAATAACTCATATTGTAAAAGGGATTAGTAAAAAACTAATCCCCCTCCTCCAATAATCAAATATATTACTAATAATTTGTAACATATTAATATCTTTCCTTTATTATGTTTTTACTACAAGAATAAGTAATTAAGAAATATCCGCCATAGATAATAACAATAAATATAGCTGTTGCAATGATAGATGGTAATAACTCATCTGTTCCAAACACTTCTAATACTTTAACTGCAAACATTATTCCAAAGATAGAATGAATTAAGGCAAGTATTAAAGGTAGCATAAAGAATATAGCAATTTGTCTAAATAATGCTTTATTAATCATTTTCTCATCCGTACCAATTTTCCTTAACATTTTAAATCTTTCTTTATTATCACTACTTTCAGATAATTCTTTTAAACCTAAAATTGCTGCACTACTAATTAAGAAAATTACTCCTAAATAAAGACCAATGAATGTAACCATAGCTGATAATCCTACTGTTGCTTCTTTAATAGCAAGTTTAGTTGATCCACTTGGAAGTAAATAAACACTCGCTTTTGACTCTTTATCTAACTCATTTATATTATTTTCTATTTCCATTATTTCATCTTTATTTGTTGTTTTATAATTACCTATTAAATGATTTTGTACTAAATATTCTTCATCTATAATATTATCAGGTACTAAAATAATTCCTGTATTAATATGTTGACTAGACATTTCCAAAAATCCATCTTGGCATGAATCATATTTAGGTTTGAGAGTGTGTCCAAATAAATTAATGTTTTCATTATTGGCTAAAGCAAGATTTCTTATTTTAACCATAGAAGTGAAATCAGCAACAATCATGTATTCATCATTATTTAAAGAATATTCTTTAATACCATAAAATTTTGCTACTCTATTATAATCACTAATTTTCACAATAGATTCCATTGTATCATAAGCCAAAAAAGGAAATTGTGTTCTAACACTATCTAATCTTGAACCTAATGTATGATTTAATGTTAGATCTGGTGTTGCATAAGTATTCACTTCTATATAATCTTTAAAGTAAGAAGTAATATCAAAATCAAATAATTCAAACATTTCTTTGGCTGTATAGTGAGAGTTTTTTATTTGAGAATCATTATATCCATAATTTCTATATTTTTCATAATACTTATCCATATTCATATTAACTGTGAACATAGCATCTACTGGAGCAAGTTCTTTAATATTAGCATTCATAGAGTTTTTCATAGTAAGACAAGCAGATAACAAACAAATTGTTATAAATAACATTAGGCATATAATTGTTGTTGAAAATACTGTTGTGTTAATTTTACTTGAAAATTGTCTTAATGTGAAACTATTTAAACCTTTATAGTAGTATTTTTTTAAACTTTGAACAATTCTTAAAATCAATCCTGATAAAGACCAGAAAATAAAGAATGTACTTAATGTACCCATTATAATTGGTTTTAAAGCATCAGTAACCTCTTGTAAAGTTAAAAATTCTGCTGTTACCATGTGGTATGCTTTTCCAAGTACAATACAAGAAATTATGAAAATAATAATACATAAATAAGGATTTTTTAATTTGATTTTTTCACTTGTTTTTGCACCATTTAATAAATCAATTAATTTACATTTGCTAACACTATAAGTATTAAATATCATAACAAGTAAATACATAATACTAAAATAAATAATTGTTTTAATACAAGCAGATGATGAGAATACAAATGCAAACTTTGTGAGATTTGCTTCAAACATATTGGCAACAACTAAACTCATAGCTTGTGATAGTAACACCCCAAGTCCTAATCCAACCAAGAGTGAAATAATACCAATAAATAATGTTTCAAAAAATAATATTAAAGATATTTTTCTTTTACCCATACCTAAAGTTAAATAAATTCCAAACTCTTTATTTCTTCGTTTCATTAAGAATCTTGAAGCATATATAATAAGAAATCCTAATATAAATGATACAAATACACTAACCCCAGATAACATTGTCATCATAAGATCAATCAAATCTGCTGTTGATGATGAAACATCCATCATAACTGTTTGACTATCTAAGGCATTAAAAACATAGAATATTGCTACACCAAGAATAAGTGTAAAAAAGTAGATGGCATAGTCTTTAATACTTTTCTTGATGTTTTTAAGTGATAACTTACAAAGCATCATTCAAATCGCCACCAAGTAAAGTTACAACATCAATAATCTTATCAAAAAATTCTTTACGAGTATCGTTACCTTTACGAATCTCTTTAAAAATTTTACCATCTTTGATAAAGATTACTCTTCGTGCATAACTAGCTGTAAAAGCATCATGTGTAACCATAAGTATAGTTGCTCCTAGTTCATCTAAATAATTAAATTTTTCTAGCAGCATTTTAGATGATTTAGAATCTAATGCTCCAGTTGGCTCATCTGCTAAAATTAGTTTGGGATTTGTAACAATAGCTCTTGCACTTGCAACTCTTTGTTTTTGACCTCCACTCATTTGATATGGATACTTATTTAAAACATCTTTTATATCTAATTCTTCAGCAACTTTCTTTATCTTTTGTTCTATTGAAGATGGGCTAACATTTTGAATAGACAAAGCAAGAGCAATATTTTCATAAGCTGTTAAAGTATCTAGTAAATTAAAATCTTGGAAGATAAATCCTAATTCTTCTCTTCTAAATTTATTAAGTTCATTACCTTTTAATTTAGTAATATCAAGTCCTCCGACAAAGATATGTCCTGCTGTTACTTTATCAATCGTAGAGATACAATTTAAAAGAGTTGTTTTACCTGAACCAGATGCTCCCATGATAGCAACAAATTCGCCTTTTTCTACTTCAAAAGATAAATTATCAATCGCTTTTGTTAAAGATGAACGACTACCATAGTATTTTTCAATTTTGTCAACTTTTAAAATATTTTCCATAAAAATTTTTCTCCTTTCGTAAACATAATAATCCAAAAAAACTATTTTGTCGTTCGTTTAATATTACAGAACATTACAATTTTGTAACATTACTTTAAAACATCATAAAATTTGTTTTTTGCGAATGTTATATAAACTTTTGTATATTCATTATATTTAGACTCTATATTTATTTTATGTCCTAATTTTTTACACATATTTTTGGCAATAAATAATCCCATTCCAGTAGATTTATTAATATTTCTTCCATTTTCTCCTGTAAATGATTTATCAAATACTTGTTTTAAATCAGATTCTTTTATTCCTATACCATTATCCTCAATTACTAAAGTTGT
>CANQVX010000030.1 GCA_947627355.1 uncultured Bacilli bacterium | reverse complement strand
ATAGTAAAAATACCAATAACAGTAACAAGTCATTCAACAATAGATATAAATTATGATTTATTTATAACACCAGAAGGATTAAAATTAAACGAAGGAACAGATGAAGAGCCACTAAATGGTGGAACATTAGGTGATATAAAATATGTATTATATGATGTAAAAGAAAATGTAGTTGTTGATAATCCAATAAAAAAAGGTAATTTTACTGGCGGAAATTCAAAAATTAAAATTGTGAAAGGTAAAGAAATAGATCCGGAAGTAGAAGAGGAAAGTAGTAATAACGTACATAATTACATGTTATATATATACATAGAGAATAATGAAAAAGAAGAACAAAATCAGTTACAAGGATTAGAATTTAAAATAAATATAGAAGGTGTTACACCAGCAACTAAAACATTATCAGAAGCAATATTAGCTAATGAAAAAGATAAAATACAAGAAAAAGATCCAGATTTTACAACAGAATCACAGGATAAAGGATTGTTTAAGCTAACAAAAGATATAGCAACACCAGAAAGCCCAATATATTACTATAGAGGTTCTGTAAATAATAATTATGTACAATTTGGTACATACAAAAGTGAAGTACACAATATGGTATATAATGGTGGTGAAAAAGATACAGTAGTAGCAGAGGCAAATTCACCAATACTATGGCGTATAGTAAGAATAAATGCAGATGGAAGTGTAACATTAATATCAGAACTTAACATAGGTGATAAAAATACGCAAGAGCATGTATGGGATTCAAGTGGCGCAGCAGATTATAAAGGAAGTACAATAAAAAAAACAATAGATAATTGGTATAACGATACATTTGGGACAAATTCATCAAATGAAGATAATAAAAAATTAAATGATTTAGTAATAGAAACAAATTTCTGCAATGATAGACAAAGTTTAACTTATAGTAGTTCTGCAGTATCAGATAGATTAAATCAAACACCATCACAACCAACACTAGAATGTTCACAAAAGAATGATATTGTAGAAGCAAAAGCAGGATTAATAAGTGCAGATGAAATGTTTTATGCTGGAGCCTTATATGATAAAAAAGTAACAAGCAATACAACATATTTAAACAATAAAACCAAGTTTTGGACAATTTCGCCGTTCTCTTTCGCTTACGCGTTCCAGTGGCACCCTAGCAGCCTGGACCTGTTCAACCACCACGTCTCTACCTCGCCTAATGCGGCGGCTCGTCCAGTTATAACTCTGTCATCTGAAGCATCTGTTATATCAGGTGATGGCTCTTTAAATACACCTTTCGTAACTGAATGATGGACAGTTTTGATGAAAGCCAATAAAAATAAAGAAAAAAACAGTAAAAAAGTTAGGCCGTAACTAACGATTTTGCTGTTCTTTCTTTATTTGCAAGTAAATTTGTTGATTTTTTGCATGATTAAAACAAATTTGATTTTTCAAATTTTTAAGTTAACAAATAATAAATTTTAAATAAGTTATATGTCATATAATATAAAACGAAAGGGAATTCTTATATATATAGAAGAATTAAAAGCTTTTTTAAATAGGGTAAGTCCAGTATTAAAAAGAGAGACAACTCTTTTTAATACACCTCTGTTATCTTTTGTATGAGTAACAATGTTAACCATTTTGTAACTATGTTTATTCTTGGAATAATCAGCTCCCAAAATAGTTAAAAATAATACTCCTAAGCAAGACATCATATATTCTGTTTCAAAATATTTTAAAGAAGCATTAACTGTATTTTCTAAATAAAATCCATTAGATTTTTGATTTTTAAAAACTGTTTCAATAGCTCCAAATCTATAACCATAATCTTTGATTGCTCTTTTTGGAGAAGCATTAGTAACAATTAGCCAAGATTCTTTAACACCATCACTTTTAGATATTGCAATATTTACTATGTATTTACGTTCAGTAATTGGAACATTAAAAAGATAATTAGCATGATTTTTGTAAGCAAATAAGTCATCAAACCATTTCCAAATTTCATGTTTTTCTTTTTTATCATAGACAAATAATTTAACATTTCTTTTAATTCTAATACAAAAAGTATGACCTAAAGAATCAATGTGATCCATCAAAGAAGTAGAGTTAAACCATCTATCAGCAAGGAAGATTAAATCATAATTATCATCAAATAAAGACGAGACATAAGAAATACCTTCTTTTAATAATTCTTCTTCGAAAGCTTCAGAAGAGTCGTTACCTTTAAAGCATCTAAACCAAATAGGAATGCCTTGTTTTCCAACACGCATAGTAATCATAAAAACGGTATAATTATCTTTAGAGAACATATGGTCAAAAACAATATGAACTCTTTTATCATCATGTTTCTTTTTATAGTTGGATATAACAAATCTAATAATTTTGTCATAGAATTCATATGGATTAAAGAGTTTATTTTTAAAAAATCTTCTAATTTTTTTAACAACAGATTCATGTTGAACTAAAGAGAAAGAACCTTTTAAAGATTTAGAGATATCAGAAGCAACAACAGATTCAGAATCAATCATACCAATTAAAATATAAGGTAGTATATTTAACACAGTTTTACGTATATCAGGAATAATTTCTTTTAATTTTTGTTTAATATTGCTTGCAATTTCTTCTTGAGTATTGTATATTAAATTCATAAATGACCACACTGCTTTCTATTTTGTTAAATTAATTATAGCAGTAAGTGGTCATTTTATCAATTTTGAGGCACTTTATGAGTTAGATGATGTCTAGCTCATTTTTTCTTCTTTTCAAAAACTGTCCACATGTAAGGGCTTGTAGAATGAGAATTAGTCAGCTTAATTTACATTTAATTTACTCAAAGTATTGGATTTTTGTGGTTAATGTGATATAATACATATCACATGGGGCTGTATTGATTCGACAGAAATATCTGGTATCTATTGCAAGTCCGTAGGTATGCGTTAAATCCAAAAACCGAAAAATAAACGGAAGAAATAATTATAACTATGCTCCTTCTTTTGCCTAATTAATTAGGGAAGGAACATGCTTCTATCTTTTCTTTGTTCACGGGAAATTATAGAGGCTCATTTAAGTGAACTATATTATTTTGTTTGTCTTAATAAAATAATGAAACTTTAAAGACTTACTAATAGATAATTTGTTAATTTTTATGTCTATTAGGAAAATAATAAATTAACTAAGCTTGTAGAAGTATTTACTTTAATATTTTTGGACGGGAGTTCGTTACTCCCCAGCTCCACCATTTTTTTGTTTCTAACACCTATGGGGTGTTTTTATTTGACATTTTTTTAAAATATATATAAAATAATAGCCAAAAGAAGGGGTGTTTTATGCTATTTGAAGAAGAAAAAAATAAAGATGAATATAGTATTTACAATGATATTATGAATCAGCTTTGTTTGTCAATGAATAATAACAATGCTTTTTCATCTTACAATACTAGCAATACAAATATAGATAAATATTTTCTATATTTTAATCTTGGTAATTATTATAGTATTTACTGTGATGAAAAAACTAAAAATAGTCAATTAAAAAAAATAAATCACTATTTGCACAGTTCGGCTATATAATGTATAATTGAATATATAAGAAATAATTGTACATTGATGAGTAACTGTGCAATTGTGACGTGGTGGTCCTCTGTATGGTTACTCATCAATGTAGAGGGGACCACCAAAATGAAAAATAGAATAGATAGCTCAAGACAAAAAACGCCTTGGGATAATGAAGTTAATAAATCTACAACTGAAAAATTTATTGTAGATATTTATAAGGATCATTATAAAGCTAAACATCCAAAATTAATAGATACTAAGGAATACGAATTAATAAATAGTATAAATATAAATGAATGTAAGTATTGCTCATCTAAAAATATAAAGAAAAATGGATTTACCAAAAATAATGTTCAAAGATATTATTGTAAAGAATGTAAAACAGAATTCACAGCAACAACAAATACAATATTTGAGAATCATAAAATATCAATAACAGAATGGATAGAATTTTTATTAAACTTGTTCAATTATAGCAGTACTACATTAATATCTAAAGTAAATAAGAATAGTATTAATACTTCAATTTACTGGTTACAAAAAGTTTTTTTAGTACTTAAAAATTGGCAAGATAACATAATATTAAAAGATAAAGTTTATATAGATGAAATGTTTTACTCAGTAGTAAAAAGTAAAATAAAAACTAAAAACGGTAAGAAATTACGAGGTTTGTCTAATAATCAATATTGTATAGGTATTGGATATGATGGATATAACATTATAGCTATGGTCGAAGGTTTAGGTAAAACATCAATTGATAAAACGATAAGCACATTTAAAAATCATATTGAAGAAGGTTCAAAAATAATACATGATGATGAGAAATCTCATCGTAAATTAGTAAAAGAGCTTAAATTAATTGATGAGAGTTATAAATCATTATGGCTTAAAACAAAAAAGGATGAAGATAATCCACTTAGACCGATTAATCACCAATGTGATTTAATAAAACAATTTTTAAACACACATAGTGGATTTGATAGAGATGATCTTCAAGATTATCTTAATCTTTATTGTTTTATGAATAGTAAACCAAGAAATAAATTAGAAAAAGTAAAACTTTTATTAGAATTAGCGTTTTCTACAAGTGTTACTCTAAAAT
>CANQVX010000029.1 GCA_947627355.1 uncultured Bacilli bacterium | reverse complement strand
CTTCAGGGGGTGGCTGCTATGAACTCCAGCCATTTGATTTTACCGTTTACTTTAAGCAATTAATCAACATCAAATGTCGCCTAATTTCATATAATATCATTTAATTTTAGAAAATTTGTCGCCTGAAATATCGCCTAGCAAATCGCCTAAATTTTCATAAGATTTCTAATATATTAATTATAACACACTCAATAAAAAATGAATAGAAAATCTACTCATTTAATTTGTTTATAGTATCCACTATGTTATCTAGTTTCCCTTTAAACATATGGGAATAAGTATTTAATGTTTCATCAATCTTACTATGACCTAAATATTTTGCTACCATAGTGATATTAGCACCATTATTTATTAACAAAGAGGCACAGCTGTGTCTAAAATCGTGAATTCTAATTTGCTTAACTCCAGCTAACTTACAATCTCTATTCTTTCTCTCACGCATCATACTTTTACTTATTGGTTCAAAATTACCAAAAACATACCAATCCTCGTTAAATCCATAAAAATTTTCTTGATATCCATGTAAAATCTTCAAATCATTAACTAAAACATCAGGCATAGGCAATGTTCTAGCACTAAGTTTTGTCTTAGGTGGAACAACTAAAAATTTATGGTTATCAATATTTGATACTATATTACGTTTAATAGATAACTCTTTAATTTTAAAATCAATGTCTCTCCAAGTTAGTCCTCTAACTTCCCCAGATCGTAATCCACAATAGTATAATGTTTCGAATAAAGTCTTAAACATAATATCAGTTTCAACATTAATAAATTGTGTAAACTCTTCATAAGTCCAAAATTCCATTTCTTTTGGCATTTCATTAGGATTGTCAAAATTAGTCATTTTGCAATACATATTATTGTAGTGAAAATCATGCCACTTACTCCCATAATTAAGAATACTCTTCAGGTATTTATATAAATCATTTTTAGTTCTAGTTGCTAAATCCAATGAATTCATTTCTTTCTTCCAATCTTCGAAATGATTTATATTTAACTCTCTTACTTTTATATTGTCAAACAGTTTTAAATGATCCCTACGCTTCTTATAATTATGTAATGTTGTAACTTTAACTTTATCCTTTTGATATTCAAAATGCAAATCACATAATTCAGCGAATGTCATATCACTACTTACACCATTATTTTCAATATTTGTTAGATATTTTCTTTCAGCAGCCGTTGCTTCCTTTTTAGTTAGGAACTTAGGCGATTTATGATATTTATATTTACCATCATATAATGGTATTCTGACTTCATACACCCATTTGCGACCATCTTTTGTCCATTCCTTTTCCGAAACTTGCCTTACAGCCATACTAACACCCTCTTACGCTAATTTCTCTGCCATATTGCAAATAAAATCAATATCCAATCCTAAATACTCAATAACCATTTTGGATGGAACACATTTACGATTAGAGGTTGGTACCTTTTTACCACTCTCTAGTATCTGTGCCTCTATTTCATTTCGAATATTCGTTGCACTATGTTTCCCACATTGTGCCAACTTCATAATATCATCAACATCTAACCATACCTTAGATACTAATTCTCTCATCTCAACATAGTTCATATCTTTCATTATATTTAATTGTACATAATCATTCATTGTATTTCCTCCTTAACTTTGTTCCATTTAACCGTACATTAATATTTTTATCAACTTATGAATTTAGCCATTCAGCATTTCTTCTTTAGTATAACGATCTTTAAAAACATATTTAGGCAATTGGGTATCAAAAAAATCCTGTTTTGAATTAAGTAATTTATCTACAATCATTTTACTATCTTCAGAAATTTCTTCCGGTGACAAGCCAGTTAATCTAGTCTTGAAAACAATATCTTCCTTATTGTAAGCTATAAACCAATTTTCAGGATATCCATAAACCTTATCATAATAATCCATAACTTCACCATCATTAGTTTGAACTACCATAACATCTAATAACCTATTATTTGAACGAACAGCCAATATGTTGTCACTCAAGATATCTATTCTATCTGGAATACAATATCTAAGCATTTTGCTTCCTTCATGAAATGAATCATTATACTTTTCATTAATTGCCATTGAAACTACTATTGGTATCATCTTATTGGTTTTTAAGAAATCTTTACTATTTTCTCTAAGGAAAGTGTAATATTCATCACTAATAGTCTTCATACTTGTAACTTTCTTGACTCCATTATCCAGCTTCATGTAATTGAAACTGTCAATGATTATTAAGTCAATACCTCTACCTGTACTATCCTTAAATTTATATTCGGCATCGACTAACAATTTCTGAAGACTATAGGTAGTGCAAATATCAAAAAAACTATCATCAAAAATTCTTAAATGTTTAGCTAAATTATCATAAAAATCGTTACAAACTATCTTTATCAATTCAGCATCATAAGTTTCTTCTGCATCCTCGTTTAATGTCAGTTCTTTTTCAAACTTTGTATCAAATGAATGTCTTAACATTAGTTTCTTCATGAGTTCTTTTTCTAATGTACCTAAGGTTAAATATAGTACATTTTTACCAGTTGTAATAGCTTTGTAGGCAATGTTCAGACACCACAAACTTCTAGCAGGTGAATCATCCCCTAAGATTGTTGTTAGTTGTCCACCTTTAAGACCTCCATTAAGAAACCTATCAATACACTCACATGAGGTTGAAATCATCTTATCCGGATCATTCTTTGCTGTTTCATCAAATGAATTTAAATAATCCTCCAATGTTGATTCTTTATTAATTTGAATTGTCTGCGCATATCGATCTAAAAGTAATTTAGTATAGACTCTATTAACCACCTTATCATTCAATAATTGACCTATTTGGGCAAGTTCTTCCCTCTTATGTTGATTAAACCTCTTGTCAATATATTTATTTGCCTCATACTGTACATCTTTAATCTCTATATTATCCTTTACTGTTATACTATGACCTAGTTCATCTAAAACTTGTTGTATATCATATGTATTCAGTAGTTCTATTTTTTCTAACACAGCTTTACACAACTGAATCTCCATTTTATTTAAAACTTTGCATCTGAATAACATTTCAATAAAACTCTTTACCATATAATTATTTGGCCAAGTTTTAGTTCCTAATAATCCTATTAACTTATCATCTATAAGTCTCTCTTCTGATTCTTTATAATTAGACATATTATCATTCCTTTCTCCAATCTCTTATATAAAGAACTAAACCCCTTTAAAATCTTAACTTTAAACTCATAAAACATACTCATCTTTATGTAATCAATTGCTCATCTTTATGTGTTGTCGCTAAAATCAAAACATAACCAATTTTACTCGTAACTGATTTGTTATATTTTGCTCTTGAACCTTTATGCCTGCTAATATGAGTACCTATTCCATACTGAGATACTTCATTACAATCTTTTAAAACTTCTAATATTTCATTGGAATAGCTATAGATGTTATTAAATTGCCTTGTTGTGTAATTATAATCCCCATAACACCACTCACAATATTCATTAATCATAGGCATCAAGTATTTCCGATTAGGATGATATTTAGCACAAAACACTCCCTGTGCTATATAAATTGCCATACGATGTTTGGCTGCTTGTTTTAAGCTACATTGATAAAAAACATCTGGTAAGATATTCGAATATCTTCTTGAGCGTTTAATAATTTCTCCATAGAAACCAAATGAATAGTCAAATTGCCAATTATTCTTACTAATTTCTGTAACATTAGAAATCTCTAAGAATGGTTGAAATATATCCTTATCATTTACCCCATATCGCTCTTTCCTAAAAGTGGAATTGGTTTGCAAAAGAATTAATTTACTACAAAGACTTTTTAGTATTTCCTTATATTTCTCTGCAGTTTTGTCATTTAAAACAATATTGGCATAAGATGAGGCCTTACATCTATATGCTTCAATTTCTTTAAAAGAAATTCTCCTGATATTAGATGACTTATTCAAAAAATCACTGAATAATATATCCGCTATTAAAACTTCTTCTGATGAAAATATTAATCTTTCTTTCATGTAATCATAGTATATTGCACTTTCATCAGGCTTGTTTTCGAATAGTCTTTCAACATCAAGCTGTTCTTCTTGAACCTGACTAGGTATTTTTGTCAAAAGTTCAATCTGATAGCCATTACCAGCTCTTTTATAAAAAGCATTAGCTAAATACTTTTCACCATTAATTGTTTTTATAGTTATTGAATCTAAAGGGTACCCTAAATTAAGCTTGTATAAATCCAATAACAGTTGATCATGTACTGTGATGAATCTTCCATCAACAAAACGATTTCTTATCTTCACACCTTAATTTCTCCTTTCTTGTCATTTAAATATGATTTTCTTGCAAGAAATCTAAAACTAGCGTGTAAGCACATTGAAACTTTATATCTTCATATGATAAAAACTAAATTAGTTCAAATTCTTTCTTGAAGAAAAGTACATGTAGCACTCGCTATAGAACCTCTTTTTGGTTCTATATTACTAAGCGAAATTTTTCTAAGACTTTGCAAGCCCTTATAAATACTGGTCAAAACATAGTCTTTGTGTTTGGAAAATGTCGGCATAACTTTGCACAAAAAAGGAATAATGTTATAATGTTGTAAAGGAGTCCATAAAATGAAAAGAAGAAAAAGAACACATCTAACAAACTCACAAAGAACATTCATGGAAGGGATA
>CANQVX010000028.1 GCA_947627355.1 uncultured Bacilli bacterium | reverse complement strand
AGATTTTATTGTAAAAGGACGATATGTCTTTTTAGCAATTTTTATAATAGCAGCATTATTTAGTTTATATTTATCTAATAAGGTAAACATAAATGATGATATTATGAAATATCTTCCTAAAACAAGCGAAACGAAAATCGGTAAAGATATTATGGATGAAGAATTTGCTGAACAAGATTCTTCGGTACTTAATGTCATGTTTAAAGGTTTGTCAGATAGTGAAAAGGAAGATACTTTAAAAAAATTGCAAAGTATTGATGGTGTAAGTTCCGTTGATTATGAAAATACAGAAGAATATAATAAAGACAAATACACTTTATATGTTCTGAATATAGATGATTACGACCATTCTGAAACTGCCACGAATGTTTATAATTATGTTAAAGATAATTTTAGAACAGCAGGAATGAGTGGTTCTATATATGATGAAAATAAACCAATATTACAATTATGGATTGTAATTTTAGCAATAGCTTGTGCAATGATTATTTTAATCATATTAAGTGATTCTTATGTTGAACCTTGGCTATACTTGATTTCTATAGGAATAGCAGTATTTATTAATAAAGGCACTAATATTATGTTTGATAGTGTATCCTCTATTACAAATTCAATTGTTGCTATATTACAACTTGCTTTATCTATGGACTATTCAATTATGTTATCTAATCGATATAAGCAAGAAAAATTAACTCATAGTAATAAAATAGATGCTATGAAAGAAGCACTATATCATTCTTTTAAAGCCATATCCAGTAGTTCAGTTACAACAATTGTAGGTTTAGTTGCTCTTGTATTTATGAGTTTTACCATTGGTAAAGATTTAGGATTTGTTTTAGCCAAAGGTGTATTATTAAGTTTAATTAGTATTTTCTTCTGTTTACCAGCATTACTTTTAATTTTTGATAATTTAATTGCTAAAACAAAAAAGAAATCTCCTAAATTTAATTTAACAGGATTAGGAAAATTTATATATAAGACTAGATATGTTCAAGGGATTTTAATAGTAATATTATTTGTTGGAGCTTATTTTCTAAAAGGAAATATTGGGATACTTTATACAGGTTCGGAACAAGATAAAGTTGGAAAAGTTTTTCCAGCAACAAATCAAGTTGCTATAGTATATAACAATAAATATGAAGAATTAATAGCCGATTATTGTAAAAAACTAGAGCAAGACGAAAAAATAGATCAAACATTATGTTATTCAAATACCATTAATGAAAAATTGGCATACAACGAATTAAATAAAAAGTTTGAAGATTTAGGTCAAGATACCCAAGTAGAAGAATATCTAATAAAACTTATTTATTACAATTATTACAATAAAGATGCTAATAATAAAATGACATTAAATGAATTTATTTCCTTTATTAAATCAGACATTTATACTAATGATAATTTTAGTGATTCGATAGATCAAGATACTAAGGATAATTTAGAAATACTCGAAAATTTTACATCACCATCTTTGATTAACAAAAAGAGAAGTATAAAAGAAATTGCTGATATTTTAGGAATGAATGAAGATGATGCTGAAAAAATCTTGATTTATTATAATAGTAAAAATGTCGAAACTAAAATGACTATTAAAAAATTTGTTAATTTTATGCTTAATGATGTTGCAAATGATAAAGATTATTCATCAAGTTTAGATGGGGCAACTATTTCAAAATTAAAACAATTACAAAAATTTGCTGATGTAAATAATATAAATAAAAAGATGAATTCAAGTGAACTTTCTAGCATTTTTGGAATAGATAAAGATTTAATCGAGCAATTATTCTTATTTTATAGAACAACTATAGATAGCAATACCAAAATGACATTAAATGAATTTGCAAATTTTGCTTTAAATATGTCTAGTAAAGATTCTTATAAAGATATGTTTGATGAAAATACAATTGAGTTATTAACACTATTGCAGAGTTTAAGTAATGAACAGTTTATAAATACCACATTAGATGAAGAAAATATGCTTATAACATTACAAAAATTGAAATTTAAAATAGAAATAGATAATAATACTTTATCGAATATATATATTATGTATACTGGTTCTACAAGTAATACTAGTTTAAATAAAACTCAGTTATTGGGCATCATAAATGCTATGAAATTAGAAGCAAAAGAAACTTTACAAATGATAATGACAAACTTAGATGATAATGAATATACTTTAGAACAATTATCTAAAATTTTTCCAGCAGAATATAAAACATTAATAAGTATGATTTATGGTAGTTATGATAAAAATCAAGGAAATATAAAATCAATGTCTATTAAGAATTTAATCAATTTCTTATATGATTATAAAGAAGATTCTTTCGTTGCCCCAAGCTTAAAGGGTAACGAAACAACTTTAAATTTAGCATATACCGTTGTGAATGCGCTGGATAAATACGATTATAAAACGATGAGTCAAATAACGAATACTAATTCAAAACAAGTATCCATGATTTATGGAGTATATGATTATAATAACGAACCAACAACAATGACTCCTTTAGAATTTACAAATCTAATATTAAAAAATAAAGATAATGAATTATTAAAGGGAAAAATATCTAATTCAGAAATAAATGAACTATCTTTAGTTAAAGAAGTAATAACATCAACACTCAATAATACAAAATACACATCTTCTAGTTTAAGTTCATTACTTAATATGGATAATAATACTATGAGTTTATTGTTTAGTTTATATAATTCTAAATATATAAAATCAAATCAAGATATTTCATTATATAATTATGTTCAATTTATTGTTAAAGATGTAATGAATAACAAAGATTATTCAGCAAAATTTGATGATGCAAAAAAAGAAAAATTAACAACTATTAATGATATAATGAATAAATCTTTAAATAGTATAAAATATACATCTACGGAAGCATTTACATCATTAGATACATTAAGTGATAATTTAGATAAAAATCTTGTGGATTTAATATATATATACTATGGAAGCAATAAAGAATATGATTCATGGAAAATGACAATTGAAGAATTTATCAATTATATAAATTCTGATATTTTAACTGATTCAAGATTTGATGATTTCATAAATTCTGAAAAAAGAACAACAATTATTGACTCTAAAAAAACAGTTGATAAATCAAAGGATTTAATAGTATCTGATAAATATTCAAGAGTAGTATTAAATACAAAATACGCTGCTGAAGATGAAGATACTTATAAGTTTATTAATTCTATTCAAGATGAAATAGGTAATAATGATGATATATACATTGTGGGAAATTCTCCTATGGCAGTAGAAATGAATAAAACTTTTAATAATGAATTAAATAAGATTACAATTTTAACAATGATATTTATATTTATTGTTGTCGCAATAACATTTAAGGACTTAATTATTCCGTTTGTTTTGGTACTTATTATTCAAACTGCTGTGTATTTAACTATGAGTGCAATTTCCATTACAGGAGGATCAGTATATTTCATATCTTTATTGATAGTTCAAGCAATATTAATGGGAGCAACAATAGATTATGCCATTGTTTATACTTCTTATTATCGTGAATCAAGATTAACAATGGGAATTAAAGATTCGGTAATTAATGCTTATAACAAATCAATTCATACCATAATTAGTTCTTCATCAATATTAATTATTGTTACTTTAGTAGTAGCAGGTTTTGCATCTGCTATTGCTGCTAAAATATGTGAAACTATTTCGCAAGGTACATTTGCATCGGTAATATTAATTCTATTTGTATTACCTGGTGTACTTGCTGCGACAGATAAAATAATTTGTAGAAATGGATATTACAAAGAATCAAAAAAGTAGAATCAGTTTAAAAAAATTTATAAATAATCTATTCTAATAAAAAGTAGGGTTATATTATAATCTTACTTCTTTAATTAAATCAAAAGAAAATCATCATTATTCCTTATGAGTAAAAGGATTTCTGATGATTTTTAGTTTGTATAATTTTATTTCTTTCATAGTATAATTTTTAAAATTAAATTCTACAGCAAAAGCATTCAAAATTATTGTATCAATTGTGTATCGAATGCTTAAACTATTGTTGATTTTTAAAAATTCTTAGTCAATTAAAATGTTTAAATGTAATTGACTAAATGTCTTGTTTTCCTATAATATAAGAGTAATTTTTGAAAAGTTGGAGGTTAATCGTTTTCACTCCAAAACCTTAGATAAGTGTTCGATTCACTTATCACTTGCCAGAACAAGCATCCGCTTTTTCAAGGCCAGTTATCATATATTATCTAGTAAAGAGTTTGGTGGAGTCTCTCCTTTATCTTCATTGATAGAGAATTATGATAAAATAACAAATGATGTATTTAAAATTCGTGCAAGATCAGTTGGAACTGAACATGAGGATATGCTTGTTCAAACGGATTCTTATATGACAGTATGGATGTTATACCAATTACAAGATGATAAGGAAGCAAGTAAAATATTTGTAGGCGACGATGCTGAAATATTACATAATAAGAAATGGCAAGATATAGAAAAAAATAAGTAATATAGTTTACAATTTATGTGAGTAAGATTATCAAGTAAAATTTTAGGTAGCATTTAGGTAGCAAAATTTAAAATAAATAAAACTATTTTCTAATTTATTTTAATTAAAAAAGGTAAAAATCGTTTGTTTTTAAATAAAAAAATGCTAGTAAGATACATAAAGGGCTAAAATTTAATAGCCCCCTGAAGGAGCGCAATAGCGCTCCATTTTTGTTGGCCATAAATTACAATAGATTGATTAAAAATGCTGATTTTTAAAAAAGTTTATGTAAGTAATCTATATTAAATTTGAAAATTATGCTTATGCTATTAAATGATTAAGTAAGCAATAAATTGCACAAATGTTGTGCAAAATATGTCAAAAAAAGAGAAAAATGCAAAATATTATTAATTTATTGTCCATTTTTTATTTTCATTTATATAATATATTAATCTTGTATAAGAACCCCATTTAATAAATTCATCACTTTGACAATTTGGACATTCCAAAATATAAAATTCATCAGTAGTTTTATATAACCAAAATTTCACTTTGTTCTTGTTTGACTTGCAATTTTTTGAGTTTAGTATTATCGAAAGGAGAAGGGGAGCATCTCCTTTCACTTGCCCACAAGTTTTTTCTTTTTTGCACTTTTGTAAATGTCAATAAGATTTTGGACAAAAAAGTCAATTTCAAAGTTGGACACTTTAGGATAGGAAACTATCCTTT
>CANQVX010000027.1 GCA_947627355.1 uncultured Bacilli bacterium | reverse complement strand
CGTTTTTTTTTTTTTCAATAAAATATACGTTTTTTGCGTTAAAAAGATGAAAATAGCACGCTTTTAGTCTTATTGGTTAAAAACAATATAAATTTCAAGGGCTGTGACATAAAAAGTCATAGTCCTTTTTTTACAACAATGGTATAATGAATTTGAAAAGAAAAGAGGACAAATTATGTTAAAGAAAATCAATGGTACATGGTTAGAAATCCATCATTATGGCTTACCAGAAGGAAAATATTTTAATCCAATGGTTCATGAATTCACACCTGCTCAATGGAAAGCAAAAGTAAAAGAAATAGCTTCCTTAAAAATGAAATATATTGTTTTAATAGGAATAGCTTTAACTGAACCAGATAAAGAAGAAAGTTTCTTCCCATCAAGTATTTATAAGAGATCTAAGATGATTAGAGCAAAAGAACCTATCAAAGCTATCTTAGAAGAAGCAGAAAAACAAAACATGAAAGTGTTTATTGGTACAGGTTGTTATGGTTATTGGATGAAACCATGGGAAAACATGACATCTGATAAGATTCATCAAAAAACTTTTAAGGCCATGGAAGAAATCTATAATCTATATGGCCGTTATAAAAGTTTCTATGGTTGGTATTTTCCAGATGAAACAGGAATCACTAAATATTTTGAACCTGAATATATCGAATATGTTAATAAATTCTCGAGAGAATCAAGAAAAATCAATCCTGAACTTAAAACATTAATAGCTCCATATGGAACTAATAAAGTTGTTTGTGATGATTATTATGTTGAACAACTAAAACAACTAGATGTTGATTTTGTTGCTTATCAAGATGAAGTCGGTGTTAAAAAATCAACACCAGAAGAAACTAAACAATTTTATGAAAACCTTAAAAAGGCTCATGATAAAGCAAATCGTAGTAAGTTATGGGCTGATGTTGAAACATTTGATTTTGAAGGTGATGTTTATAAGAGTGCATTACTACCAGCACCTATCAAAAGACTTGAAAAACAATTAGAATCGGTATCAGAATCTGTCGATGAAATCTTAGTTTTTGAATATCAAGGCATGATGAGTAAACCTGGTAGCATTGCTTTTTGTGGCCATCCAGATTCTATTAAATATTATCGTGATTATAAGAAGTTATTAAGAAAGATTGAAAAACAAAAATGACATGGCAGGACTTTTTAAAAGGTGAAATAAAACAAGACTATTATAAAAAACTATTGGCCTTTGTTCGTCATGAATATGAAAATTATACTTGTCATCCTGATTATAATAATATTTGGAATGCTTTTATAAATACCCCTTTAGAAGAAGTAAAGGTAGTTATACTAGGACAAGATCCTTATCATAATTATGACCAAGCTCATGGCCTTGCTTTTTCTGTACTTTGTAAAGAACTGCCACCAAGCCTTAAAAATATATTTAATGAAATGGCTAATGATTTAGGTGTTGAAATAAGTCAAGATGGGAATTTAACATATCTTGCTAAACAAGGAGTGTTATTACTAAACACTATCTTAACAGTTCGTCATGGAATGCCTTTAAGTCATCAAAACAAAGGTTGGGAAATACTAACTGATCGAGTTATAGAACTATTAAATAAACAAGATAGACCGATTGTTTTTATTCTATGGGGAAACAATGCAAAAAGTAAAAAAAGAATGTTAAACAATCCTAAACATTTAGTTTTAACTAGTGTTCATCCTTCACCATTATCAGCTTATAATGGTTTCTTTGGTTCATCACCGTTTTCTAAAACTAATCATTTTCTAGTTGAAAATGGTCTTACACCTATTAAGTGGTATAAATAAATTAAAAAAATAGGCACATGTCTAAACTTACTACATACAATGTATTAGTAAGGAGATTGATAGACATGGAATTTAACAATCAAAGATTTAACAATGGCTTTATGCATCAAGTGCCACCTTATCCTAGTCCTGAAAGTACTATGGTAAGTAAAACTAATGATGATGATAGATTTAGTCCGGAAGATGCAAAACAAATAAAAGTAGAAGAAAATGGTGGTGCTGATACTTTTGTAAACACGGTGCTTAGAAATACTATAGGTAGACGTGCTCAACTATATTTTAGTTATCCTGATAGTGATAAGTGGCGTGATATCGTTTATGATGGAATTATTGAATTAATTGGTGAAGATTATATTATCATCACTGATTATGAAACACGTAAGATTCAAGTCTTACTAATGTTATATCTAGAATGGGTAGAATACGAAGTTGTTCCAAGTGATATTTTGCCGATTTGGTCGACAAAAAATAAAAAATAGCAAAATAAAAGGTTCTCGTTTGAGAACCTTTACTTTTTATTGTTAGTTATGTTTTTGTGATGACAACAACAAGCACAACTTGAACAATCTTCACAACATGATTTTCCTTGTTTTCTTTTAATTATTTGCATAATGATGACACTTATAACAAATAACACAGCAAGTACTATAACAATGATTTCTATCGGTTGAATCGCATAAATTAGTTTCATTAGTATGCACTCGCCTTTTGCTTTTTATTATTGATTACAATAATGGTTATAACTATAGCAGCAATTGCTAGAACTATAAATGATGTCCACCACCATGAACCAATTAAATAAATAATTGTTGATACGATAAATGAAGTGGCGAGCCAGAATAATATCGTATAGTTAAACTTTTTCTTTGAGGAGAGTTCGGCTTTAGCTGTGGCAACAGCAGCAAAACAAGGAATGGTAGTCATGTTAAAAGCAATAAATGAAATAAGAGCAGGAACTGTAATACCTGTGGCAGCAATCATTGCTTGAACATAAGTAATACCAGTTTCATCTTCAGCAACAGCAACACCAGCAATACATGCGGCTAGCGTTCCAAAACAACCAATAACATTTTCTTTGGCAATTAAGCCAATGATGGCAGCTACACCAAATACCCAACCCCATTGTTTTAATTGAGAACCAAAACCAAGTGGTGTAAAGATTGGTTGTAGTAATTGACCAATGCTTGCTAGAATACTATTATCAATTTCACTATCTGGTAGGAATTTCCATGACCATGTGAAGTGTGATAAGAACCAAACAATAATAGTAGAAGCAAGAATAATTGTGAATGCTTTCTTGACAAAGTGTTTTGTTTTATCCCATAAGTGAAGCATTAAGTTTTTAAATTGAGGAGCATGGTAAGCAGGAAGTTCCATGATAAATGGTGGAACTTCACCTTTCATAGTAGTATTTCTCATAAGTAAGATAGAAAGAATTGCTACTACCATACCTAGTAAATACATAGAATATGTAATAATATCAGCATTTCCAACTCTTGCATTAGCAACAATTGCTCCAGCAACAGCAGTTAGAATAGGAAGTTTAGCACCACAACTAAAATATGGAATAACTCTTACAGTGGCGGTTCTTTCATTATCATCAGCAAGAGTTCTAGTGTTAATCATAGCAGGAACAGAACAACCCAAGCCCATGATCATAGGCATGAATGCTCTACCTGATAAACCAAATTTACGAAAAGCTCTATCTAGAATGAAAGCAACACGAGCCATATAGCCACTATCTTCTAGGATAGAAAAGAATAAGAATAGTACCAAAATTTGCGGTAGAAACGATAAAACTGCAAATAAACCACTAAGTACACCATCACAAATAAAGCCTTGTACCCATTCAGGACAACCTTTAATTGAGGCAAGTCCATTACCAACCCAAGTAGTAATAGAATCGGTAAGCAAACCTAGTAAGTTTTGTAATACTACCCCTGGTGAATTAATACCACCTTCACCAAAGATTCCTTCGAATGGAGTATTAGCAAATGATACCCAATCATCTTTGATAAATGCTCCTAGGAATAAGAAGTTACTAGAAAATGTTAAATGGAAAATAAGAAATAAGATAACTAGGAAAATAGGAATACCCCAAATTTTATGAGTTAATACTTTATCAATCTTATCTGATTTAGTCATATTAACATTTGTTATTTTTTCTTTTTTGTTTTTCTTATCATTTTCTTCTACTTCTTTTTTGGTATAAACATTTTTGAATTCTTTTGATAGATATTTATATCTTTCATCAGCAACTATGGCTTCAAAATCAGTACCAAAGGTATCGTCTTTGAAGGTTTTCTTGAAGTCTTCAACCATTTTACTTTGTTTTGCATGGTCGTTTACTTCTAGTTCATCATTTTCAGCTAGTTTAACAGCATGAAATAATGGATTTTCAACATTTTCATATTCAAGAGCAATGGTAACATCACCAATTAAATGAGCTAGACTTGAATTGTTTAAAACTGTTTTTCCTTTACGTGGTGTATTAGATGCCTCATAGGCTCTTTTCATTAGTTCATCACCACCAGTGCCTTTTAATGCACTGATAGGAACAACAGGTACACCTAATTTCTTTTCGATTTGTTCAACATCGATTTTATCGCCTTTTTTAGTGATAACATCCATCATATTTAGAGCAACAACTAATGGAACATCGATTTCTAGTAATTGAGTTGTTAGATATAAGTTTCTTTCAAGATTAGTAGCATCAACAATATTGATAACACAATCAGGTTTTTCTTCTAGAATATAATTTCTAGATATAACTTCTTCTGGTGTATAAGGAGATAAAGAATAAATACCAGGTAAATCAATGATATGAATTGGTTCTTCTAGTTTTTTATATGTACCCTCTTTTTTATCAACTGTGACACCAGGCCAGTTACCAACATGAGCAGTACTTCCAGTAAGTAAATTAAATAAGGAAGTCTTACCACAGTTAGGATTACCAGCAAGGGCAAATCTTTTCATTTAGTCTGTCACCTCCATTATAACGAGGTCAGCTTCCACTTTCCTTAATGATAATTCATAACCTCTGATGGTTATTTCCATAGGATCACCAAGTGGAGCTTTTTTCCTTAATGTAACTTCAGCACCAGGAGTAACGCCCATATCAAATAATCTACGACGGATTTTTCCTTCTCCTGAAATTGCTTTAATTATTCCTTTTTCATTTAAAGAAAATTCACTCAATTTCTTTTGCATATTAGTCCTCCTTACATAACAAATATTTTAAGGGCTGTATTTTTATCTAAGGCTAGCCTACCTTCTTTTACAAGACAAATTAGGTTTCCACCATTTTGACTTAAAATTGTAATCTTAGAATTAACCATGATACCTAGGTTTTCTAAGTGTTTTTTAAGTTTTTCATCAACAACTATCTTTCTAATTGTTAATTCTTTTCCAATAGGTGCTAGTGTTAGTGGCATAATACATCCCTCCAAGTTAGATTAAACTAACTAACGACCTTTTAAAATAGTTAGACTTATCTAACCGACATAATAATACCATTACTATTTTATGTTGTCAACAAAAAAGTTAGAATAATCTAACTCTTGTTGAAATCCCGTTTTCGGTAGTTTTACGCCTCAAAATTTAGGTTTTAAATGATTTTAAATGCAACTTTTATTTACTACGTAAAT
>CANQVX010000026.1 GCA_947627355.1 uncultured Bacilli bacterium | reverse complement strand
GAATATATAGATAATGGTGTTATTGAAAAATATTATAAAAAACTATTAGAAAATAGTATTGCTTATATGATTATGAACAGGAGTGGTATTGATCCTACTCCTTTTTTTAATGACACAGACTTTATTGAAATACCCATATTTAAAGATGTAGATAGTATTTCAAGATTAGGTACTGCTGTAAGTGATATTGCTGAAATGGGTATTCGTGAAATATATGTATCATTAAAAAATATACGAATTGCCGAAATTTATAAAATTCGTACATTTGAGAAAAAAGATAATTTAGTTTATGATGATAATGAAAAAAGAAAAATTGCTGAAAGGAGCGATAATTATGGTAATGACTTACAAGAAAGTGAACGGTTATCTTCTACCGAATCTAATCACGAACGAGGATACAGACTTCAAGATGGGCAAATATGGAACAATGAGGCTACAATACTTGAAAGAGAACAAGAAAGGGACTTATCAAGCAATGTTAATGAAAGGAACATTGACGAGCCACTTGAAAGAAATAGAAACATCAGCACAAGCGAGAATAGAAACGATAATGAACAAAATGAAAGCCGAATTGAACTTGACCGAAGAAATGAAAGCAACCGACCAAATGACTTGGGTTGGAATGATGAACAATATCAAGAATCAAGCCGAAGAAATAGTGATGAGAGAACTAATCTTCAGTTAGAAGATAACGAGAATACCGAAAATGGTATTCTTTTTTCAAATGATGATAAATACCAATATAAAGTTGGCGATAAGGTTTATATTGGATTAGATGAATATGAAATAACTAAAATTAGTTTATTTGATATAGAACTATATGATCCTTCTGCTCCACTTTTTGGCAGGACAATGAACATTGTTGAGTTTGAAACTAAATTAAAAGAAAATCCTGCTAATGAGCATTTAAAAGTTGATTATCAAGAAAATGGATTAGATTTTGATACAATTACTCATATTAACGATTTAAAAGATAATGAATCATATACAGTTGCTAGAGTAATAAACGATACTAATTGTGTAGAATTACATTATAATAAAGGGACAGTTTGGATTGAATTAGGAACAAAAAATAATGATAATTCTTGGGAAAATATAATAGAAAAAGCAGAATGGTTTTATAAAAATTTAACAGATAAACAAATATTAGATAAGCTATATGAAATTTTTAGTGATAAGTTTCAAAATATTTCAAATGAAAATTATTATGGCGAATATAATGATGAGGTTGATCTAGTAGAACACATATTAAATATTCATAAAATTGATGATATGCAAGTTGCATTTAATTCAAATGAAAATATTAGTATGTGGGATGATGATAATTCTTGGGAAGGGAAAGAAGTATTTGACTTTATTCTTGATGAATTATTGGTTTATAACGAAGATGGTACAGCTCAATTAGTAGATAACAACGATTTAAAAAGATTACAAGAGTATCGCCAAAAATATGAAGATAAAGAGCAAGAAATTGAAAATCTATTAGGTAAAAAAGTTGTTATTGATAATGTAGAATACTCTATTGATGATATTGGTGGAAATGTTGCTACTTTAAGAGATAATTCTTTTCAACAAGATGGTGGTATTCCTAAATGGAAAGATGTTGAATTAGGTAAAGTTAAAGAATTATTACAGGAACAAGAAACTCCTAAACAAGAAGAAATAAATACAGTACCGACTGAAAAAGAAAAAACAAATTATCAACAAGACCAATTATCATTGTTTGCACCTAGAGAGCAAGAACTTGCTGATAGAATTGCAGAAGAATTTAACTCTCTTGATACAAACTATAAAGGAACATTTTATGTAAGTAAAATTGAATTAGAAAAATGGGAGCATATAAAATCTAAAAAAAGAAATTTAACTATATGTATTAAAAGTGATAAATGCACAGGATTTAACGAAACAAGTTTTACTCAATTTAATACTGATAAAACTGATGAAATTGTTTTAAGAGAAAGTGTAGAAACAAATGCTTTCTTAAAATATTTAAGCCAAGATAACGATTTTTCAATAACTATAACTCCTGATATGATTATGGTTTTCTGGAATAACTTTGATGAGAAACAATATGATTTAAGTGTTGGAAAAGATAATGTCTTATCAAGTATAAATGATATTGATAATACTGAAATAATAGATAATCCAAAACAAATTGAAACTCCTGTTGTTAAAAAAACTAGAGATAAGGTTGTTAATTATGTATTGCATCCTGAAATACCTTACGAAGAAAGAATTAACTATAAAATAACTGATAATAATTTAGGTGTAGGACAACCTAGAGAAAGATTTAACAATAATATCAATGCTATTAAAGTATTAAAAAAGTTAGATCAAGAGGATAGATATGCTACTCCCGAAGAGCAAGAAATACTTTCTAAATATGTTGGTTGGGGTGGTCTTTCAAAAACATTTGAAAAAAATAGTGATTGGCAAAAGGAATATGAAGAATTAGGCAATTTAATTGGTTTTGATACTGATGAATATGAGAAAGCCAAAAGCTCTGTTAATACTGCTTTCTATACCCCTCCTATTGTTATTAAAGCAATATATAAAGCACTTGAAAATATGGGATTAGAAAAAGGAAATATTTTAGAGCCATCTTGTGGTATTGGAAATTTTATAGGACTATTACCAAATAATGATAATTTAAAAATTTATGGTGTTGAACTTGATGAGTTAAGTGGAAAAATTGCTAGACAATTATATCAAAAATCTTCTATTGCAATTAAAGGGTTTGAAGATGTTAAATATCCAGACTCTTTTTTTGATGTTGCAATAGGAAATGTTCCTTTTGGCGATTTTCAAATTTATGACAAAAAATATGATAAACACCATTTTTTAATTCACGATTATTTCTTTGCAAAAACTATTGATAAAGTAAGACCAGGTGGAGTTATTGCTTTTATAACCTCACAGGGTACTCTTGATAAGAAAAGCGAAGATGTAAGAAGATATATTGCACAAAGAACGAACTTTTTAGGTGCAATAAGACTCCCTAATAATGTTTTTAAAGGTGCAGCAGGTACTGATGTTACAAGCGACATAATCTTCTTACAAAAAAGAGATTCTATTACAGATATAATGCCAGATTGGGTGCATTTAGATAATAGCGAAGATGGAATTGTGATGAATAAATATTTTGTTGATAACCCTGATATGGTTTTAGGAAAAATGGAAATGGTATCAACAAGATTTGGATATTCTCCTGAATGTTTACCTTATGAAGATAAAAACTTGGAAGAATTATTAGACAATGCTATTAAAAATATTCATGCTGAAATAACTGATTATCAATTAGAAGAATTAGCCGAAGAAGATAGATCCATTGAAGCTGATTTAAATGTTAAAAACTTTTCTTATACCATTATTGATGATAAAGTTTATTATCGTGAAAATAGCCGTATGTATCCACAAGATTTATCAGTTACTGCTGAAAATCGTGTTAAAGGTTTAATAAATTTACGAGATTGTACTAGAGAACTAATTGATATGCAATTAGAAGATTACCCTGATGAAGAAATAACTAAACAACAAGAAAAACTAAATAATCTTTATGATACCTTCACTAAAAAATATGGTCTTATCAATAGCCGAGCCAATGCTTCTGTTTTTAATGGCGATAATAGTTATTATCTACTATGCTCTTTAGAAATATTAGATGAAAATGGCAAATTATTAAGAAAAGCTGATATGTTCTCTAAAAGGACAATTATGGCTCATAAACAAGCAAAGAAAATAGAATCTTCTAATGATGCCTTAATTGCTTCTATTGGCGAAAAAGCAAAAGTTGATTTAGATTATATGAGTGAAATATCTCATAAATCCAAAGAAGAATTAGTTAAAGATTTAGAGGGTATTATTTTTAAAATACCTAATGAAGATAACTATGTAACTGCTGATGAATATTTAAGTGGTAATATAAGAGAAAAAATTAGAGAGGCAGAGTTTGCTAATAAACAAGATCCTATATATGACATAAATTTAAAATATCTTTATGAAGCAAAGCCACAAGACTTAAATGCTAGTGAAATAAGTGTTAGATTAGGAACTACTTGGATACCAAAAGAATATTATGAAGATTTTATGTTTGAACTTTTTGAAACTGACTATTATGAAAGAAGAAAAATAAAGATAAATTATTCAGATATTGGTAACGAGTGGAATATTGAAAACAAAGGTTATGATAGATATAATGAAAAAGTAAAAACAACTTATGGAACTAAACGAATAAATGGTTATAAAATATTTGAAGATACTTTAAATTTGAAAGATGTAAAAATTTATGACTATTTTGAAGATGAAGAAGGTCATAAAAAAAGAGTTTTAAATGGCAAAGAAACTGCTATTGCTCAAAGTAAGCAAGAACAAATAAAGCAAGCATTTCAAGATTGGATATGGGCTGATCCAGAAAGAAGAAATATACTAGAACAAAAATATAATGAATTATTTAATTCTATTAAGCCAAGAGAATATGATGGTAGTTATATTATTTTTGATGGAATAAATCCTGAAATAACTTTAAGAACACATCAAAAAGATGCTATCGCTCGTATTTTATATGGAGGAAATACTCTCCTAGCCCATGAAGTTGGTGCAGGAAAGACTTACGAAATGGTTGCTGCTGCAATGGAAAGCAAACGATTAGGTTTATGCAATAAAAGTTTATTCGTTGTACCTAATCATATTGTTGAACAATTTGCTAGTGAGTTTTTACAACTCTATCCTAGTGCTAATTTGTTGGTAGCAACTAAAAAAGATTTTGAAACTGCAAATCGTAAAAAGTTTTGTTCAAGAATTGCCACAGGCGAATATGATGCCATTATTATAGGCCATTCACAATTTGAAAAAATACCAATGTCTATTGAAAGACAAATAACATTATTGGAAAACGAATTAAATGATATTGTTGATGCAATCAATGATGGTAAAGATGAGGGTGCAACTTTCACAGTAAAACAGTTAATGAAAACAAAAAAGAATATTGAAACTAAATTACAAAGGTTAAATGATACAAGCAGAAAAGATGATAATGTTGTTACTTTTGAACAATTAGGTGTTGATAGATTATTCGTTGATGAAGCACACTATTATAAAAATTTATTTTTATATACTAAAATGAGTAATGTTAGTGGTATTGCTCAAACTGAAGCTCAAAAAAGTAGCGACTTATATATGAAATGTAAATATTTAGATGAAATTACAAATCATAAAGGCATTACTTTTGCAACAGGTACTCCTATTTCAAATTCAATGGTTGAACTTTATACAATGCAAAGATATTTACAAATGGATACTTTATATGCTCTATCATTACAAAATTTTGATGCTTGGGCTTCTACTTTTGGGGAAACTACTACTGCTATTGAACTTGCTCCAGAGGGGTATAATTTTTGAGGACGATGAAAAGATACTCGTCTAAATGAAAAAATACATAAGGAAAGGAGGGCAAAGGATGCCGAAAACAGCAGGAAAAGCAAGAGTTACAGCACTCTATGAAAGGCTTTCGAGGGACGATGACCTTGTGGGCGAGTCGAACTCAATAACCAACCAAAAGAAATACTTGGAAGATTACGCCCACAAAAACGGCTTGACGAATATCCGCCATTATACCGATGA
>CANQVX010000025.1 GCA_947627355.1 uncultured Bacilli bacterium | reverse complement strand
ATAATGTATGTTATGTTAACTGAAAAATCAAATTATGACAATTTGAATAATTATTAAGCTCGAATTTTACTTATTTTTAATGATTTTATTGTTCATTGGGATTTATCATTGTAAGTGAGATTCGTTTACGTTCAACATCAACATCGATAACCCAAACTTTTACAATTTGACCAACTTGTAAAACTTCAAGTGGATGTTTGATGTAACGTTTAGTAATTTTTGAAATGTGAACTAAACCATCATACTTAACACCGATGTCGACGAAAGCACCAAAGTCAATAATATTTCGAACTGTACCTTCGAGTTCCATATTGACTCTTAAGTCTTCAATTGATAAGACATCAGATTTTAGTAATGGTTTTGAAAATTCATCACGTGGATCAATGTTAGGTGCTACTAATGCTTGAATAATATCGTTCAAGGTGTATTCATCTACATGATACATTTCTTCATAACGTTTCAAATCAATGTTACTTATCTTTTCTTTGATTTCTTCTTTTCCGATATCAACAGGATCAATATTGTTATCTTTTAAGATTGCTTTAGCTATTGCATAACTTTCTGGATGGATTGATGTTGCATCTAATGGATTCGTTCCATCTTTGATTCTTAAAAAGCCTATTGCTTGTTGATATATCTTTTCTGTGAATCTTGAAATTCCTTGTAACTCTTCTCTGCTTGTAAATTTTCCTAAGGCTTCTCTTTTAGCAACGATATTTGCTGCAACACTAGCAGTTACTCCTGATACATATTTAAGTAAGGCAACACTAGCCGTATTAGCATCAACACCAACTTGGTTAACAGCAGTTGTTACTACGAAATTTAATTCTTCATCAAGTTTCTTTTGTGAGACATCATGTTGATATTGACCAACACCAATGCTTTTAGGATCAATTTTTACAAGTTCAGCAAGTGGATCGATAATTCTTCTTGCAATGCTGATGGCACTTCTTTCTTCCACATGGAAATCTGGAAATTCTTTTCTAGCTTCTTCACTTGCACTATAAACTGAAGCTCCGGCTTCACTAACTAAGGCATAACTAATTTTTCTTTTAAATGGCTTTATCGCTTCTGCTATCCATTTTTCAGTTTCTCGAGATGCTGTACCATTTCCAATAGCTATGATTTCAATTGGATATTTTTCTAGTAGTTCTCTTACTATTGCTAATCCTTCTTGATATTTATTAACTGGTTCATGAGGATAGGCCACAGCCTTAGTGATAAACTTTCCAGTGTGATCAATAACTGCTAGTTTACAGCCTGTTCGATATGCTGGGTCAACGCCAAGTACCATCTTATTTTTAATCGGTGCTTGCATGAATAATTGTTTAGCATTTTTACCAAAAACATCGATAGCTACATCACTAGCTTTATCCATTAAATCAGCAAATATTTCTCTTTCCACACTAGGTTTAATAAGTCTTTTTAGGCTATCTTTGATTGCAATATCATAACAATTAATAATTTCTTCATTAGTTGTATGTAAGACTTGTTTCTTGATTGTTCTTATTACTTCTTCTTCATCATAGACAAATGATAAAGATAAGACATTTTCAGCCTCTCCTCTATTTAGAGCAAGCACTCTATGAGGCTTAATTTGGCTTACTAATTCTTTATAGTCATAATACATTTCATAAACTCTTTTTTCATCAGGATTTTTCTTTTTAACTTTACTTGTTAGAAAACCAAAATGAGTTATAAAACTACGTAACCATTTTCTAATCTTAGAATCATCGCTGATTACTTCAGCTATGATATATAAAGCATTTTCAATTGCTTCTTCAACTGTTTTTACTTCTTCAGTTAGATATTTTTTAGCTTCTTCTTTAACATTACTATCAATAGCTTGAGCTTGTATATAATCTGCTAGTGGTTGTAAACCTTTAGCAATAGCTTCTGTAGCTTTTGTCTTTTTCTTTTCTTTGAATGGTCTATATAAGTCTTCTACTTCAACTAGTTTAGTAGCATTTTCAATTTGTGATTTAAGTTCATCGGTTAACATTCCTTTTTCATCAATTAAACGGATGACATCTTCTTTTCTTTTCTTTAAATCTACTTCATATTGATATACTTTTTGAATTTCATTGATTTGAACTTCATCTAGTCCACCAGTTGCTTCTTTACGATATCTTGCAATAAAAGGAATGGTGTTATCTTCTTGTAGTAAATTTAAGACAGCTACTACTTGTCTAGTACTTATTTTAAGATTGTTACTTATTTCTTGTATAATTTTTTCTTCCATTGAAATCACCTCTTCTATTATATCAAAAAAAACGTATTTTGCATACGTTTTAAGCGATTATTTCAATTTCTGGTAACAGTTTAGAATTGCTATTATTTAAGATAATACTAAATATTGTGGCTGCTTGTTCATTGGTTAGTTCATCAGTTTTAATTACTACTTTGATACTCTTTTTTTGATATTCAACATAGACATTACTAAAGCCTTCTTCTTTTATAAGATTTACTAGTCTGTTTTCTAGTTTCATGATTTCTTTTTCATCTTCAATAGCATTTAAGGCTAATTCTTTTTGACTATTAGTTACTTCTTCAGATACCACTAGGGCTAGATTCTTATCGATTTCTTGTTGATGTTTAACTTCTAGTTCACAAAATAAAGATTCAAAATAGACATCTTGGCTTGGACTGATTATTGAATTTACCGGTGCATCGTTGGTTGGTAATTTAATAAATAGATTAGTTGGAAGTAAAATATAATAAACTGATAATACTAAAACAAGGCCAAAAAGTGAAAGAAATGATACCACGTGACGATTCATCTTATAACCTCCTATTTTCTTTTCACTTCATTGTATTCATCTAGTATTAAATTTATGCAAAAAAAAGAAATATCAAACGATATTTCCTATTGTCTTAGGCTCTTGAATCGTAAGCACCAGTATCTGTACGAACATATACTTTTTCGCCTTGTTCAACAAATAAAGGTACTTTGATAACTAGTCCGGTTTCAAGTTCAGCATCTTTTAATGCTCTAGTTGCAGTATCTCCTTTTGCTCCAGGTTCAGTTTTAACTACTTCTAGACATACCTTAGCAGGTAAATTGATACCTAGAAATTCGCCTTCATGAGAAACGATTTCAACCATTGCATTAGGGCTTAAAAACTTCATTTCCCAAGCTAGTTTTGCTTTATCTAATGATACTTGTTCATAAGTTTCAACATCCATGAAAACTATAAATTCACCTTCGTCATATAGATATTGCATTTGGGCTTTATCGATATGAATGGTTTCAATTTTATCGCCACCAGTGAATGCTAAATCAGTGATAGCACCAGTTCTTAAATTCTTTGATTTTACTTTGATAACCATCTTACGCATAGCAGTTTTATTATGTTGAATATCTAAAACTGTATAAATATTATTTTCATAAGTAAATGAAACTCCAGGTGTTAAATCATTAACAATAATCATATAAAAACACTCCCTTACCGCCCTATATTATATCTAAAACGCTTTATTATTTCAACTATCTTGGCATATTTTAGTCAAATTTGAAGCTTATTGGTTCTGGTAGTTGTTTGTTAAGTGCTTTCTTTTCTTCAATGAAATTTGAATAATATAATGAATATAGATTAAAGATAGTTGTAAAACTTATAATACTATAAAAACTGATAATACTTTCTATGTTTAGTTTTAAATAATAGCCTTGTTTTAAATAGATAATAAAATAAAGGCAGATGTTTAACATTAAACTGACGATTAAATAGGCTAAAATGCTATATTTTTTGATAAATAAATGGCTATATATGAAGTCTAAAATAAAAAAGAATAAACAAAAATAGATAAATAAGAATAAGGTGTTTAATAGTCTATTTTTACTATAATAAACATTTAAATGATAGGCTAAATAGTTGAGGTTTATATGGCTTAAATGAAGATAAAAACTAACTTCAATCAAGATAAAATAAAACATGATGGAAAACACTAAGATAAGTATTTTATTAATTGTTTTCATAAAAAAATCACCCATATTTTTATTGTAGGTGATTAATTTTAATTTAAACTATAAATAGACATTGTTTTCTTTTTCATAGCCAATAGTTGTTTCACTTCCATGACCTGGAAATACTTTACAACTATCTTTGAATGTTTTAAGTAGTTTTAAGGATTCTTTTAACTCTTTTCTATCAGATGTTTTAAAATCATAACGGCCAACACCTTCTTTAAATAAGGTATCACCACTAAATAAACGTTCATAATCTCTTAAAACATAAACAACGGAACCTTTGCTATGTCCTGGAGTTAAGATGGCATCAAATCTAATATCATCTAATACGACAAATGAATTAAATTCACCATCGAAATATCGAATTGGTGAATTTATTTTTACAAGTGGCATAGAGTTATCAAAATAATCTTCTGGATGAATTACAATTGGTGCATCTAAACTATGCATATAAATAGGACAATTATAGGTTTTGTATAAACTATCAACAGCACCTATATGATCAAAGTGTCCATGAGTGATAAAAATCGCTTCTAAAGCTAATTCGTTACGTTCAAGTAAGGCTTTGATGTTATCCACGTCAGCCCCAGGATCAATTACAATAGCTTTATTATGATGAGAAATAATATAACAATTGGTTTGTTGTTGCTTGGTAACGATTTTTTCGATTTTCATGCTTATTTCTTTTCTTTATGTACAGTCTTTTTATTGCATCTTGGACAATATTTTTTGACTTCTACACGATCTGGATGTAAGCGTTTATTTTTATTACCTAAGTAATTTTCTTCTCCACATTCTTGGCAACGTAAAATAAATTTATCTCTCATAACTACACCTCCGTTACTTGCTTATAATAGCATATTTAAATAGCAATTTCCATATTTTTTTATTGCTTTTTTATCATTTTAGATGATTGGTTCTTGTTTTTCTTTATATTCTTTTACTAAATTGTCAGCATCTTTTACAAATTGTCTAATTTTAGATGATGATTTTAAAGTGGCTCCAGCTGCTTTATGATGACCTCCACCATCATATTTTTCAGCTAGTGTATTAATGTTAGGACCATTTGAACGAATTCTAACTCTGATATCTTTTGGATATTTGATAATCAAGGCCCAAACTGGACATTCTTGAATGTTAGCTAATAGACTTACAAGGGATGCCGCTTCATCATAACCAACATTGAAATACTTAATGATTAAACGGTTAATGATAGCATAGGCAAAGCCATTTTTAGTAACCTTAAAGGTACGATAAACATAACTTTTAAGTCTAACTGCTCTTAATGATTGAACACTAAGTAGTTGGTCAATATGTTCAACATTAACACCATAACTTAATAGTTTTCCAGCAAGTTGCATGGTTTCTTCATTTACTCCCCGATATCTAAAATTACCAGTGTCAGTAACAGTTCCAGTATATAAGGCTGTCGCACCAACTAGTGATATTTTAAGGTTTTCATTAGATAATAGAAACTTGGTTAGTAATAAACAAGTAGCTGGAATTAATTCTTCTACAACATTGATATCACCATAGTTATCTAAGACAATATGATGATCAATTTTAATGATTTCTTTACAAAGTTTATATCTAGAATCACTAATTCTATCACGAGTTGCGGTATCTAAAACGATAGCTAGAGCATCTTTAAAGATATCGTCATCAATTTCATCAAGTTGACCAATAAATGATAGATAACTAACTTTTTCACCCACTACAAAAACACTTTTATCACTAAAAGTGGTTTTTATAATATCTTTAAGGCCAAATTGACTACCATAACAATCACCATCAGGTCTTTTATGACCAAATAGAATGATAGTTTGGTATTCCTTGATTTTTTGATAGACTAATGAAAAACTCATATATCATTCCCCTTGTAATAGTTTAGTAAAATCATCGATAACTTGTTTTGCTACTTTAAAGTTATCTAAGGTAGCACCGCAAGCTAGAGCATGTCCGCCTCCACCATATTTTTTAGCAATTGGTAGGATTTCTATCTTTTTTGATCGAAATTCACCAAGAACTTTATTAACAGACTTATCATAAGTGAAATTAGCCCAAATTTCAATACCTTCGATGTTTGCCATAACTCCGACCATTCCTCTTGAAATGGTTGCTACATCAACTTGAAACTTATCAATTTCACTTTGTTTATTAAATAGATATGCAACACCTTTACCATTGGTTTTAAATTTAGTTGTAAAGTATGCTTTCATCTTTTTATCTTTTAGATTTTCAGAATATAATTTTTCATAAATATAACTAGTTCTAGCCCCTTGTTTTACTAGTAATGAAGCACATTCAAACAATTCAGGAGTTAGACTAAATAAGAATCTACCACTGTCAGTAACCATACCACTATATAAAGCAGTGGCACATTTTTCAGTGATTTTAAGATTATTAGCCATCGCTAATTCAACAATCATTTGACAAGCTGCAGCTGCTTTAATGTTTTTATAATGCGTAGCATTAGCTACATCACAATCATTATTATGATGATCAATAACAATGACTTCTTTAGCAAGATTATAACGATCATCACTAATCATACTAACAACTGCTACATCAACAATAATGGCTAGACTATTTTTAATAATATCATCATCTATAGTATCCATTGATTCTAGAAAATTATATTTTTCATTCATATCTCCAACAATATAAACTTGTTTATCTTGATAATTATCTAAAATCAAGTGTTTTAAGCCGATTTGAGAGCCTAATGCATCCATATCAGGTCTTTGATGCCTGAAGATAACAATTGAGCTGTATTGGCTTATTTTTGCGTTTATTTCTTGATACATAATATTTTCCTATTCATTATGACTTTGGAGTGTTGGTTGTATAATCCCAATATGGATCTTTTTCACCATGAATCTTTAATTTATTTCTTTTAGCATATAGTTTTGCATGGTATAGCCAGTCATAATAATAAATACCTTTATAAATACTTTCGTTTTCGCCAAATGCTACATCACTATACCCTTCTTTAACTAACATAAAGTTTTGAAGTGTTCCATCAATCCAAACCCATGCAAGCATTCTTTCAAACGTTTCTTGTAAAGGAGCATTTAACACTGATTGAAGTTGAATTCTTTTAGCATTTCTTAAACGTTCATTAGTGTAGTTTTTAGCAGGAACGCCCCATTCTTGAGTCATATTTGACATAGTTTCTCTAGTGTCAACGTTTTGATAACGAACGCTGCTATAACTTCCAAAACCTAAATAAGTAGGAATATTAAAGGTTGTAGTATCACCATCACCATAAGATCTAACTGTTACAGTAACAAATCCTCCGCCACCAAGTGTTGAATTGGTTTCACTGATATATGGGCTAGTTTCAGCAACAGAAATATCAATTTTAGGTCCTTCTAATAATTCTTCTTCAGTAACTGTATTATTAACATTTCCTAGGTTTGTTAGTGTTGTCTTAGGATATCTTATCCATTCATATTCATCAAAATTAGTTGTTGGTCTTAGATAGTTTTGTTTACGAACTATTCCTCTATCTTTACAATATTCATATTGGCTACCTTCAACACCTAAAACATCAACGGCTTTATTATTGTTTTCTACAATAATTTGAAGTTTTCCAGAATAGAATAAGTTATCTGTAAGTAAATTTGCTTTGTTTTTGATTTCTTCATTAACATAATCTGAATTATAAGCGATGATATAAGTTTGTTTAGCACCTAATTTACCTGATAAATTAATGTATTGAGGATCTTCAAATGCAAGTTTAAGACGATAACTGCCTAAATCAATTTCTTTTTCAGAATAATTATATAATTCTAAGGCACTATTGAATCCATTTTGAATAAATTCAGTAATCATTAAGTTACCTTGAGGTTGAGGTTCTTTTTTCTTTTCTGAATCATTACAAGAACTTAATTCAAATAGACATAATACAACAGCTAAAGTTTTAATTATTTTTTTCATAGTAATACACACTCCTACATGAATTATTATAACATCTTTTTTTATGCTTTTAAACGATTAATTTACATAAAAAGCTTTCCCTTTCGAAAAAGCTTAATATTTAAATTTCAAACAAATTAAGCAGCAAAGTAAACAGTGATTGATTTAACAAATACTCTCTTTGCAAATACGATTTCAAGCATATTTGTTGCTTCTGTTAAATTGAATGTAAGATCACCATATGATCCAATTGTAGCTGTTTGTGTTGCACTACCATTCACAGAAATTGTATCACCTTGAGCGCTCCAAGATTCACAATTGAAAACAACTTTATTAATTTTTGCACCATATGCCCGTTTTCGGTAGTTTTACGCCTCAAAATTTAGGTTTTAAATGATTTTAAATGCAACTTTTATTTACTACGTAAAT
>CANQVX010000024.1 GCA_947627355.1 uncultured Bacilli bacterium | reverse complement strand
GTAAAGGAATATTGCAAAATGTTGAAGTAACAGAAACGATTTATAAGGCATTTGATAGGTTTGAATTAGATGACTTATCTGAAATGAACGAGTTTGATAATCATATTGAGCATTCTGAAGTATTTGAGAATAACTTAAATGATCGTGCAATGGACAAGCCTATAAGTTTAGAAGATGAAGTTATTAGAAAAAGCACTTTTGACGAACTGAAAAAAGCAATAGAAATGTTGCCAGAAGTTCAAAAGCGAAGAATTAAAAAGTATTATTTTGAAGATAAAACAGAGCAACAAATAGCAGATGAAGAAAATGCTACTCATCAGTCAGTACATATCATTTTAGAACGTGCAATAGAAAATTTGAAAAAAATATTAAAAAATTAAAATTTAGTGTCTGCAATTTTGCGTTTTAGTTAGGAAACAAGTGAGAGGGAGTTATTACCTCTTACCTGTTTCTTTTTTTGAGGCAGGACGTTCTTTGAAAATTTGATATACATTCGTCAAATACGTTCCTATTAGTAATAGCACATTAACAAGTACGCTTTGCGATAAATACTTGGTTATAAAATTGGGTAGCACCTAATCTGCGATAACAACTAATAGAATTAAAGATACTCCTGCCTAGCCACAATTCACATAATGGGGGCAGCCCGGAGAGATCCTCGGGGAGGTGGAATTCCTGTGAGATTATTTTAGCGAAATAATCGTTTGATGAAATCCTAGACTGAGGGTATTAAGACAAATATCAGTTAAATGAAAAATAAAAATAAGAAAAATTAAAATACAAAAGTCAGAGTATCGTTAGATATTTTGACTTTTTTACATATAAGGAGGAAAAATTTTAATGAAAAGAAAAAATTATAGAGTAAGAATTAAATTGATATTTGAAACTACAATGGATCACTCACAAACAAGTATGAAAATGGCACAAGAAGATGTTAATAGAGTTTTAACAGATTATTTAAAAGGTAAGAAAGTAAATATATTAAATTTATTTAATGAGCCACCACGCATTATATATAAGGTAGAAAAAATTGATAAACCATATTGAAATTAAAAAGGGCGATATTTTTTATGCTACGCTCGATCCAATTATCGGAAGTGAGCAAGATGGAAAAAGACCTGTGGTGGTAGTCCAGAATAACTTGGCTAATAAATATAGTCCAACAGTAATAATTGCACCAATAACAACGGTACTGAAAAAAATTGATTTACCTACACATATATCCATAAAGAAAAATAATTTTTTGAAAAAGGATTCAATTATTTTAATAGAACAAGTAAGGGTTATTGATAAGGTAAGATTAAAATCATTTTTAGGTAGATTAACAGAGTTACAAATCCAACAAGTTGATAAGGCTTTGATAAAAGCACTTTCAATAGACTGTATCAAATATTTATATAATTTAGAAAAGGAAGATAGGAATGTTTAAAATATTTAACAAAAGAAAAAGATATGTAGTAGCCATTATTACTAAAAAAGATATCGATTATGTTGAAACTATTGCTACTAATAAAAAAGAAGCAATAGATATAGTTACAGAAGTTTTATTAAAATGTAGTATATTTAATTTTAAAAATAAAAGTCAATTTATATTGAAATGTAAAAAAATAGTTTGAAGTTCATCAAAAAAGATGGGCTTTTTTTGAAAGGATGAAAAGATTATGAATGAAATATTAGTATATACAGTTCAAGAGGTGGCTAGAATATTACATTCTAGTCCTAATTATATATATACCTTAATTGATAAAGGTTATTTACCTGCTATAAAGTTAGGAAGTATAAAAATTTTAAAATCAACTTTGGAAAAGTTTTTAGTAGAAAATGAGGGCAATGATTTATCTGATATTTCAAATATAAAGAAACTTGAAACTAATTTGGGAGATGATAGGTAATGGCTAGTGTTAATATAAAGAAAAGAGGTAAGGTATATCAATATCAATTTGAAATTGCTCCAGAAAAAGGAAAAAGAAAATGGATAACAAAATCTGGATTTAAAACAAAAGCAGAAGCACAAGAAGAAGGGAATAAAGCATATACTGAATATTTAACTGCAGGAGTACCTTTTAAAGAATGCAATATATCATATACTGATTATTTAGATTATTGGCTAGATAATTATTGTAAAACCAATTTAAAATATAATACTATACAAGCATATAAAAATATAATTAAAAATCATATTGTTCCAAAATTAGGAAAATATAGATTATCAACCTTAACAAGTGTAAAACTTAATTCATTTATTACAGAATTATGTGAGGAAAATGATTTTGCACCGACATATTTTAAAAATATACTAAAAGTTATTAAAGGCTCATTTCGTGACGCTTGTAATCTATATGGATTTATAAAATATAATCCTGCAAGAGATTTAAGATTACCTAGATTTGATGAAATAAGAGAAGATATAAAGCATTTGTATAGTCAAGAAGAAATAGACAAAATATTAAATAGATTTATTGATAATGACACATTTACTTGTGTTTTTTTAACTTCTTGTTATACTGGTATGAGAACAGGCGAAGTATGTGCATTAACTTGGGAAGATATTGATTTAGATAAAGGTATTATAAAAATTAGACATAATGTATATGATAAACCTAAAGATAGTAAAGGAAGATGGTTTCTTGGAACAACTAAAACTAAAACAGGTACTAGACAAGTCCATATAAGTAAAACTTTATTATGTGCATTACAAAATTATAAAAACAAACAAGATTATTTAAAAAAGATATATGGAAACAAATATATTTATTATCATATTGAATATGAAAAAAATAGTTCTGGCAAAATAATAGAAGAAAGAATAGTAAAGAATAATGAATATGAAAAGTATGATAATCCGATAGATTTAGTTTTTGTAAAAGAAAATGGGTTATATAATGGAACAGATATAACACGATCCCCATTTAAAATTATTCATAACGAGTTAGGAATTAAAAAATGTAGATTTTATGATTTAAGAGGTAGTTATGCAACTAAAATACTTAAAAATGGTGTAGAGATAAGAGATGTTGCAGATATACTAGGTCATAAAAATATTGAAACAACAGAAAACTTTTATATTTCAAGTACAGAAGATTCAAGAAAGTATGCGACAGACGTATTTGATGATATAATAAAATCAGAAATAATAAATAAAGTAATTCAATATGAAATTAAAGAATAAATTTTTTGAGGCTTATTGAATATCTTTTCTTTAAATGATATAATATAAATGTCAAATGTACGGGAGAAAGAATCCACACATTTTGATTTTTATATTATATGTAATATAATTGCTGCAGTGAACGGATGTGGACATTGTCCACGATTTGTCCACAGTAGATAAATATTTATAATAAAAATAATACAATAAATACTGATAATATAAATGTTACCTAGTCCTAAAAACATTGAAATATCAATAATATTATAAATATAAATAATACTGATAATATGGGAGTAACAAGTTCATGTGGATCAGGAAAGAAATATAAAAATTGTTGTGGTAGAGATCAATAAAAAACCAATATCTTAAGAAAGTAGATTTATTCTAAATGAAACGAATCACAGAACGTTTGATCATTCGAAATCTATCGGAAGAAGATTATCCTTCCTTTGAAAAAATTGTTAATGATGTGCAAATAGCAGTATTTGGAAGTCAAATGGCCTTTCTTCGTTGGATTATTTCCCAATATGAAGCGCTCAATATTAAGCAAGGCTTGTTATCTTTTGGCATTTTTGAAAGAATATCGCATCAATTTGTTGGAATCGTGGGTGTAGGAGATCATGATGACCTCCATGAGCCAGAAATATTCTATCATTTATTACCTGAATATCGTCAAAAAGGATATGCAACTGAAGCAGCTAAAGCCATGACAGATTGGGCATTATCTCATCTTCCTATTTCTTACCTCATTGGTACAGTTGAAGTTAGTAATGAAAAATCCATCCAGGTTTTAAAGCGTTTGGGATATCGTTTTATTAAGGAGCGTTCTCTTCTAATTCATGCTACAGATCAACAAAAACCATTTAAAATTTATCGATATGATAAAGTAACAGAACCATACCAATGTAAAATAGCAACTCTTCAAGAATTGAGTAGAAAATGGGATTTAGAAATCATAGAGAATGAAAAAAATAAAATCAACCTTCTTCTTTTAAAAGAAAGAAATATAGATAGTTACAAGTCAGGTTATATCGTTCCTTATTATGGAATTCTTCAAGACACCATAATTTGTGAAGCAACAGCCATTCTTCATCCAAAAAATGTTCAAAATGGTGAAGGTTTAGTGGATGAATCTACAGCTTACTTATCTAATTTTCAAACGAAAGAAGCATTACAAGGAAAAGGATATTTTTCAAAATTATTCCATTATATGATTCATGATTTATCTAAAAGAGGATATAAACAAGTTACCCTTGGTGTAGAGCCCATGGATGAGAAAAATAAAGAGATCTATTTTCATTATGGATTTACTCAGTATGTGAAAACAAGTCAAGAACATTATTTAGATGGAACTGTTTTAAAGGTTGAATACTACAAAAAAAGTTTAGAATAATCAGTCTAAAATCAATTCGATAAAACAAAATAAAAGCGTTCATGAATTTATCTTGAATGCTTTTTTCTTTTTTACGGATATTTCTAATCACGCCACTTGAAAAAAGATGAAATAAGTTGTATAATGAGTATAAAGAAGATATAGTTCATTGTGAGTACTCCTTGTGAGTATTTTCTTTTGAAGAAAGGAGAAATATGGAAAATTATGAAATGTTAAAAGCCATTGAGGACTTTCAAAGAAGAATTCAAGAATTAGAACAAGCGATCCATGTTGAAGAAAAACAAAAACAAATCAAAGCATATGATGAACAAATGAATGATGTATCATTTTGGAATGATCAAAAAAATTCATCTATTGTTTTAAAGAAAACTAAAGAATTAAAAGATACATTAGATACATTCCATCATTTACAAGAGCAATTAGAGGAATTAGAATTTTACTTTGAAATGCATAAATCTAAAGAAGAGAATTTAGAAGAAACGATTTCATCTTTTATTCCTCAATTAGAAGAGGAACTTTCAGAATTTGAAGTAAAAATGCTTTTAAGCAAAGAATATGATTCATGTGATGCCATTATTGATATGCATCCAGGAGCAGGAGGTACAGAATCTCAAGATTGGTGTAGTATGCTGTACAGAATGTACAAACGTTATGCAGAAAGACATGGATTCACTATGGAAGTGTTAGATTATCAAGATGGAGAGGAAGCAGGAATTAAAAGTGTGAGTTTCATTCTTCATGGAGAAAAAGCCTATGGATATCTAAAGAGTGAACAAGGAGTTCATCGTTTGGTTCGTATTTCTCCATTTGACAGCAATGCAAGAAGACACACATCCTTTTGTGCAGTAAGCATCGTTCCATCCATTGAAACCGATATCAACATTGAAGTTAAACCAGAAGATGTTCGAATTGACACCTATCGCTCTAGTGGAGCAGGGGGTCAATATGTCAATACCACAGATTCTGCTATTCGTATCACTCATTTAAAAACAGGGATTGTTGTAACATGTCAAAATGAGCGTAGTCAAATCCAAAATAGAGAAAAAGCCATGAATATTTTAAAATCAAAACTTTATCAATTAGAATTAGAAGAACAAAACCAAAAAATAAAAAACATGAATGGAAATGTATCAGAAAATAGTTTTGGAAGTCAAATTCGTTCTTATGTTTTTCATCCATATACTATGGTAAAAGACCATCGAACGAACTTTGAAGTATATCAAGTGGATGCAGTTATGGATGGAGATTTAGATGGATTTATCAATGCTTATTTAAAATCTAGTTATAATGTGAGGTAAAGTATGAATAAAATCAAAGCATTTTTCAAAAAACAAAAAGTCAAAGAATATATCAATATTACATTAGGTTGTATTTTAGTTGCATTTGCTTTCAGCTTTTTCTTAGATCCGAACAATTTGGTTATTGGAGGAGGTACAGGAATAGCAACAATTTTAAAAAACACTTTAAATATTAATACAGCGATTACTGTATTTGTTGTTAATGCCATTACCTTAATTATTGGACTTATTTTCTTGGGAAAGGATTTTTTCTTAAAAACATTATATGGTTCTCTTGCTGTTCCAGCTTTTATTGCTATATTTAATTTATTATACAAATTAATTCCAACTCAAGAGGGTATTCCTTGGATCAATGATAAAATGCTTGTGATTTTGTTTTCAGCTTTCATCATGGGAGTAGGACTTGGAATTACGATTAAAAATGGAGGAGCAACTGGAGGAACAGAAATTCCCCAAAATATATTGTATAAATATTTTCGTATGCCGTATTCTGTATCCCTTTGGTTAATTGATGGAAGCATTGTTGTGGCTGGTGCTTTTTTTATTCATGATGAAGGAGAAATTATGGATCCACATTTAATTCTTTATGCCCTTATTTTTATCTATATTAGTGGTTTAGTCATGGATCAAATTGTTTTCAGTGGTTTTAATTCTAGAGCAGTTTATATTATCTCAGATAAAAATGAACAAATTAAAGAAAGAATTTTAAATGATTTTTCTCGTGGCGTTACGCAAATTCAAGTTGTTGGTGGATACACAAATGAAGAAAAATCAAAGTTAATTTGCGTTTTATCAAGCTCTGAATATTATAAATTAAAATTAATTATTCATGAATATGATCCGAATGCCTTTTTCTATGTGGTTCGTGCTAGTGAAGTTACAGGGGAAGGATTCAGTAGAAAGTAATGATTGAAATTATCCATTTAGAAAAACTCAAACAAAAAGGAAAATATAAAATAAAAACAAATCTAGAAGAGTACATTTTAGATGAAGATACGATCGTAAAACATCGAATATTAAAAGGATCCATTTTCAATGAAAAGGAATTCGAAGAAATATTAAAAGATGTAGAGATAAATTCACTTTTCCTTAAAGCCATTACTTATTTAACATATGGTCCTCGTTCTATCTTTGAAATGAAAGAATATTTAAAAAAAGAAGTTCAAAAAGAAGAAGAACTTGAAAAAGTTATTCAAAAATTATTAGATTTAGGTTATCTAAATGATGAACAATTGGCTTTTAATATTTTTGAACATTATAAAGAAAATAAAAAAGGTCCTAAATGGATAGAACAAAAATTATTACAAAAGAAAATCCAAAACAAATGGATTCAACATGCAAAAGAGACCTATTTAGAAGAAGAAGAACTTCAAAATATGGAATATTTATTTCATAAAACGAATCATCAAGAAAAGCCTGTTTTAAAACAAAAACAAATGTTGACACAAAAATTGTTAAGAGATGGGTATACGCCATCACTAGTTCATCATTTTGTTGATCAATGTACTTTTGAAGATCATAGTCAAAAACAATTACAAAAAGACTTTGAAAAAATTAAACAAAAAATAGAACAAAAATCATTGACACAAGAAGAAAAAAAGAAAAAAATCATGACTTCTTTAATGACAAAAGGGTACAGTTATAAAGATATTTTAGAATGTTTTTCAAAGAACTGAATACAATGTCATTGGGTGATGAAATGAAAGAAAAAGAAAAAAAGAAACAAGAAAATACGTTAATACGCCATAAAGATTTAGAAAGAAGTATTCAAGAAGAAATTTCCAAAGAATTATATAAAAAATAAAGAATAGACTCATATCATTAGGGTATGAGTCCTATTTTTAAATTGTTTTAATTTCATCAAACATGTAATTTTTTCCACAACCTTAAATGAAACATAAAAAAATTGTCTTTTTATTGGGAATATGTTATAATTATTTTATAAAAAACCAATCATGAACTAAGTTATAAGGAGAATATCATGAGAAAAATTAGAATTACTTTTTTAATTGTCTTAATGCTATTATTAGGATTGTTTGGAATTCATGTTTCTGCTGAAACAGAGTTAATCCCACTTAAAAATTCAAGCGGAACGGGAAATGTTCAACATGTTCGTACTTCAATAGATGTTGAAATACCTAAAAACTATGAAGCCACCACACAAGAATTTAGAGGTGTATGGGTTTCGCCCTATGCTGGAGATCTTCGACCATACACAAGAAATGATGAAACGTATAAACAAGCTTTAATTGAAATATTAGATGTTATGGAAAGTAATAAACTCAATGCCATTATTTTCCATCTTCGTACACATAATGATGCCTTATATTCTACAGATTTAGCTCCTCAATCTAGTTATGTGGATGGAATGGATTATGAAAGATGGAATTATTTACCATGGCTAATTGATGAGTGTCATCGTCGTGGAATTGAATTTCACGCTTGGTTAAATCCTTATCGTATTGCTTCATCTAAAATTTCTTTGGCAGATGTTTTAGCAAAATATCGCAATTGTCCTAAAAATCCAGCAAATAATCCAGACAATGTTTTAATCGGTTCATCAGGAGTTATCTTAGATCCAGGTAGACCTGAAGTAAGAGATTATTTAATCGATGTTTGTATGGAATTAGCTCGTAATTATGATATTGATGCCATTCATTTTGATGATTATTTTTATATTTCAGGTGTAGATGATTCTAAAACACAAGCCTTATATAGTATGAATTATGGAAATCCATCTTCAGATGATTTTAGAAGATTACAAGTGGATGAATTCATTGAAGGCTTAAGTCAAGAATTACAAAACTTAAATGCTGCAACAGGACGTTATGTACAATTAGGAATCTCTCCAAGTGGGGTATATCGTAATAGTGACACTTATGTAGCTCCAGAAAACTTCCGATATGATGCAAATGGTACTTTAACATATCCAACTGCATCGAATAGTCGAGGCTTTTCCCATTATGATGGTTACTTATTTTCTGATACAAAAAAGTGGATTGACAATGAATGGATTGATTACATTCTTCCTCAAGT
>CANQVX010000023.1 GCA_947627355.1 uncultured Bacilli bacterium | reverse complement strand
CGTTTTCTGGTTGTGAATCCTTAATAAGTATAGAAATACCAAGTGGTGTAACAAACATAGGAGATTCTGCGTTTTCTCATTGTAGTTCCTTAACAAGTATAGTAATTCCAAGTAGTGTAACAAGTATAGGAGACCATGCATTTTATGATTGCGATTCATTAACAATATATTGTGAAGCGACATCACAACCTAGTGAATGGGATTATGATTGGAATCAAAGCGAAATACCTGTTTATTGGGGTGGAGAATGGTCTTATGTCGATGGTGTTCCCACTCAAAATAATAATCGATAAATTTGTTTATGAAAAATTGTTTGTTCCATCAAAAAAAAGAATGATTAACGAAAATATTTTAAAACATAAAAATAAAATGTTTATATTTTGGTTATGTTATTTAAACGATAATGCATTTATGATAGGTTACTTAATAATACTTAGCCTAATCAATTTAATTTTTATAATTATAGTTTTATATAAAATTATGAGGAGAAATTATTTATGGACAGTATGGATTCAATTTTTGAAAAATTAGTTACTAATTCTTTAGATTTATATTGTAATAAAAAATCATTAGAAGAGATTGATGATATAAATGAATTAAAAAATATTAATTGTTCATATAATTATGTTATGAAAAAAGACATTGAAGAATTAGATTTAAAGAAAGGAACAAATGTTAAAATAAAATTTCTTATTAAAAAAAGTGATTGTAAACAAAATTCTGAAAACGATGTTATTATATGCTTTTATAAAATAAACTGTGACAATGTTAAAAACTATAGAATAATTGATATTGAAGAACTTAAACCATTAATTGATTCATATTCAATTGAAAATTCGATGTTCTTTGGTATCATAACAAAAAATTTAAACATAGATAAATTATCAAATGAAGATTTTGGGTTTTATAATGATTTAAAAGAAGTGTTTTATAGAGAAATAGACGATAAAACAATAAATTATTATAATGAAAAATACATAATTGAAATTGCCCAAAAACTAAAAAAACAAAAAAATATAAATTTATTTTTAGGGAATGGTATATCTTTAGATTTTGGCGCAGATTCATGGAATAAACTTTCTGATAATTTATTTGATCATTTAAATCCTATATATATTAATAATGTTGATAATGTAAAAACTATAATAGGAAATAATAATTATTCAAACACCTTATTAGTAAAAACCATTTTTCCTAACTATAAACAAGCCTTGCACAATTGCATTTATAAAAAATACACTAAAATTCATCCAAATAATAGCACTATGAGAGCTGTTTCAACATTTTTAAATAAATATCAAAATACAAATGTTATTACATATAATTACGATGAATTCTTAGAAAGAGATATAAAAACGAATTTTAAAAAAATTTTTGCAATTGCAAAATTCGAAGGCGGAAAATTTCCTGAAATTAATAATCAAAATAGTAATATTAATAATTTGCGTTCTGGCATAGTAATTAATCATGTACATGGCTTTGTACCATATAACATCGGTAATTGGAATCCAAATATGGAAAGATCAATAATTCTTAATCAACTAGAATATTTTGATTTATATGGTTCTAAAAAGAATTGGGGATATAAAATTCAGTATGAAGCATTAAAAAAAGGAACATGTGTTTTCGTTGGTTCATCGTTATCAGATATATTTTTGGTAAAATTATTAAATGAAACAAAAGCAAACGGAAAAAGATATGCCTTTATGTGTGGTGGAAACATAACACCAAAAGATAAATACAATGTAACAAAATATTACAAAGAACTAAATGTTAATATTATTTGGTGTAATGATTTTAAAGAAATACATGACATTTTAGTAAAATTTACAAAACTTTGGCTTTTTAAAGGGCTCTTTTGATTCTAATGGGGTTTTATGGGGTTCTAACGACCAATAAAGCTTTGGATTTTAATGGGGTGGTAAATAGCAAGAAGGGTTAATTCTTCTTGCTATTTTCATAATTGGAACATGAAAGATTCTTAAGTTTTTTTGCTAATCAATGTTTTAATTTTAACTATAGTAATAGTTGTAAACAAATGAACCAAACTATATAAAACATGGGATTGTAAAATAACAAACCAGCTAAAAATTTATTTTTTACTACCAATAAGTTCAACAAAATTATCTAAATAAAACACCCCTTATGTTTTTAAAATTACTTAATAATAATGAAAAGGTTTGCATGTTAAAAAACTTTATAATTTGGTTTGGTGCAAAAATTTTGCGCTTTAAAAACCTCCATTAGATTTTAAAGAGCCTAAAATAAATTATCAAAGGTGCTTTTTTACAATTCACTTACAATATTTTTAAAAATTAATGTTTTTAATTAAAAAATCATAGTATAATTAAAAAGTAATGAGGAGGTTTAGTTATGTCAAAAGTATTATTAATCAATGGAAGTCCTCATCCTAGTGGATGTATAGGAAGAGCATTTAAAGAACTTGTAAATGAATTTAATAAAGAAGGTATTGAGACTGAAATAATTCAAGTGGGTAATCAAAAACTAAGCGGTTGTATTGATTGTGGTTATTGTAAGAAAAATAACCATTGTGTTTACAATGATTTAGTTTGTGAAGTATCTAAAAAGTTTGAACAAGCTGATGGCTTAATTGTTGGATCACCTGTATATTATGCTTCAGCTAATGGAACCTTAATATCTTTTCTAGATCGTTTATTTTATAGTTCAAGATTTGATAAGACTATGAAAGTAGGGGCTGCTGTTGTCTCAGCAAGACGGGGAGGAAACACAGCTACTTTTGATGAACTAAATAAATATTTCACAATTAATAGTATGCCTGTGGCAGCAAGTCAATATTGGAATATGGTACATGGCTTTACTAGTGAAGATGTTGAACAAGATTTAGAAGGCTTACAAACCATGAGAACACTTGCTAAAAACATGTCATTTCTAATTAAAAGTATAGCCCTTGGTAAAGAAAAATATGGCTATCCTAGTAAGGAAACAAGAGTATCAACACATTTTATAAAAAAATAAATCACCATTACTTAAAAAAGTGGTAAAATAATATAAACAAAGGCGGTGAAGAGGGGAATGAACCGGTTGTTAATTATTACTGATTCTAATTCAGGAATCAAACAAGAAGAGGCCAATAAGTATGGTATTCAAATCATACCAATGCCATTTTTAGTCGATAAAAAGGAATATTTTGAAGAAATCAATCTAGATGAAAAGACCTTTTTTAAGATGCTTGAGGAAAATAAAGATGTCTCAACCTCTCAACCATCATATGAAACTATCTATGAGACATTTAAAAAAGGTTTAGAAAGCTATGATGAAATCATTATTATTCCTATGACTTCTGGATTATCTGGAACATGTGAAAGTGCTACAAACATAGCAAAAGAATTTAATGGTAAAGTTCATGTTGTAGATAATTTAAGAATCTCAGTACCATTAAAAGAAAGTATCATAGAAGCGGTTACAATGAGAGACTTAGGTTATTCTAGTAAAGAGATAATAGATTATTTATTAAAGACTAAAGAACAATCTATTATTTATATTTATGTTGATACCTTAAAATATCTAAAAAAGGGTGGAAGAATAACACCAGCTACAGCAATGATTGCTAATATCTTAGGTATTAGACCTGTTTTATATTCGAAAGGTAAAGCTTTTGATACTTTAGCTAAATGTCGTAGTTTAAAACAAGCAAAGAAAAGAATGATTGAGGAACTTAAATATCAATTAAGTCATGATTTTAAACAAGCTTATGATAGTAAGATTGTTACAGTTTCAGTTGCTCATTCTAATAATTATGAAGAAGCCATGAAGTTTAAAGAAGAGATAATTAAAGAAATACCTGATGTTCCATTTAGATTTGTTGATGCTTTATCTTTAAGTATCTCATGTCATACTGGACCTAAGTGTTTAGGTTGTGGCTTAATTATCAATTCATTTTTAAATAAATAGTGAAAGGAAAGATACTAATGGCTAGTAAAGATAGTTTAAAAGAGCCAAATGATGCTAAAGTTTTATCGATTCTATCGATAATTTTTGGTTTTATAGGAAGTATTGCTGCGCCAATTTGTGCTATCATTAGTATCTGTAGTAATAAAAGAAAGATAAGTTATATTGTTATGAGTTGTATAGGAATCATCTTATTTATAGTTTGGATGATTGCTATATTAATAAATTTATAAGAGGGCATGGTGGAATTGGTAGACACGCTACTTTCAGAAGGTAGTGCTTTGCATGCAAGTTCAAGTCTTGTTGCCCTCACCAGGCAAAATAATTTCTAATTTAAAAGGATTTATAAAATATAATAAAAGTCTTAGAAAAATAAATTCTAAGATTTTTTTGTGACTTTCGACTATTATACAACACTAAATGGAAATTAGTTAAACTAAAAAACACCTAGAACCATCATTTTTCATCGACAAATTCAGGTTTTTTTCAAAAAACTATATTTTACTTTGTTAAGTTACTTTTATAAAAAAACAAAATTTCATTTTAAAACTATCGCAATTTCAAAACGGAAATGTTATAATATGGCCGTAATGTTATAAGGAGGGTAATCATTATTATGTCATATTTTTCTGATAGAGTTAAAGAAGTAATGCTGGAAAAAGGAATCAGTCAAAAAGATTTATCTTTTTTAAGTGGTGTTTCAGAGTCATCTTTATGTAGATATTTGAAAGGTCAAGTTCTACCAAGGATGGATATTATTATTAATGTTTCAAAAGGATTAGGAGTTAGCGTTGATTATTTGCAAGGAAAAAGTATTGAAAAAGAAGGGGGAGATCCTTATTGTGAAACGAGAAACGTTGTTTTCCGAAACAAAAATCAATTAACTTCTATGCAAAAAGCGGAAATTATTAATATGTTATTTGAGAAAGATGAGCAATAAATATCCTTTACATCCTAGTATTTACGAATTGTTAAGTAATAAGGCTTTAGAAGTTCTTGCTGATTATAACATTTTTAGTTTTCCTATAAATGTTGTAGCTTTAGCAAAAAAACTTAATGCGAAATGTGTCAAAATGCCTGATAAAATTCGTGAAAAAATCAAGTCATTTGGACAGTCAATTCCGGCTTTTTCTTGTTATGAAAGAAAATCGGACGGAACGATAAATTGGACAATCTATTATGATGATAGTTGTCCAATTGAACGATTAAGATATTCTATAGCTCACGAAATTAAGCATATAGTTTTCCAAGAAACTGAAACCACTGAATTCGAAGAAAAAGGTGCTGAATATTTTGCAAAATCTTTGCTTGCTCCATCATGTGTAATGATAAAAGAAAAAATATTTACAGTTGAAGCAATAAAAAATAAGTTTTATATATCATCAGAAGCAGGCAAATATATTATGAGAGGCATTACAAATCGCACAAAAAAATATGGAGATAATTTAAAAGATTATGAAGTTGAATATTTAAATAAAATGGAAGAGTATAACGATTCAACTGAATAATATAATTATCTTAACAAAAAAATCTATGAATTGCTGTAACAATTCATAGATTGAATACAGATATGTTATCTGTTCTTCCATGGTTATGATAACATATTTGGAATTTAAATTCAATTACTAACGAAAGGAGCTGTATATAATGGCTAAAATTTATATTTATAAATCCATTATCTACAAACAAATATGTTATGATAAATGGATTAACAATTGAAGAAAAAATTAATGTAATTCACCCATTACCCGATGGTGTTGAGTGTTCTAAAAATGGGATTCCTATCATGAAAAAAGATGATATTGATATTAATAAATTGTCAGAAATGAAATTTTTGAATATCGAAAACAAAACTAACAATAAAAAGGCAAAGGCGACAATTTTAATTTCTTTTAAACATGATAAGAAGTTAGAAAAATATTGGAATCACATTTTTAAGTATATTCCAAAATTTTTGAAACATTATGCTGTTTGCACACCAGATTTCAGCTTATACCCTAACATGAACATCATTGAAATGAAATTTAATGTTTATAGAAATCGATATCTAGGCTGTGTCTGGCAATATTATGGAGTAAAAGTAATTCCTACAATTCAATGGGCTGATGAAAAAACTTTTGATTTTTGTTTTGATGGCGTAGAAAAAGGCTCTTGTGTAATTGTTTCAACTATGGGCTGTCAAAAAAATAAAGAAGCATTTCTAAAGGGATACAATGAAATGCTAAAAAGAATTGAACCAGAACTTATTATTGTTTATGGAGATCTTATAAAAGGTATGTCTGGTAAAATTTTACAAGTAAAATATGAAGATGCTTTTGCTTCCAAAGATTGTGATTTTGAACAACTTTCATTGTTTCCTGTTTCAAAAATTATTGAAATTGCAAAAGAAGGTGAAAATCAATATGGGTGGTAGAGGAGCATTTGTGAATGTTGATCTAAAGGATTTTAGATTTAATAATGGCTCAGAAGATATGCGACAAACATTTCACACAATTGGTGAAATAGATGGTGTTCAAATTATTGTCCGTGAGAAAGGATTTAGTGTTGGTGCGCCAGAATATTCTCATTCTGCAAGTAGAATATATGCAATTGTACAAAAAGGAAAATTGAAACATCTTGTTTTTTATGATGAAAATCATAAGTTTGTTAAGTCGATTGATTTCGGCCATAATCATGGGAAATTAAAACAACACGTGCATTATGATTATATGCATAGAGGAAAGTATGGTCCACCAACTGAAGAAGATTGGGAAATAATTCGTAAAATAGGAAGATGGTATAGCATAGAATGGTGATAAAAAATGTTGCTTATGAAACAGTAATTGTTTTTTGAGGATATTATTTATTAGGAAACTGCAAAATAGGGAACAAAAAAATTTAAAATTTGCTTTTGAGTTGCGAAACAACTGTGACTTTGAAAGATAAATGTAGGCTATAATTATTTATATTGAAAGTGAGGTTTGATTATTATGTCAATAAAAGATGGTAGATACGATGCAGCTGATATTTATGATGATATCAATGATTTTATAAGAGAATATTCTGGATACCCAAATGATGAATATGAAACAAATCAAGGTATGGATTTTGAATATAACGGAAAAGTATATCATCTATGTAGATATCCAATGGAAGATGAAGAACTAAAAGAAAAGTTTTCAAAAGTTACAGGAAAAGATTTATTTAAATGTGAATATGAAGTGGCACTAATTGATCGAAATTTGCCACAAGATGAATTATCTTTTGAAGATGTTCATTATATTGGCTGGTATGTAGATATTTATGATTTGGTAGAAAACTGTGAAATAGAAGGTAAAAAGTTTAAAGATCTTCTTTTGAATAAAGAACTAGTTATTACCGGCAAAGATAAATGTTGGTTATAAGTTTACTTAGTTGAAAAAACTTTGGGGAGGCTGATAAATTATGGGCGGTAGAGGAGCATTTGTGAATGTTAATCTAAAAGATTTTAGATTTAATAATGGCTCTGGTGCTAATCAACAAACTTTTAAAACTGTTGGTGAAATTGATGGCATACAAGTTATTGTACAAGATAAAGGTTTTTCTGTTGGCGCACCTGAGTTTTCTCACACAGCAAGTAGAATATATGCAATTGTACAAAAAGGAAAATTGAAACATCTTGTTTTTTATGATGAAAATCATAAGTTTGTTAAGTCGATTGATTTCGGCCATAAACATGGTGAATTAAAACAACACGTGCATTATGATTATATGCATAGAGGAAAGTATGGTCCTCCAACTGAAGAAGATTTGAAAATAATTCGTAAAATCGAAAGGTGGTATAGTACAGAATGGCAATAAAAGATGGGGCATATGAAGCTCCAATAGTTTATGATGATATCAATGATTTTATAAGAGAATATTCTGGATATCCTAATGATGAATATGAAACAAATCAAGGTATGGATTTTGAATACAATGGAAAAGAATATCATTTATGCAGATATCCAATGGAAAGTGAAGAAAGAAAAAAGATATTCTCTAAAATTGTGGGTAAAGATTTATCTAAATGCGAATATGAAGTGGCTTTAATTGATCCAAATCTACCACAGGATGAATTATCTTTTGAAGATGTTCATTATATTGGATGGTATGTAGATATATATGATTTGGTAGAAAACTGTGAAATAGAAGGCAAAAAGTTTAAAGATCTTCTTTTGAGTCATGAAATAGTTGTAACTTGGAAAGATAAGTGTTGGTTTTAATTAAATGGGGAGGTTTATATTGTGTCAATAAAAGATGGAAGATACGATGCAGCTGATATTTATGATGATATCAATGATTTTATAAGAGAATATTCTGGATACCCTAATGATGAATATGAAACAAATCAAGGTATGGATTTTGAATACAATGGAAAAGAATATCATCTATGTAGATATCCAATGGAAAGTGAAGAAAGAAAAAAGGTTTTTTCAAAAATTGTTGGAAAAGATTTATCTAAATGTGAATATGAAGTGGCATTAATTGATTCGAATCTTCCTAACGATGAATTATCTTTTTTAAACATTCATTATATTGGATGGTATATAGATATTTATGATTTGGTAGAAAACTGTGAAATAGAAGGAAAAAAATTCAAAGATCTTCTTTTGAATAAAGAAATAGTTATTACCGGAAAAGATAAGTGTTGGTTATAAATTTAGTTAATTAAAAAACTTTGGGGAGGCTGATAAATTATGGGCGGTAGAGGGGCATTTGTAAATGTTGATCTAAAGGATTTTAGATTTAATAATGGCTCAGGAAATAAGCGACAAACATTTCACACAATTGGTGAAATAGATGGTGTTCAAATTATTGTCCGTGAGAAAGGATTTAGTGTTGGTGCGCCAGAATATTCTCATTCTGCAAGTAGAATATATGCAATTGTACAAAAAGGAAAATTGAAACATCTTGTTTTTTATGATGAAAATCATAAGTTTGTTAAGTCGATTGATTTCGGCCATAATCATGGGAAATTAAAACAACACGTGCATTATGATTATATGCATAGAGGAAAGTATGGTCCACCAACTGAAGAAGATTGGGAAATAATTCGTAAAATAGGAAGATGGTATAGCATAGAATGGTGATAAAAAATGTTGTTTATGAAACAGTAATTGTTTTTGATGATATTATTTATTAGGAAACAGCAAAATAGGAGAAAAAAATTTTAAAATTTGCTTTTGAGTCGCGAAACAACTGTGACTTGGAAAGATAAATGTTGGCTATAATTATTTATATTGAAAGTGAGGTTTGATTATTATGTCAATAAAAGATGGCGAATACGATGCAGCTGATATTTACGATGATATCAATGATTTTATAAGAGAATATTCTGGATACCCTAATGATGAATATGAAACAAATCAAGGGATGGATTTTGAATACAATGGAAAAGTATATCATCTATGTAGATATCCCATGGAAGACGAAGAACTAAAAGAAAAATTTTCAAAAGTTACAGGAAAAGATTTATTTAAATGTGAATATGAAGTGGCACTAATTGATCGAAATTTGCCCCAAGATGAATTATCTTTTGAAGATGTTCATTACATCGGCTGGTATGTAGATATTTATGACTTGGTAGAAAACTGTGAAATAGAAGGAAAAAAGTTTAAAGATCTTCTTTTGAATCAAGAGTTGGTTATTACCGGAAAAGATAAGTGTTGGCTGTAAAATTAGTTAATTAAAAAACTTTAAATATATTTACAAAAAGGTTGGTAATTTTTTCTTGAAAATTAAGTGAGACATCGTTCATAATATTATTGCTAA
>CANQVX010000022.1 GCA_947627355.1 uncultured Bacilli bacterium | reverse complement strand
ACCTAATGACTTTGAAAAAAAAATAGAGGTTGATAAAATCCCCCTCTAAAAGTTGTCTAAATACTTGACAAATTCCCTACTTTATATTTTCTGCTTTTCACAAACTATTCTATGATTTTATTGACAAATTCATTATAACAAAAAAAGAACTTTCTTTCAAGCCCTCACACATTTTATGGCAAAAAAAAATTGGCAACTTGCTATTTTCGCTTACACTATCTTCGCCGTTAAAGAGCTTAACTTCTGTGTTCGAGATGGACAATTATGTTTATTATCACATATTATTTTCCCTTATTTTATCGTACTTTTTTATTATATTATATTTAATATAATATATTATAAATTACTATATTATATTTTATATTTTGGGTTACCCAGTGGGACACCTTTTTATTTTTCCTTTTTTAGAAGGTCATCTATTTTAACATCTAATGCAACTGATATTTTATACAAGGTATCTACAGAAAAATTATATGCTACTTTTTCACTTTCAATCTGTCTTATAAATTCGTGCGATAAATCTACCATTTCTGATAGCTCTTCTGATGTTAAGCCTTTAAGTTTTCTATATTTTTTAATGTTTTTTCTAATGGTATTGTATATGTCGGCATCAAATTTTAATTCTTTAAGTGGCTTATTTAATCTCATTTCAACACCTCTATATTCATTGTAGAGAATTACCTTACAAATTTTTGTAAGGTATCTTCTTACAAAAAGTGTTGACAATTTTCTGAAAATTATGCTATACTTATATTGTCGGTAAGAAGTGCTTTAGTCCGACATTGTAGTAAATTGTCGGTTGCAGTAATGAAGTATGACTGACAATAGAAGTCGGAACACAGCTGTATCGTGTTCCTTTTTTTATTTTTCAATATCATTTAAAGGAGAGGGTTAGAAAGTGAAGAAGAAAGTTTTATTTATTTTAATAGTTGGATTTATGATATTAGGATTAACTGGTTGTGGAAAAGAAAAAAAATATTGCTGTAATTCTGGAGATACTTTGCTTGAAAATGGAAAGTGTGAAGCAAAAGAAATTATGACAACTGATGTTGATTATACTTGTCCAAATGGTTATATAGCAAAAACTGATGGAGTATGTTATAGAAGCGATGGTACTCGTGCTATGTTTGCAACAAAAAACATTTCTTGTCCTAATGGCGGTTCTGTTATCAATGATAAATGTGTACAATATTATACTTATAATGCAACTGAATGTGATAAATCAGAAGAAAGTGAGCAGAAAAAAGATAAAACAGAAAAAAATGAACCAAAGGTAATAACAGAGGAAAATTTAGCAAATTAGAATATAACAAGCTAGTAGCTAGCTTTTTCATATAATATAGAAAGGTGTTAGATTATGAAAGATATGTTAAAAAAGAAAAAAATACTTGCTATTATTGGTGGTGTAATATTAGTATTAACAATTGGAATTACTTGCATTGTTTTAAATATAAATAAGAAAGAAGATGCCCCAATTCACAAAGAAGAAACATACAGTATGTTTGTAAAAATTAATCCACTTGTTAAACTAACTTTTAAAGAAGAATACTATCTATGTAAAAATGATGATGGTAAAAAAGAAGTTTGTGGAGAACAATCCTATAAAGTAAGTGAATATGAGTTAATAAATGATGATGCTAAAACTTTTTATAAAGATTTAGAATTTACAAATAAAGATTTATACGAAGTTTTATTAATGTTGTGTGAAACAGCCAAAGATAACAATATAGATTTTAAAAAATTAGAAATAACAACAGATAGCAATAATATAACTAACGAGAATGTTTTGAATTATTTACAAGATAACTCTAAATATGAGATAAGTTTTTCTGTATATGTTGATTTTGAAGAAAATATTAATGAAGAAAATATATTAAAAAATGAAGAAATAGAAAACAAAATATATTTAGTTACTTTCGATAGCAACGGAGGAAGCAAAGTTGAAAATCAAACTGTAGATAAAGGAAATAAAGTTTCTAGACCTACTAATCCAACTAAAGAGGGATATAAGTTTGTTGACTGGCAATTAGATGGAAAAACATTTAACTTTGAAACTGAAATAACAACAGATATAACCTTACAAGCAAAATGGGAAAAACAAAAAGGAACTAATAGTACAAACCAAAACTCAACTAAAAAACCAAGTAATCAAAATACTCAACAAGAAGAAAAGCCTGAGGAAAATGTCACTGTGGGTACAACAATGAAGGGTGATGAATTACCTGGATATGGTGAAGTATATGTTTATGAGGATAAAATAGGTTTTTATTATGATGACGATAGAAACGGTCATGGTGGAGGAAGACCCCAATATTATTCTGATTTTTGGTCTAAATCTGAAATAGGTTGTAAAAAGGCTATAGATAAAGCTGCTTGTAAAACTTATTATATTAATTATTGGAATACGCAATATGATGTATATAAAACAGAGTTTTATGATTCTCATGCTAGTAGTAGAGAAGATTGTCTAGTAAAGGCAGAAGCAAATAGAAAAGAATTGTTATATTGGACAGATCTGTATGAAAAAGATAAAGCAGCAGGCTTCCCTAATCCTCTAATGCCCGAAGAACAATATTTAAAAACTATAAAAAATTATGAAGACCAAATTGAAACATTTAATTTCTATGCAGGAAAAGAAGAAAAGTTTATGGCTATGTATCAAAATGTTCTCGACCATATATTAGAGCTTATTAGTTTCTATGGTAATCTGTCTTATTAAGAGTTGTGTTAAGCAACTCTTTTTCTTTTATGTTATATCATTTTCAGGGTATGGGAGATGAAAAAAAATTTTGAAAAAGAAGTTTACTATTTTACAGAGTTAGTTTTTAAAAACATTCAATCTGCAAAGACTAAAGACCATAAGACAGAAACGATACTACATAATCTTATAGTTAAATCAAATAAAGATAAAATTATCGTGTTTAATGCTGAAAAAAATTACTCATATATCTTATGGAAAAAAGAAATACAAAATTTTAATTTTAAACAATATCTAACTAAATATTTAGCACTACTTTATTTCAACAAGCTAAATAGTTACTTAAACAACAAGATTACTTTTAAGGAATTAGCAGATATAGAGCAAGAAGTTCCTTCGATAGTAAAAAATCTTTTAACACAAAAAACGAACATATCTGAACAGCTTAAATTACTTCGTAAACATAGTAATATTGATGAAGTTAAAGAGTATGTTGATACAATTTACAATAAGTATGCAACTGACTATATGAAATACTTAATAGACAGATATTACTATAACAAAAAAGGCTTAACTAGACCTCAAAAAACCAGTTTAGAAAAAATGTTTAAGTTGTTGTTGCATTAAGCACTACCTATTCAAAATTAAAAATAAAGAAATGGAGTTGAAGAATAATGAATAATAATGTTGTGCTAATTGGAAGAATAAATAATGATATTGAAAAAATCGAAATGGATGATAACACCATATATAATCTAATACTAAATATTAGTCGTAATTTCAAAAATCAAAATGGAGAATATGAAGAAGACCATATACCTATTGAATTAAATAGTGGTATTGGCTCAACTGTATATGAATATTGCAGTAAAAATGCCTTAATAGGTGTGAGAGGGAGAATTGCGTGTAAAGAAGGTAATGCAATTAAAGTAATTGCTGAAAGAATAACTTTTTTATCAAATAATAGCAACTTAATAAATCAAAACTAGAAAGGGCTACTATTATGAAAATAAAAATTCATAGAGGTATTAATCAAATAGGAGGATGTGTAACTGAAATCAGAAGTAAAAAAGCCAAAATACTTATTGATGTTGGTACTAACCTACCTAATTGCAAAACTAATGTAAAAGTTAATGTTGCTAAAGTTAGTAAAAAATGTGATGCAGTTTTTATTACGCATTATCATTTAGACCATTTAGGCGAATATATGCAAGTGAAAAAAGAAGTACCTATCTATATTGGCGAACAGGCAAAAGAAATCTTTACTATTTATCAAAAAAGAATGAAAGAACCTGCTATTGCAGAAGTTACACAAGACCATATTGACAGAGCAGAAGCATTTAAAACCTTTACACAGGATATTCCTATTGTAATTGGAGATATGAAGGTAACGCCTATTCTAGTAAACCATTCAGCTTTTGATAGTTATATGTTTCTTATTGAAGCCGAAGGGAAAAGAATTTTACATACAGGAGACTTTCGTACACACGGTCCTATCAATAATAACATTTCTGAAATTCTTAACAACATAGGTCAAGTAGATGTTCTCATTTGTGAGCATACTACCCTTTCAAGACTTGATGAAACATTTATGTCTGAATTGGTGTTACAAAATGAAGCAGTTAAGTTAATAAAAAACAATAAGTATGTTTTTATAATGTGTGCTTCCACAAATATTGATAGAATTGCCTCTTTTTATCACGCTAATAAAGAAGCAGGAAACAAGTTATTTATATGTGATGACTACCAAAAAGACATACTTGATTATGTAACGAAAACAAGCAAGAAATATAAAGACTATTATAACTTTTCGGATGTTAAAAGTTTTGACAGTAAATTATATGAAGAAATGACCGAGAATGGCTTTTGTATGCTAGTACGCAGTAACTACTTTTCTCAAAAATTTATTAATAGCCCTAAATTCAAGAATAGTTTATTTATCTACTCTCAATGGCTAGGATATTTACAAGGCGAAACTGCTGATGAAAATATCTCTAAATTTGTTCCAAAGAATTATTATTACTTACATACGAGTGGACACGCAACTTCTGAAGGAATTACAGAAGTTTGCAATGTTGTTAAACCTAAAGTAATTATTCCAATACATGGAGAGAACTCAAAGGACTTTAACAAGTTAAACTTACCTTATAAAATTAAGCACTTAAAAAACAAAATAACTTATCGCATTGGAGAAAGGATTTGAATATATGACTAAAAAGAAAAAAACAAGCAATAAGAAAAAAGAAACTAAAGAGAAAAAAAGCCCCTCTGATATTAATTTATTTGATAATCGTATAATTAGATTAAATGGAGATATTAATACAGAAGAAGCTGATAAAATAGTTGAACAACTGTTAAAACTAGATGCTACCAAAAGCAAAAAGGATATAATTTTTTATATTAATTCTTCTGGTGGGTTAGTCTCGGCTGGACTAGCGATATATGATACTATGCAAATGGTAAAAAGCAATATTAAAACTATTTGTATAGGTCGTTGTTCCTCAATGGCTGCCGTATTACTTAGTGGTGGTACTAAAGGAAAGCGATATATAACTCCAAACAGTGAAGTTATGATCCACGAAATGTCATCATATAACGGTGGTAAAATTGGCGAAATAAAAATAAGTTATGAACATTCAACTACACTTAATGAACGACTTATGAAGATTTTAGCTGATAATACAGGTAAAAGCATTAAGCAAGTTAAAAAGGATGTTGAATTAAAAGACAAATGGTTTAATGCAGAAGAAGCCCTAAAATATGGTATAGTGGATAAAATATTAACTTCTACTGAAAGCTAGTCATATTTCGTATATATTAGTATATACCAAGTGCAAAAGAGAAAGGAACAGCAAGTGAAGGTATATAATGAAAAAGGAGTGATGAAGCGAAAACAGTTCTTTAATATATAATAATATAAATAATCATAATCATCATCATAATAATATTAATAAATTAAATAGTAATTAGAATAATAAAAATTATAAAGAAGAGAAGAAGAGAAAGAATATAAATATTGATTAGAATAAATAAGTAAGAATTAACTATAGAATAACTATAGTTTTCTTATGGGATAAAATATATTTAAGTAATATGGCATAGTGGCATAGTAAACTTCCTTAATGAAAGGACTAGGTATTCCTAGCCCTTTTGCCCTTTAAACGCTTTATAATAAAGTCTGTCCTAGACAGCCCTATAAGCCTCCTAGGGGCTAATCTATTTTTACAAAAATTTTATCGCCCTGTATAATAAAAGCCCTATATAAGCCTCCTAGAGGCTCACAGAGGCATATTAGGCTTATTTATTGATTGATTTTTACTTTATAGTATCAAATAAATAATCACTAAAAGTTGTTCCGTAATGGTCTTTTAATATTTTTTCATCTGTTGTTTTTTCCATTTCTTCACTCATACCACATTTATGAAGAAAATCATTATAAATGTTACTACTATTAGAATTATCAAAATTAGGAGAAGCATAATAAGTATTTCTTTTATTTCCAAATGAATATCTTTCAGCTCTGTAACCTAAAGCTAAAACTTGTTTTCCGAATTGAGAATTGCTAACTGCTTCTCTGTTATTACAAGAACACCATTTACAGTACTCTTTATAATATCTTGATTTTATAATAATAGTATTTATTGGGAATGTATCGCAAAATTCTTTAACACTATTACATTCAAGAAAGTATTTATTTGTTTCTTGTTCAACAATTGGTGGAATAGTAAACTCTCCTCTTTTTAAAACTGCATTAAATGCTCGTGTAGCCCTTGTTGCAATAATTTGTAATGCTACTGGCTTGCATAAGTTTTCTCCCATATTTATATCTCTATTATGCCCTATAAAAGTTGCATTAAAAGGTATGACTATAAATCTGTCTGTTATATATAAGCCAGTCTCTTTGAAGTCTATAACTTCATTTACGGAGAACAGCATAGTAGCATAAGGAACTAAATTAATGTTTTCTTTTCCTTTTTGCTCTATTGATATTGTTTCCCCTGATATAATTCTTGTTATCAGAGAGGTATTAATATACTTTGGCTGTTTCTGATCTTCAGCAATATTAACAGTACATCCATTTAACCGATTAACTGTTGTCTTGCTACCTGCTTTACAGCCAGAAAGATTTTCCAAATGCTCGTGTGAGCATTGTTCTTCTCCCAACAGTGCTTCTAAAATACGAAAGATTTTGGACTTGCCATTTCTTCCATTACCTTTAAAAATAAAGGCTTTATTTAATTTAGAAGTTTTAGCAAGTGAATAACCAATTACTTCATAAAGTAAAAGTTCTAATTCTGAGTTATTACAACTTACACTTTTAAAATATTGATTAACAACTTCCTCCTCATTAGTTTTCTTTATACATACCTCTGGAATATCATAAGGTACTGATAATTTAGCAATTACGCTATTTTCTTGTATTTTATTATTTTCATTCATTATTCATTTTCTCCTTTTCCATTATCATAATTTTGCTTTTCTTTAAGCCAATTATCTATTTCTAATTTTGAAAATAGTAGCTTAACACCTATTCTGTTGTAAGGTATATCATTGTTTCTTACTAGTTTTCTAACAAGTGAAATACTAATATTCAAGTATTTAGATAATTGTCTTACATCTAACATTGTATTTTCCATTTTGTACTCCCTATCTTTTTAAACCTCTTATATGATTAATCATCATAATTCATGTAAATATCTTCGTAAATCTTACTAAAAAAATTAAAATAGTTTTTATGTAAGATTTTTAAAATTCTAGTTACTTCTTCGATATCAGGAATTTTTCTATATTCTTCATAATCTTTTAATGTTTTAGCCTTTATTTTAAATATCTTGGATGCTAGTTCTAACGACCAGCCCTTTTTTTCTCTTAAATTTTTTAAAGATATTTTCATTTATATTCTCCTTTCAAAGTTCAGTGTGAAATTAATTTTTATTTCGTAATTTTCTTTTAAAACTTTTGTAGTTCTTGAAATCTACGATGACTGTCAAAATCATTAAAAATTGTACCAACCATATCATCATAATAAACATCTGCCATTTTTAATATAGTCACAACTTCTTCATAAGTTGGGGCTTCCTTATAATCTTCAATGTTTTTTAATCTTTCTGGTGCAATGTTGAAAAGTTTTGAAGCAAGTTCTAATGACCACTTATTGTAATTCCTGATATTTTTTATAGTCATAAACATAATTTTCCTCCTTTCTTTTAGTTTCTTGACAAATATACTTAATTATCGTATAATTGTCTTGCAAACAGAATATTTTTTGCTTTTGTTCCGTTTGTCGAATATATCATATCACAAAATATTATAAATTGTTAATATTTCGTACAAATAAACAAAATGTGTTTTTTTGATTAAAAATTTCTTTAAAACGAATAAAGGAGGAAAATAAATGGAAGAAAGAACAAAAAGAAAATACAATTTAGAAAGCAAAGTATCTACTTTTGATAGAAAAAAAGTTTTAGCAAATGCTAACGGAAATGAAAATATGGTAGAATTTGCATACAGATTATGTAAGTGTTTAGATGATAACGGCGAAAATGAAAGTGATTTAGCAGATACTTTGGACATTGGTAAAGCAAGTATTAATGCTTACATAAAAGCTGAACAAGTACCAAGCGTAGAAAAATTGATAAAACTAGCAAAACATTTTAATGTAAGTACTGATTATCTATTAGGATTAATTAATACTCCTAGTATTAAAGAAGATTATAAACTTATTAACAAAACTACTGGACTATCAGAAAAAGCTATTGATACGCTAAACGAATATTTAATAAATCATAAAGATGCTGTTAAAAATGATGAACAGCAATCTACTTTTAGTAAAGTCATAGATACTATTAACTTTTTAATTGAAAACGATTATAGATTTCACTTTTTCATTAATTTAAATAGTTTTTTATGGTTTGATATAATACATAGAAACGAATTAAAAAACAATGCGTTAATATATGATGAAGATTTGAAGAAACATTTTGATTATCAAAGGCTTTTTAAACTTATTGAATTAGATTTATATGACTCTTTATACAAAATAAAAAATGAACTAGAAACAAATAATAAATAAATAAAAAAAGAGCTAGTGCTACCAACACTAACCCAACCGCTATAAAGCGTACAGAATAAAAATTAATTCCACACTGAACAACTTTTTTTCTGTACTCCTATTATAGCATGAATTTAAAAAATAAAAAAGATAGGAGATAAAATAATGCTTGATTTAAAGCGTGATTTCACGAAAACAAACTACACTTATATTTATAAACATAAAACTAATGGTACTTATGCAGTTGCCTTTAAATTACACGATAAAATTTATAATAAAAGAGTTACTAGGAAAAAACAAGGTTTTAAAACTATAAAGGAAGCACAATTCTATATAGCCGAAGAAAAAGTAAAATTTGAACAGGAACAATCACACAGTAAACTTCCAAAAAATGCACTCTTTAAGGATGTCTATACCTCCTACATTAAAGAGTGTGAAATTGAAGAAAGAAAAGGTAATTTAGCAGAGTCAACTGTGGATGGTAAAAAAGAGATTTTTAAAAATCAAATACTTCCAAAGTTAGGTAATGTTAAAATATCAGATATTACAGAAGAACATATCTACAAATTTCATAATGATCTAATGGCTATGACTTGTTCACGAGTAAAAACCAAAAGTTTAAGTAATCAAACACTCATTAAAGTACACAAACAACTATCAGCATTCTTAAATTGGTGTGTTAGAAAAAGATTAATAGCATACAATCCCGCAGGAGTTGTTGGTAATTTTAAAAAGGTAAAAAAAGAAAAAGAATATCTTACTTATCAAGAATTTATGACATTGTTGTCTGTTGTTGATAATATTAGAGATTTATTCATTATACAACTATTGTTTTATACAGGTTTACGAGTTAGTGAGTTGCTAGGACTTTCAGTTGATAGTATAATTACTACAGAGCAAGGAACTGCTTTAGATATAACAGAAACTTATTATAAGGGAAAGATTAGACCTAAAGCTAAAACTGATGAAGCAATGGATGATTTATTTCTTGATGATATTACAGTTGAAGCATATCATACATTTCTTGAATATAGGAAAGTTAATAATATTACTAGTAAATACCTTTTTGCTAACAATAGAGGTAAATGTGAAGTAATCGGAGATAGGGCTATTAGAGATATGATTAAAAAGTATCTAAAACTAGCAGGAATTGAAAAAAACATCACTCCACATAAATTAAGACATAGCCACGCAGCACTACTAATCTATATGGGAAAAACACTAGAAGATATTAAAACCAGACTTCGACATAAGGATATTAGAACAACAAGTAACGAATATGGACACATGTATAAAGAAAGAAAGATTTTATTAGCTAATGACCTAACAGAATTTCGTACAGAAATTACAAAAAGTACAAATATTGGGTTACCTAGTGGGTCCCCTAATAATAAAAATGCATAAAAAAAGGACTAAATTTTAAGTGATTTAGTCTTTTTAAAGCATAAAAAAATTACTTGCATTTTCCTATCTTCGCATACACTATTTTCGGCGTTCTAGTGCTTAACTTCCTTGTTCGGGATGGGTAAGGGTGTGTCCACTAGGCTATTAACACAAGTAAAATTTTTAACTAATTTTTAATATCAGCAACAATAACTTTTTTATGGCTTACATCTATTAACATCTCTGTTCGAGATGGGAACAGGTGTATCCTCTTTGCTATCGTTACCAATTTAAATATAGAGAAATAATTCTCTGAAAACATGATAATGTGTAATCTATAATCAAATTATTATTGGAAAATAATAGGATTAAATCTTCGTTCTATTAGTACTAGTCAGCTCAACATGTCGCCATGCTTCCACCTCTAGCCTATCAACCTAGTAGTCTTCTAGGGAACTTATTTCATAAAGAAGGGAAAACTCATCTTGAAGTTGGCTTCCCGCTTAGATGCTTTCAGCGGTTATCCATTCCATACATAGCTACTCTGCG
>CANQVX010000021.1 GCA_947627355.1 uncultured Bacilli bacterium | reverse complement strand
TTTAATTCTATTATTGAACTATTAAATGATTTTAGAATTGAAGGTAAAAGCATATACGAAATATGGCCAGATGTTTTGTTTGCAAAGTCAAGATAACAAAATAATTAAATATTAACACAAACTTGTAAAAGTGTAGCTATCTCTATATAGATAGTTGCACTTTTTTAAACTTTTTTTGTTTTGACCGTTTGGTTTTATTATTTTTCTAACCTATTAATTGAGATGACTAAAAACATCCAAAAAAATTGGATGAATTTATGGATGTCTTACATCCAATGTAAACAGGATAAGGCGTGCTTCACATTGCTTCACGCCATATTGATTTAACTAGGATACCTAGCTTACTAAAAATCATAAACAAATAGATGGATGTAAACATAAACTTGTGATATCATCATGATGCAAGTTTGTGTTGAAAAAAGGAGGAAAAATTGAAAGATAATAAAATTTACAACGCAGCTTTATATTGTAGACTATCATTAGATGATGGAAGTATTGGTGAATCTGGTAGTATTCAAACACAAAAGATTATTTTAGAAGAATATGCCAAAATACATGAATTTAAAATTTATGATATTTATATAGATGATGGATATTCAGGGCTTAATTTTAATAGGCCAGGATTTCAAAGAATGATTCAAGATATTCAAAATGACAAAGTTAATTTAGTAATTACTAAAGACTTATCAAGATTTGGAAGAAATTATATTGAAACTGGTTATTATACTGAACATTACTTTAAAGATATTGGTGTTAGATATATTGCTATTAATGATGGTATTGATACTATTAACGATAATAATGATATTGCACCATTTAAAAATATTTTAAATGATATGTATTCAAAGGATTTATCTAGAAAAGTAAAAGCAGCTAAAAGAAGTAGAAATCAAAAAGGATTATATACAGCCGCCCAGGTTCCTTATGGATATAAAAAAGGTTCTAATGATAAAAATCATTTAATTGTTGATGAAGAAATAAGACCTATTATTAAATTTATCTATAGATTGGCATTAGAAGGTTATGGTTGTCCTAAAATTGCAACTATTTTAACTGAGAAAGGCATTTATACCCCAGGTTACTATAAACGAATAAATGGCGATAGTAGGTTTGCAAGATATAAGAATCAAGGTTGGACTTATGTAACAGTTAGAAAAATATTAAGTGATGTTGTTTATTTAGGACATATTGAATCAAATAAATATGAAGTTATTAACTATAAGACCAAAAAACGTGTTCCTGTACCTAAAGAAAGGCATTTAATAATTAAAAACACACATGAGCCAATCATATCTCAAAGTGATTTTGATTCAGTTCAATCAATGATAGCATCTCGTACTCATTCTTGGATACATACTCATGAAAATCTATTTAAAGGTATAATTTATTGTGCTCATTGTGGTAATAGAATGGCTTTAGTTTATCAAAAAAGAAAATATGGTAACGTAAGTCATACTTATAAATGTACAACTTATATGAGAAATAAAGATTATTGTCCTAGACCTAATACATTACTTTATAGACAAATTAAAATAATTGTTGAACAGGAATTAAAATATTTAATAAATAATATCAATAGAGATGAGTTTGTTGATAAATTAATAGAAAGAAAAAAGAAAGTAATATTTAATGATGATATTGAATCTAAAATAAGTAAGTTAGAAGCAAGAAAAGATAAATTATATCAACTAACTAAAAAAATATATGATGATGCATTAAATGAAATTATTGATACTACTACTTCATCCAAAATGATTAAAGAATATCAAGAAGAACAAAAGAAAATAGTAAGTGAAATAGAAACACTTAAGCATCAAAAACAAGAAGAGTCTACGATAAAAAATTACAAATTATTAAAAGAAAAAGTAAATGTATTTTTAGAATTTAAAGAACTTAATTCCTTAATAGTTCATTCGTAAATATCTAGAATAAAAGTTGGATATAGAGATAATCCAAGAACTATTAAAATATATTACAAATTCATAAATGATTTTATATCAAATTAAATTCGTTTTAAGCTAATTCATGATATAATACTAGGTGTAAAAGTAATGCATCGATTGGAGTTGCAATAGGAGGGCCTAGTCGAAACCGAACTTTATTATCTACAAACTAGATATTATGATCCAAATATATTTAGATTTATTTCACCTGATGATATAGCCTTTTTGGGTTTTGAAACAGTCGGAGAATTAAATTTATATTCTTATTGCAACAATAATCCTATAATGTATTTGGATCCTAGTGGATATAAATGGTATAATCCATTCACGTGGAATTGGAGAAAAATAGCAAAAGGTATTGGCTTAGTTATTACAGGTGTTACCGCAATAGCAGTTGGGGTAGTTACTTTACCATATGGAGGATGGATTTCTGTGGTTGCGGGAATAACTCTTTTAGCTGGTGGAGGAACCGCATTGTTTGGATTATCCGATATGGGAGAAGGAATAACGGATTATAATGTAATTAAAGAGGTTATTTTTAATGGAAACGAAAAAGCATATAGTATTGTAGAAGGTATTTTTGTAGATGTTGCTACAATAGGAACTATCATTTGTGGAATTTATGATGTAAGTCATACAACATTTTCATCTGCTAGAAGTACTCCAAGAACTGGCAATGCACATTCTGCATCATATAATAAGCAATTTAATACATTAACCTATTATGGTAAAAATGGGGAAATGAAGTACTCTATGCATTTATTTAATAAAGGGCATCAATGGATACATTGGCATACTGAATTGCCACATAGCGATTCAATTAATAATTTTTTTAAATTTATTTGGGAAATGATAAAGAGAGGATTCTAATATGGACTGGAATGAATTTATTGAAAGATATTTAATTAATCACGAAGAATTTAGTTTGAAATATAAGAATTATATTATTGATTTGCTATGGTCACCTAATGGTAAAAAATATTCTTATTATATTAATGAATATGTTCCCCATCAAACTTTATTTAGTGTGATAAAAAATAGAAACAAATACTTAGAATACGGCGAATTCGATTCCCCACAAGAATTATTAGAAAAATTTAGAATTGATAATAAAAGTTTAGAAGAAATATGGAGTGAATTAGATTGGTATAATTGATATCACAAACTTGCAAGAGTGTAGCTATCTCTATATAGATAGTTGCTCTTTTTTAAGCTTTTTTTGACCATTTAGTTCTAACCTATTAATTGAGATGACTAAAAACATCCAAAAAATTGGATGAATTTATGGATGTCTTACATCCAATGTAAACAGGATAAGGCGTGCTTCATAATGATTCACGCCACATTGATTTAACTAGGATATAAAAATCATAGACAATTAGATGATGGAAGTGTTGGTGAATCTGACAGTATTCAAACACCAAAAGCAAGAAGAAAAGTCTACGATAAAAATTACAAATTATTAAAAGAAAAAGTAAATGTATTTTTAGAATTTAAAGAACTTAATTCCTTAATAGTTCATTCGTAAATATCTAGAATAAAAGTTGGATATAGAGATAATCCAAGAACTATTAAAATATATTACAAATTCATAAATGATTTTATATCAAATTAAATTCGTTTTAAGCTAATTCATGATATAATACTAGGTGTAAAAGTAATGCATCGATTGGAGTTGCAATAGGAGGGCCTAGTCGAAACCGAACTTTATTATCTACAAACTAGATATTATGATCCAAATATATTTAGATTTATTTCACCTGATGATATAGCCTTTTTGGGTTTTGAAACAGTCGGAGAATTAAATTTATATTCTTATTGTAATAATAATCCTATTATGTATATGGATCCTAGTGGATATTTATCAAAATTTGTGGCGTGGTTAATTAGTGGTCTTGCTATAATTGGTGGTATATTTTTGTGTGCTACAGGAACTTATAGTGTTTTTGGTGGTATGTTAATTGCTGGTGGAGTTGAATCATTAATAAATGGTTATATGACTGAAGCTAATGGTGGAGATTTTACTGCCGGATATATTGGAGGATTTATTGCTGGAGGTTTATCTGGAGCAGGAGCTGGATTAGGCGGGGAAGCATTTTTTAAAGCATCTGAAGTTTCCAATTTTGCAAGTATTGGTTATTTGATGTTAGGAATTGGTGTTTCGTATACTGGTGGATTTGTTGGAAATTTATTAGGAACCATCTATACCAGCTGGCATAATTCCGACTTCAAAAAAGTGGATATTGATTGGGAAGAAACATTAGCAATGTCTACCTTTATTGGAACATTAAATATTCTTGCTGGTTTTGGATCATCTATGTCTACAATATCTAGTACAACAGGTGCATTAGCCAACGATTTGAATTCTAAAATCGCTTCATGGATTGTAACTGGTTTAATTATTGGTGGTGTAGAAATAGTTTACGATTTAATTTCGTATCTTATAGATAAGTTAATATCTGCTTTAAATTATTAGGGAAAGATGCTTATGAAAAAGAACAAATTTTATAAAAATTTATTTAAGTCAGTTTCTTATTTTTCTGCAATAATGTTATTAGTTTTTTGTTTACTATTAGGTTTTTTTGAAAGTCTAAATTATGGTAAGAATTATGGATGGATATTATTAATAATTTCCGCTCTTTTAATTATTTTATTTTTCCTTATAGGATTTTATTGGATTTTTCAAAAGGTAATTATTGATGAAAATGGTATAAAAATTGTTTTTAAAAACAAAGTTATTAATAATCATAAATGGGATGAAATAGTAAGTATTAAAAAAGTAGATCTTTTTAGATGTCGAGCATTGGAAATAAAATTTGTTGATGGTTCAAAAATTCATTTAGATGATAGAAAAAGTATTGTTAAAATAATAAAAGAATATTCACAAGTGGATATAGTAAATGGTTATTTTTAATGGAAAAACAGTTGTTAATTCATTTTTATAAACAAAAAATTTAAAATTAATTATTAAAGCATTTTTAGAATAAGTGGTGACTAACTATGATTGAGAAAAATATTTTCGAACAATTATTTCAATATTGCTTTCATGATACAGATATAACTTCAATTGAAGGCAATGGTTTAGAAATCAAATTAAGCTTTGATAACGGAATATATTTGTTAGATGAAAATGGAAAAGAAACAGTTTTATCTAATCCAAAACAAATAATTTTAAAACTCGATAGTTGTTTTAATTCTTTTGAAGAAGCCTTTGAAATCAAAGAATATGGTAAAAAGTTAAACTATCTAGAATATTCAACATTTAAAAAATATTTACAAGAAGAATCTTCTGGCCTTTTTGGAATAGAGATGATTTATTATAGTGATAAATGTATATTGTTTGATGGTGGAATAAAAACAAGATATATTATTTTATCTATCAAAGGTATTAAAGAAATTATTATTCAAGATCTTTAAAGCGAGATATAATTATTTTGTAATTGATGATGAAAAATCCGGTTTGATTTAGGAATTTTTCAATAAAGAAAACCTTGAAATAGATAATATTAAATTTCCTGATTTATGGAAAATATTAACGTAATTATAAGAAGGGATAAGAAGCTATGACAAGAATTAAAAAAGATGAAGGCGAAGAATATGTTAATGCGTTTCCAAAATTTAAAAAATGGATTAACGAATGTATTTGTTGTCATGAAAAAGGCTATAAACCCAATATGCCCGACAAAATCGGTGATGGAGATTTCAACTTGGGTTCATATAACATTAAAAAATATTTTAAACCTTTACCATTAAATGAAGATGGCATATGTCCTACTTGTGAAAAAGCCTTGAAAAACATTAAAAAATAAATTTTAATTAACGTATTTTTTTCTACTACATATATATCGTATCAATAAAATAGATATTCTTTTCTTTTTTTATAAAAAAGAGTATAATTAGCCTAGTCACAAGAAGGCAGGAGGCGTTTTCATGCATAAAGATAATTACCCATTAGTAGATTTATTACATTTAAGTTTTGTGATTCGTGATTCACTTGAATATTGTTATGAACCAATTCAAATTAAAGATGGTGCTTTTGAACACCGTGCTAAGTTTTTTAAAGATTTAATTGATAGCGAACATTTCATTGCAAAATTTTTAGTAAATAACCCTAATGAAAATGGTAAAAAGTTTTATGATGAATTGAATAAATATTTAGAAAACATTTATGAAAAAGAATTTTATGTTTCTTTTGAAACTTGTAAAGCTGACACAGATAGAAAACTTGAATTTTTAGAAGAAACTGTTAAATGTTTTCAAACTGTAGCAGATATTATGGTAAATTTTATTAATCATAATAGAAAAAACGAAGTTCAAGATGAAACTCTTTATCAATGTATTGTAAGCAATGATAATTTCTATAGAACTATTATGGTTTTAGTTCTATATACTGAAATTGTAAAAGAAGATACAAACTATAAAGAAGCTTATGCTAGAACAAGAGATCCAAATTCATATGAAAACCAATTAATCGTTAATCTTTTAAAAGGTTATGTTCAAATCTATAGATTTGTTAAAGATCAATATCGTTTTGAAGAACAACCTATCCTTGATTTATTTGACAAAGTGTTTGAATTATTCCAAAAACTAGATGGAACGATTAAAACAACTTATGAAGAACAACAAGCAGCTAAAAAAGAAATTGGTTCTTTAGTTCGTAAAACAGTTGGTATGTATGAAGAAAAATGGAGAGAACAATATAAATTACTTCTAGAAGCTTTAAAAAATCCAAGTCAAGCCTAAATATTATTAAACAAGCAGCACTTAGTGTTGCTTTTTGTGTCTAGCCTAAAGTTGTAAAAAAAACACTAATTGGCTATAATATATTTATTCAAAAAGGGGGAACAAAGAAACAATGAAAGCATTTTTTAATAAAATAAAAAATATTTTCTTTGGTAAAACAATAGCACAAAGATTGTTTCAAGGCTATTTAATTACATTAGTCATTGGTTCTTTGTTGCTATTACTTCCGTTTGCAAGCGTTAGTGGAGCACCTAAAATAAAGTTCATTGATTCTTTGTTTATTTCTGCTTCTGCTTGTAGTGATACTGGTCTTACAACCTTAACTTTGAGTAATCAGTTTACCTTCTTTGGTCAACTTATTATTTTGATATTAGTTCAAATTGGTGGTATAGGAATACTATCATTAAAGATTATTTTCTTGTTATTTTTAGGAAAAAAGATAAGACTTAAGGAAAGACTATTTTCTTCTAATGAACGTGGAAACGGGAAGTTAGGAGGAAGTATTGATTTAATAAAAACATCATTACTAGTTATTTTTATGACTGAAATATTTGCGGCCTTAGCAACATTTTTAAGACTTGTTTGTGTTTCTGAATATCGAGATATGTTTAAGAATTTAGGTCAATTGATTTGGGTATCTATTTTCCATGGGGTATCTTCAGTTAACAATGCTGGTTTTGATATCTTTCCTGTTATTGATGGTCAATCCTCTTTAATGGTATTCAAATCAGATTATTTCATTCAAATTATAACTATGATTAGTTTAATTATTGGTGGTATTGGTTTTCCAATTTTCTATGATATTAAAAACTATATCAAGGCAAAACGTAAAAAAGAAGTATATCACTTATCATTGTTTACTAAATTCAGTTTACAATCATATTTTATCATTGGTGGCATTGGTTTAGTTTTAGTCTTTGCCTCTGAATTATTAGCGGGTAAATCGGGATTTTTGTTTGCTAACAATGGATTTAGTATAGCCGATAAAATCTTTGCTTTGATATTCCAGACTGTATCAACTAGAAATGCCGGGTTTGCTACAATTAATCTAAATATGTTTGCTAATTCAACTAATTTTATCTTGATTATTTTGATGTTTATTGGGGCTGCTCCAGCATCAACTGGTGGCGGACTTAGATGTACAACATTCTTCTTAGTTATCTATTTGTTAAAGAGCACTGCTACAGGTGCAGATAGGGTTGAAGTATGTCAAAGAACAATACCTAAGAAAACAATTGAAAAAGCGATTAGTATTTTCATTACCGGTATTGTCTTGATTGTCTTTGGAACACTTGCTCTATTATTTATCAATAACAAGACATTCTCATTAACTGAAGTGATGTTTGAAGTTGCCAGCGCATTTGGAACTACAGGTTTAACATTAGGAATTACTACTCAGTTGAATGTATTATCTAAGATTATTTTGATCTTTATCATGTTTATTGGTTATGTTGGTATTTCTACTTCATTACTAATTTGGTCTGATAGAAAAGTTGTTAAGAATTTAAGAACACTTCCAGAGGAGGATTTGCCAATTGGATAGAGAACATTTATCGTTATGTTTTTTAAAAAAAGATGATTCGTTTTTGTTGATTAACCGCAACAATCCACCATTCATGGGTCAATGGAATGCTGTAGGTGGGCATCAAATCGAAGGCGAAACTATTAAAGAATGTGCCATTAGAGAAATCTATGAAGAAACTAATATTGTTATAAACGAAATTGAATTGGTTGCTACTTTTACTTGGAATTATGATGATGGTTTAGGATTTATCTTTATAGCTGATTTAGATAAAGATTATGATACTTCAAATTATCCTAGAAAAACTGATGAAGGAGTATTAGATTTTAAAACAATTGAATGGATTAACAACCCAAAAAATACCGGTATAATCGATGATATTCGAGTATTTCTATTAGATATTTATAACAAAAAAGTTAAAGATGTTCATTATCATTTAATCTATGATAATAACAAATTATTATCAGTAACAAAAAAAGATGGTTTATTAGTTAAATGAGTTATCAAATGACTCATTTTTCTTTTTGCCATCTTTTTAAATTTATCGTTCAATTCAATGATTTATAACCATTCAGTCCAGTCTTCATCCCAAACTGCATAGAATAATAAATCAGAGGTAATAGTCTTATCATAACTAGTGCCTGGTTGATATAGATTTTCGTGATCTAATGGGGTTAAAGCCCAACCTAGAAAGGCAATGTCACTACTTCTTGTATATCCTTGTGGGAATGTAAAGGTATCAGTAACATTATTAATTGCTTCAACATTATTAGTTACATCATTAGCAAAACCGGCTGAAAAAGAAATCTTATAACCGGTAGTTACAACCTTATCTTGATAATTTGCTGTTATTTGCATATCTGTAATAACATTGAAAGTATAAGTTGCTAGAATTGAAAAGATTTGATTGTTTTCTAATGTCCAATTGAGAAATTCTTTATTTTCATCTGGTTTGTTAGCAACGATAGTTAAAGAAGTGTTAACAGGAACTCTAATTGATGTTTCGCTTCCATAACCTTGAATAGTACCATTTACAACAGTAACTTGATACTTAATAACTTCAGAACTAGATGAAGATGATGATTCTTGAATACTAGGTGATGAAGAAGTAGTAGAAGTTGTACTGTTTAAAGAAGTACTAGAACTTTGATTGGTTGAACTAGAATCAAAGGTACTTGAATCACTAGTGATACTAGAAGAAGATAAACTACTACTTGTTAGAGAACTAGAACTTATATTTTCATTGCTAGTACTACAAGCACATAAAAGTAGAAGGCAAGAAAAGACTTTAACTAAACTTTTTAATTTCATTCTAGTCACCCCCTAAGCAAGAATACCATTAAGCAATTCTAATTGCTTTTCATATTCATTATTGTATTGATTTTTAGTAACTAAGTCTTGTTTAAGACTTGTTAGTTTTTCTAAATTGTTAGCTGCTATTTCTAGATAAGAAGTAGCAATTTCATTAGCAAAGTAATATTGATCATTATATTTTAGATAACACATTGCATAATAAGTATTATCTTTATTAACGTTATATAAAACTAAAGAGACTGAACAACTATCACTTGTTTCATTATAAGTAAATAATGGCTGTGTTTGCATTCTAGTTTTATAATTAGATGCATATAGAATCTTTAGATTTTCATAACCATATTCACTTAAGGTATTTGTATCGGTAACATAAACACCTAATTCAACATCATTTAAATCAATTGTTTCAACATTTAATGTTTTTAATATTGCTTTCTTTGATAGTGTTATACCAAATCTGATGTTTGGATTTTGTAATGATATAGATGCATAGGTTGTTTCATTAGCATCTACAAAACCACTATCAGAATAAACGATTTTGAAAGAATTAACATACATGGCACGGTCGCCCGCAACTAACTCAATTTTGATATCACCAGTTAATTTGCCTGTGTTAATTGCTTCACAATAAGTGCTTTCGCTTGATATTGCTTGAGTATATATCATTTGATTTCCGATATAAATATTTACTGTTGCACGACCGCTATTTCCTGTTTTTGCAGTTATACCAATAGATTTAACACTTTTAGAAGATAAATCAGATGTCACAAATGTTCCACCAGCCGGCTTACTTTTAGAACCCAGTTGGAAACCATAATTGCTACCACTACTATCCCATTCCATGTGTTCACCGGCTATGGCGTTATCAAAGTTCCATTTAATGCCGCCAAAAGTATTATCACCAATTGAAAGACCTTCGGCTTTTGTGAATTTATATTCATAAATTGTTTCATTAGTGTCAGCAATTTCTTGATTTTCTTTTAAAATAGGCTTTAATTGAGGTTCAATGACGTTATGTTTAATTGTCACATTGAATTCAACAGTTTTGCTTTCGTTTCCTTTAGAAACTGTTGCTGTTAATTTAAGTGTCACATTTTTATCAGATTGTTTGATTGTAACATTACTAGAATTTACAATTTTGAATGCATCTGTGTTTGAAGAAACCCAACTGATGTCAGAACCATTTGTTCCTTTAATTTTTAGTGAACTAATTGTAGTTATAGGATTTTTAAATGTTTCAGTGTATGTTTGTTGAAGTTCTGAAGTATCTGCTTCAACAGCTTCTTTATCAGTTTTTGTAGGATCTTCTTGACCACCAACATCACCACAAATGGATTTTGTAGTTGCATTTGTATTTCCCCAAATCTTACATGCGTATTCTGGATGGTCTATGAACGGGTTTCTATTTCCTTGAATTTCTTCGGCCGCTTCGTTTCTTCTAACTTCAGTTTCATCAATGCCATAAGCTAAGTTCCATTTAAGTAAATCAGAAAGTTTACCCATCGAGTTATTTCCAGTGCTATCGTTTTCTAAATCAACTAGTTTTAATTTGCTTTCAGCAACCACGCAGTAAAATATAATTCTTGCAGAAATACCACGATATTTTTCTAAACCACCTTTTGTAAGTTTTGGATCCCAACCAGATGTAGAGGAATTTTTCCCTTCGACGTAGAAAGAATTACCTCTCTCACTATTATTAGCAGAAGAGGTTGGTCTTGTCATGTGAATATCTCCTTCAACAGCTTTTCCACCTCTTGAATTTGGCCAAACGTGTTCTCTATTTATTGTGCCGCCAAAGTTGCCATTAAAAGGAATGCTTTCTCCAGTATAGAAAACAATTAAATTGTTCGGGTTGGTAGGATCAACATCGGTTTGTTTATAATATGTTTTGAAACCATCATAACCAGGAGTAAATTTTCTTTTACTACTGTTTAGCCTTTGTAAATCACTTAACAAACTAGTGCTATTAGCATTAATACCAGAATAATAACTGTCGACAGAATCGGCTGCAATTACAGTTTGTGGCGTTGATTTTATAAGGCCACAAAAAGCAAGCAAAATGATAACACTAGAAAGTATAAAGCGTAAACATTTTTTCATAAGCAGGACTCCTTTACTTCAAATTTTTTTAATTACTTATATTCTCCTAAATATTCTTTTTCAGCTTCTAATAATTCATCAACCATTTCAGTGATTTTATCTAGTGATAATTCACTGCCGGTATGAGGATCTAACATAGCAGCATTATAAACAAGTTGTCTGCTTCTTTTAACAGCTGCTTCGATAGTGATTAATTGAACATTGATATTTGTTTGATTCATAGCAGCAAGTTGAACAGGAAGTCTACCAACTCGTACTGGCATGACGCCATTACTATTTACCATACAAGGAACTTCAACACAGGCATCATATGGTAAATTAGAAATTAAACCATTGGTATTTAATACGTTTCCACCGATAAAAAATGGTTTATTTGTAACAATTGCTTCCATGATATATGAAGCATATTCATGGGTTCTAACGTGAGTTAATTTATTACCATCTAATAAATCTTTCTTTTGATGTTGCCATGCAGCAATTTGATTTACACAACGTCTAGGATATTCATCTAAGGGAATATTGAAATCTTTTATTTGTTCAGGATATTTATCCTTGATATAGAACATGTTGTATTCAGCATTGTGTTCACTTGATTCAGTACAATAATAACCAAGACGGCGGATATAATCAAAACGAACACAATCATAGAAATCTTTAGTGTTTTCTAACTTTTTAGCTGCTTTTTTACGGATTTCAGGATATAAATCATTGCCATCTTTATCTCTGATATCTAATAACCATGCCATATGGTTAATACCAGCGATTAGTTCTTTTCTACCTTCAAGTTTATCTTCCATTCCTAGTTCACTAAGTAAAGTGCTTGAACATACTTGAACACTATGGCATAGACCAACAGTTTTAATCTTAGTGTAACGAAGCATGAAACCAGTTAAGATAGCCATTGGGTTAGTGTAATTTAAAAACCAAGCATTAGGACAAACTTCTTCCATATCTTTAGCAAAATCTTGTAGAACATGAATAGTTCTAAGACCTCTCATAATACCCCCGATTCCTAAAGTGTCACCAATAGTTTGTCTAAGTCCATATTTCTTAGGAATTTCAAAATCTAAGACTGTGCATGGTTCATAAAAACCAACTTGAATAGCGTTGATAACAAAATCAGCACCTCTTAAGGCTTCTTTTCTATTTTCAACACCTAAGTATTTAGTGATTTTTGCTCTGTTTTCATTAATGTTTTTGTTTAAAGCAGTTACCATTAAATAACTTTCTTCCAAACGATCTTCTAAAATGTCATATAAAGCAAATTCGCTATCGCGTAATGCGGGTGTTAACATGCTATCACCGATTACATTTTTAGCAAATACAGTGCTACCAGCACCCATAAAAGTAATCTTCATAAAATTTCTCCTTTTGTAAAATGTAGTTTATAACTACATTATAAACTAAGTTACAAAAAATGCAAATAATTATAAATTGAATAATTTAAAATAAAAAATCGATAAAATCACTGATTCTATCGATAATTTTAAGCGTTTATAACGATTTTTTACAATAAATGGAAATTAAATTTTTTTAAATATATTTACAAAAAGGTTGGTAAAATTTATTGATGATATCTGTCTTTAATGCAATAAACGGATTTAAA
>CANQVX010000020.1 GCA_947627355.1 uncultured Bacilli bacterium | reverse complement strand
TTGGAAATTAAAAATCAGCCTTGGGTTATCTAGGGCTGACTTTTTTTGTAAGTGGGTGTAAAATTTTGACGTATACATATAAGAGTGTAATTTTTTGATGTATACTATAATTTGACTATAATGCAAAATAAAAAAGCCCTAAAAATCAGGCTTTATTCGTCGATGGCAGGGACAGTAGGAATCGAACCCACATTGATGGTTTTGGAGACCATTGTTAAGCCATTTAACTATGTCCCTATTTCCTTAAGCAAAATAATCTTATCATTTTAAACTTGTTGATTCAAGTATAATTTTTTTAACTTTTTGAGATGTAATTTCTTATCTTTTTCAATTCGATAGGAATCTAGACATTTTTGAACAGTCATATTTACCACTTTATTAGGTAAAAATCTATCGGTAAAAAGGAAGTTTTCAACTTCATCACTAAATTCAATATAACAAACACTTAATAACCAAGCAACACCCATACTAATATAATAATAGTCATAATTTAAGTTCTTAAGTAAATCAAATATTTTATAAATATATTCTTTGTTAACAAAGAATTTTAATAACATAATTAGTCCGAATCTAACGATAAATTCTTTATTGGTATCTAAACATTTTATTATCCAATTAAAAACATAATCTTTAGAACTTTCATCAACCCTTAAAACACTAACTACACAATCACAAATAGCCCAGTTATCAAGATATTTTAAATATTTAAATAATGATTCTAATTTTTCTTTAATTGGTTGTTTTTTATATGCTAACACTAATAAAAATGTGAAATTGACTTCATAATATTGATTTACAGGATAACTAAAAATAATATCGCTATCAGTTTTAGCTATTTCTTTTGCTGTTTTTTTAATTACAGGTACTTTAACACCTATTATTTTTAAATTAGTTGGAATAATTTTTTTAGTAAATTCAATAAATTTTTCCCCACTTGAAACGGAGTTGAAATATTCAAATAATGTCGAGTAATTCATGTTTTTTAGTTATGAATGTCTTTATTTACAAATCTTCCATAGACTTTTCCTACAGGCACTATGGTAATAAAACAATCAGGATCAAATTTCTTAACTTCTTTTGCTATTTCTAGTGATTCAAAGGCGGTCGCGATAACATATAAAAAGTCTTTGTGATTTCCAGTATAAGCCCCTTTAGCATCCATTTGAGTTACACCACGATAGAAATTAGCCATAATAAATTTAGATACAGCTTCACCATTGTTAGTTACAATGTGAATCATATTTTTCTTGTTTCTATTAAATACCAAATCCAAAGTAAATGAATTAGTAAAGATATAAATCAAAGTATATAAAGCTTTATCAACGCCATCACTAGGAAATAAAATAATACTTAAAATAATAATTGAAGCATTGATAATTGAGTTAAGTTTACCAACTGTTACTTGTTTTCTACTACTAAAATAATAAGCCACGATATCCATGCCACCACTACTACCACCAAGATGGAAACAAAAGCCGGTTGAAATACCAACAATAGCACCAGCAAATAAAGCAGCATCTAGAATACCAATATCATTCCAAGCATCTTTAAAAATAATTTCACTCATATTATTTGGTAGAAAAGCCACTAAAGTAGAAACAGTAATAACATGTACCGAAGATAAAATAGCAAATTTTAAATTTAATTTTTTCCAAGCAAGAATAAGTAAAGGAATGTTAAATACTAATGTTAACACCCCAGCGATATTAGTTTCACTAAAACTAAGCCAACCAGTTGCTTCAATAAAACGACCTAATAGTAAAGAAATACCAGAAACACCACCGGCTAGTAATCTTTTAGGTGAAACAAATACTTTTACAGCAAGAGCATAAAAAGCAGCACAAATTGCTACTATAACAATCGAAAAAATCCAATCAAAAACTTTATTATGACGAATTGCCATCATTTTTTGATAAAATCTACTATTTACAAATGAATTTGCAGACATGAACTCACTACCTTTATAAATCACAAAATAATTATATTATTATCGCTCTAAAAGTCAATATAAATATTAACTTTTAAACCAGTAAAAAGAGCCATTATTATCGACATTTCCACTTAATGGATTAACCTTTAAAGCTTCAATAAAATAGCCATGATTATACCAATCATATTGCTTATCTTTACTTACAATTTTATTTGCTAAATCAACAAATATATCTTTAGCAAGATTTATTTCAAACAAGGTTGAATTATTATCTTTTCCTACCCAAATAGCAATTGTAAAGTTAGGATTATAACTTACAAGATATGAATCAGAATTAGTTGAACCAGTTTTAGCAGCAAAGATGGCATTGGGTTGATAGTTTAATAAGGTTGGTTTAGCATAACCATAGGCATTATTATCAAAAGGAGCCCGTAATAATTGATTTAAAACTAAAGTTGTTGTGGGATCTAATAGTTGACTTGATTTACTATTACTTTCATATAAAATATTTCCCATTTTATCGACAACTTTTTTAATTAATGTGGGTTTATAATACACACCTATTGAAGCAAAAGTATTATAAATACTAGCTAGTTCAAGTAATGTCATTTCATTAACTCCTAATGCCATAGAAGGTAAAGAATAATCATAATTTAAATTAAACATTTTTAAAAAGTTATTTAAGTTTTTACTTCCTAGAAATAATAAAGCTTTAGTAGCATAGATGTTATCACTAACAGCTAATGCCTCAATCATAGTTATTTTATGATTAGGATAAACATTATTGTTATTTTTAGGTGAATAAGTACCTATTCCATCTATTGAAAAAGTTGTTTCAGCACTTAAAAACTTACTAACCGGTGTTAAGCCATAATTCAAGGCCATATAATAAATCATTGGCTTGATGGTTGAACCAATCATTCTACGAGCCATGAAAACTCTATTAAATTCATCATCCATATCAACACCACCACTCATAGCAAGAATATCATTTGAATTGGGTTTTAAGATGATAGCACTTACTTGAGTATCAGTTATAGGTTTATGATAACTTAACACTTCATATAATGATTTAGATATATTTTTATCGATAGAAACGTAGATATCCATCCCAACTGCCAGGTTTTCTTTAGTATATAAATTAAGTTTTTTTAATTCTTTTATGATTTCTCTTTGATAGAATAGATTTTCATCATCAAATGCTTGATTAGTTATATTTATAATGGTTTGTTTATTAATGTTTTCAAGATAACATTCTTTTGATATCACTTTTGATTCATATAGATTGTTTAGAACATAATTACGTCGATTAATAGCATTTTCATAATGATTACTAGGATCATTATAAGCTGGAGCGCTGGCAATTCCTGCTAACATACAAGCTTCATCTAATGATAAATCATAACACTCTTTATTAAAATAATATCTAGAAGCAACTCCAACACCATATAAATCATGACCTAAATAAATGGTGTTTAAATATTCCTCTAAGATTTGCTTTTTAGTATAATTTGTTTCGATTCTACCGGTAAAAATTGCTTCTTTTAGTTTTCTTTTAACAGTTTTATCGTTGTTTAGAAATAGACTTCTAGCTAGTTGTTGAGTGATTGTTGAACCACCTTGTTTTTTATTTAAAAAGATTGTGTTAAAACTCGCTCTAATCAAACCTTTGATATCATAACCATGATGCTTATAAAAGTTTTTATCTTCACTAGCAATAAAAGCTTCAATAACATTGTCACTTATTTGATTTAAGGCTAAATATTTTCCATTTAGTTCATGATGTGATTCAAATAGGATTTCACTATTATTATCATAGACAGTTAAATCATTACTATGATAAAGATTAATCTTAGGTAAAAGAAAACAACCAAGATAATACAAAGTAATAAAACTTCCGATTAAAACGCATAAATAAAATATTTTTAGAACTTTTTTCATACCTTCACCTAAAAAAAGTTTAACCATCCTTAAAAAAACAATACAAATTTTATTATTATTTTGTTATAATAATAAAGATTTTACGGGCTGGTGATAAAATGAACGTCAATGAAGTTATAAAAAACGAATTGATAAATGCTTTAAAGAAAGCTAATTTAAATACTGAAGTTTCATTTGTTGTTGAAATTCCAAAAGATACAACTAATGGCGATTATGCTAGTAATGTTTGTTTAAAATTAGCAAGTATTGAAAAGAAAAATCCAATGGATATAGCAAATATTGTTAAAGAAAACTTTGATTTAGCAAAAGCAAATGTAAGTAAAATAGAAATCGCAAGACCTGGCTTTTTAAACTTCTTCGTCTTACAAGATTCATTTAAAGACTTAATTAATAGAATTGTTGCTGAAGATGATAAATTTGGTACTTGTGATTATGGAAAACATAAGAAATATGATGTTGAATTTGTTTCAGCTAATCCAACTGGCGATTTACATTTAGGACATGCAAGACAAGCAGCTGTTGGTGATTGTATATGTCGATTACTTACTGCAATTGGGTATGATGTAACTAGAGAATATTATGTAAATGATGCTGGTAATCAAATAAATAACCTAGCTAAGTCTATTTATTGTCGTTATAAACAAGCCCTAGGAATTGATGAAGAATTTCCAGATGATGGCTATCATGGCGAAGATATCATTTCGATAGCCAATGAATTGAAAGAAAAATATCAAGATACTTTACTTGATAAACCACTTGACTATTTTAAAGAACTAGGAATTAAAAAAGAACTTGATAAGATTATTGCTGTTTTAGATAATTTTAGAGTTAAATTTGATGTCTTTACTAGTGAAAGAATGCTTTATAGTAAAGGTTGGGTTGATGAAATAATCCCATACCTTGATAAAAAAGGCTTTATTTATAACAAAGATGGTGCACTATGGTTTAAAACCACTGCCTTTGAAGATGATAAAGATAGAGTCTTAAAGAAATCCGATGGCAGTTATACATATTTACTTCCAGATATTGCTTACCATCGTTATAAACTTGAAAGAGGCTTTGATTATCTAGTTGATATCTTAGGTGCTGATCATCATGGCTATATTAAAAGACTTGAAGCAGCTATCGAAGCTCTAGGTTATAAAAAAGAACAAATTCAAGTCATTATTCATCAAATGGTTCGTTTAATAAAAGATGGTAAAGAAGTAAAAATGTCAAAACGAACTGGAAAAGCTTATACCTTAAAAGATTTATGTGATGAAATAGGTGTTGATGCTACTCGTTATTCATTTGCAAGTAAAAGCATCGCCACTCATATGGATTTAAATATCGATGATGCTTTAAAAAAGAGTAACGAAAACCCACTTTATTATATTGAATACGCTCATGCTCGTTGTGTATCAATTGCAAAAATTGCAAGTGTTGAAAACATTGAAATAGATTTAGATAGTTCTAAGTTAACTAATCAAAAAGAAATTCAATTATTAAAACACATCTGTTTATATGAAAAAGTAGTCTTAGATGCAGCTTTAAGCATGTCACCATATAAGGTTACAAATTACTTATATACACTTGCACAATATTTCCATGCATTTTATAATGAATGTAAGGTTATTGATAAAAATGATCTTGAAATTACAAGTCAAAGATTAGCACTTGTAAAAATAACTAGAATTGTTATTAAAAATGGTTTAGAATTAATAGGCGTGAAAGCCTTAGATCAAATGTAAAGGAAAGAGGATAAATTATGGTAGGAAAAGAATCAATGACAGATATTGCTTATGAAATTATGAAAGAAAATCCAAAAGAAGTTTCTTTTTATGATTTATGGGAACAAGTATTAGCTAAATTAGAAGTTGAATCACAAGAAGAAATAGATTTATTAATTTCATTTTTCTACACCAATATAACAATCGATGGTCGTTTTGTTAATGTTGGTGATAATAAATGGGATTTACGTGAAAGAGTTCCATATGAAAAAGTACATATTGATATGAATGATATTTATCAAGATGATGAAGACGAAGATGATGAATACAGTCTTGATGAAAAAGATGAAGACGATCCAGATAAAGATAACGAAAATGATATGTATAATCCAGAAGATGACGGCGAAACAGAAAAGCCTAAAAAATATGATGATGTTTATGTCGATGCTTCTGATGCCGATGACGATAACGAATAATAAATAAAATTGCTTAAAAAGCCTCCTTAATAATTTTTTGACAAATCAATTATAAGAGGCTTTTTACGTATTTAAGGCATTAAAAAAGAAATATGTTTCAATTCATATTTCTTTTTTTTACGATAGAATCAATGTTTTTTTAATCTTTAACAACAATATTAACAATTTTATTTACAATAGCAATTACTTTTACAATGGTCTTATTGTTAGTATGTTTTTTAATATCTTCAAGATTTAATGCTAAGTCTTGTAAAGTCTTACTATCAGTATCTTTTTTAACTTTTAAAGTAGATCTTAATTTACCATTTACTTGAATTGCAATTGTTACGTCTTCATCGACAATTTTTGCTTCATCATAAGTTGGCCATGGTTCATAAGTGATTGATTTATCATGACCATAATATTCCCACATTTCTTCACAGATATGAGGAGTAACAGGATACATCAATTTGATAAAGCCAAGGACATATTCTTTATATATAGTTTTAGCTTTATAAGCTTCATTGATGAAAATCATCATTTGAGCAATAGCAGTATTAAATTGTAAATTGTTGAAGTCTTCAGTTACTTTTTTAACAGTCTTGTGATAGATTTTATCTAATGAATTATCGTTTTCATCGACAATTTTTGAACTATATTCACTATCAGTAAACAATCTAAATACACGTTCAATAAATCTTCTACTACCTTCTAGATTATTAGTTGACCAAGGAAGAGATGCTTCAAGTGGGCCCATGAACATTTCATACATTCTTAAGGTATCAGCACCATATTCATTTACGATATCATCTGGATTTATAACGTTTCCTCTAGATTTAGACATCTTTTCATTATTTTCACCTAGAATCATACCTTGATGGAATAATTTTTTAAATGGTTCTTTGGTATCAACTATACCTAAATCAAATAAAACTTTATGCCAGAAACGAGCATACAACAAATGTAATACAGCATGTTCAGCACCACCAACATATAAATCAACTGGTAACCAGTGTTTTAATAGTTTTGGATCAGCTATCATCTTATCATTATGAGGATCAATATAACGTAAATAATACCAACATGAACCCGCCCATTGAGGCATTGTATTAGTTTCTCTACGTCCTACTTTTCCATCAATTTCAACTCTTAACCAATCTTTAGCATTAGCAAGTGGTGATTCACCATTTCCTGATGGTTTATATTCATCTAAGGCCGGTAATTCTAAAGGAAGTTCATCTTCACTTAAACAATGAATAGTTCCATCTTCCATATGAACAACTGGAATTGGTTCACCCCAATAACGTTGTCTTGAAAATAACCAGTCACGTAATTTATAGTTAATCTTACGATAACCAAATTTATTGGCTTCTAGATATTGAATCATGGCTTCTTTGGCATCTTTTATATTCATACCATTAATAAATGATGAATTGATGTGTTTACCATCTTCAACATAGGCTTGGTTACTTACATCACCTTCAAGTACTTGAATCATATCTAGGTTATATTTTTTAGCAAATTCATAGTCACGTTGATCATGACAAGGAACAGCCATAACAGCACCACAACCATAACTTGCTAAAACATAATCACCAATATAGATAGGAATCTTTTTATTATTAACTGGATTAATAGCATAAGCACCGGTGAATTCACCAGTTTTATCTTTATTTAATTCAGTTCTTTCCATATCCGATTTACTAGCACATAAATTAATATAAGCATCTACTTTTTCTTTACATTCTTTAGTTGTAATTTCTTTTACTAATGGGTGTTCAGGAGCTAAAACACAATAACTAGCACCAAATAAGGTATCAACTCTAGTAGTAAAGATATCAAAAGAATAATTAGTATCAGCTACTTTAAATGTAACAATGGCTCCTTCACTTTTACCAATCCAGTTTTTTTGCATTTCAATGGTAGCAGCAGGCCAATCTAGTTCATCTAAATCATTTAACAAACGTTCAGCATAAGCAGTTATCTTTAATACCCATTGTTTCATAGGTTTACGAACAACTGGATATCCACCACGTTCAGAAACACCATTAATTACTTCTTCGTTTGCTAAAACTGTACCTAATTCTTCACACCAGTTAACAGGTTTTTCTTCAATATAAGCAAGTCCTTTTTCATAAAGTTTTGTAAAAATCCATTGAGTCCATTTATAGTAACTAGGATCAGTTGTAGCGATTTCTTTATCCCAGTCATAACTTAAACCAAGAGATTTGATTTGCCTTTTAAAGTTAGCAATGTTTTGGTATGTAAAATCACCTGGATGGTTATTAGTTTTAATTGCATATTGTTCAGCAGGTAAACCAAAAGCATCCCAGCCCATTGGATGTAAAACATTAAAGCCTTGCATTCTTTTCATTCTAGCTAAGATATCAGTAGCTGTGTAACCTTCAGGATGTCCTACATGTAATCCAGCACCTGATGGATAAGGAAACATATCAAGAATATAATATTTAGGCTTTGAAAAATCATAAACATCTGTTCTAAATATTTTTTCTTTTTCCCATCTTTCTTGCCATTTCTTTTCAATTTTTAAATGTTCATATTGCATAATATTACCTCCTAGATAGTAAAAAACGTCCTTAAATCTAAGGACGCTAAATTGCGCGGTACCACCTTAGTTCATGCTAATGCATGCACCTTGTAAGTATTTAAATGTGTGCTCCACGATTAATTTCCTAAATATTCTTATCATCTTCCAGCATCCGATGACTCTCTATAAAGAATTTAGATAGTACTTCTTCGTTTCTTTGCTTCTTGATTTTAGCATTTTTAAAGTTAAAAAACAATATTTATTCCTGAAGTCTTGTTAGTTTTTTTAGCCTGTCTTCAAGTGTTTTATAAAATGTTTTATCTTCTTTATAAGTCATAGAAAACCTTACATAAGGACCAACATCATCAAAAAAGATAGTATAAATACCCCCTTCGTCTAATAAATATTTAAAAAAATCTTTACCTGTTTTAAATGATTTAGGTGCTTTTACATATAAATAAAAGGTTGAATCAGGTATTTCACATTCTAAATTATATTTAGTTAATATTTTTTGTATTTTAACTAATCTCTGATAAAAATAATTGTTTGCTTTTTTTATTGCTTGTTTTTCAATATCATAAGCTTTGATAGCGGCATATTGGATAGGTATATATTGTCCTGAATCCATGTTATCTTTAACTTCTTTTATGATATTCATTAACTTTTCATTACAAATAACAAAACCAATGCGATATCCAGTCATATGAAATGCTTTCGAAAGGCTATGTAATTCAATACAACATAAGTTACTATCTTTAGCATTAAAGATACTTATTGGTTTTGATTTATAACAAAGAGTACCATAAACACAATCATTAACGATTAAAAAATGATACTTAAGTGCCTTCTTAATTAGTTTTTCATAAAATGAAATATTAGCTATGGCACCAGTTGGTGAATTAGGATAATTGATAATAAATATTTTTGTTTTTTTATAGATTCTATCGGGAATTTTATCTAAATCAGGCAGATAATTATTTTCTTTAAGTAAAGGTATAGGATATAGTTTTGCCTCTAACCATTTTGCAAATGTAGGTAAAACACTATAACCAGGAATAGTATAAATCACATAATCATTTTTAGATATGAAACTAAAAGGAAGAATAACTAGACCACTTTTAGCTCCCATAACATGATTAATCTTTAAATTTAATTTGTCACAATCAACATCATAGATTTCTTTCATATGAACTTTAGCTTTATCTTTAAATTGTTCAATGCCATTATCAGCATAGACTCTATTTTCATAAACATATGCTTGTTTGGTTAGTTCATCTATTATTTGGATGTCAGGCATAAGATTAGATTCACCAATACCAAAATCAAGTAATTTATCTTGATGATTCAATAAATATTTTTTCTTTTGTTGATTACACCATTCAAACTTATAATAACTTGTTTTAAAAAAGTCTTTACCACCTAAACGTTTAGAAATAAATGAATCATAATTCATCAATAAGTTCTCCTTTATATACTAAATTAACATTACCATTTAAAAGAAAATAATCGTTTTTATCGACTAATTTTAATGTTCCACCTTTTAAAATACAACTAGCATTCTCACTAATTAAATTGAATTTTCTAAGGACATAAAATGAAGCAATAGCTCCACTACCACAGGAACTAGTTTCACCTACTCCATATTCATAAACACGGATCTTAAATTCATTGTTTGAAATAATTGTTATAATTTCAACATTACAATGATTATTTTTAGAAAAATCACTGATTCTATCGTCAAATTTAAATGTTTCTAGATTATCAACTAATATTACAAAGTGTAAATTATTGGTATCAACAAAATAGCCATCAGATAAATTTGATTTTTTATTTATAAAAATTGGCACATCAATTTTTACCATTGCATTATTATTATCAAGATAAGCAAGTTCATATTCTTTATTGTTTACTACTACTGTATGTTTATCTTTGTTTGTTAGTTTATGTAACAAATGAGCTACACATCTAAGGCCATTTCCACACATATTTGCTTTTGATCCATCTTGATTATAGATAGTTACTTCTTTTAGATTATTTATATTAATTAAGCCATCAGCCCCAATTTTTTTATGAACATTGCATAAATCTTTGATTTGAGTTTCATTAAATTCCTTATCTAAGGTCAAGATAAAATCATTTTGAGTAGCTTCATATTTATAAAAGATCATTTTTAAGCTCCTATAGCAAGAAATGCAATATCAATAGCATTAGTGGCTGCACCTTTTAATAAATTGTCACTTAATAGATAAAACGTTAATGTCTTATCATCTACTTTTCTAATTCTACTAACAAACACTTCTAAGCGATTAAAACAATTCGAATTTACCGGTAGAATCTTATTATTTAGTTTTAATTCTTTTTGTTTTTTAAGATATTTTATGATGTTATCTACATCAATGTTTTCTTTAAATTCCACTACCACTGTTTCACCATGACAACAAAAAGTAGGAACTCTAATACAATTAGCTATTATCTTGAAATCTTGATTTAATATCTTTTTAGTTTCTTTGATGATTTTTATTTCTTCACTTGTCCAGTTATTTTCTAACATTGTTCCAACAATTGGTAAACAATTAAAAGCAATTTTATATTTAAGTTTATCATTCAATGATTCAAAATGATTTTTATTTGCTAGTTCATGTTTCCCTTCTAAAGTAGCAATTGATTGATATTTAAGTTCTTCAATTGCTTTTAATCCTAGTCCTGATATTGATTGATATGTACTAACTATAACTTTATCAATTGGATATAAATCACTTAAAGGCTTTAAAACACTACATAAAATACTAGTTGCACAATTAGGATTAGCAATTAAATGTAAATCTTTATGATATTGTTCTTTGTTAACACTTGGAATAATAATTGGAACATCATCAAACATTCTAAAATAAGAACTATTATCGATTACCAGACATTTTTCTTTTAAAGCATATGGTACATATTTTTTAGAAACCATTTCATTACTACAAAAAAAGCAAATATCAATACCCTTAAAACTATTTTCTTTTAATTCTTTTACAGTTAATGAATATTTCTTATAATGTATGTTTCGACCGACACTTTTTTTAGAGGCATAGCCATAAATATTACTAAAAGGAAACTTTAAATCAATCAACCATTTAAATACTTGTAAGCCAACAGCACCTGTTACACCTACAATTGCAATTTCATATTTTTTCATATTTCTAACTCCTAAATAAATTTTTACAAATAACTTGAAGAATTTCTTTTTCATTATGACTATTGGTAGTTATTTCAATACTATCTTGAATGGTAACTAAAATGTCATAATCAAGTTCATTATCAAATAGAATCTTTTTTAGATAACTAGCATTTTCATAGCCATCAACATAAACTTTATTATCTTTAATATTTATTTGTAATGAACTATCACCTTTTTTATCATTTACAAGGGTTCCTTCATTTAACATTAAATAATGTTTGATATGTAGTTCAATTTGATATTCTTTAGCTTTTTTCAAGGCTTCTAGTTGTATTAGATTAGATCCATGCTTAGCAAAGCATATCATCTTATCATAACTTACACGATTAAGTATTTTCTTGGTGTCATAGTATTTTGGATTACATAAACTAACGCCATAAACATCTTTAAAATAATAAACTGTATTTAAGTTAAGCATCTTAGCCATTAAAATTGCGCTTAAATCACTACCACCACGATTTAAAGAAACAATTTTATTGTTACTATCAAGAGCAATAAAACCAGGACACACTAAAATTTTACAATGTTCAAGTTTATTTAAAATATTTGTTTCATCTAATCTTAAAACATCGATTCTGTCGTCAGTTTTATCAACATAGATACCTATTTCTTCGGGATAAATAACATTAGCATTTACATATAAACTTCTAAGTTCACTACAAATAATAAGTGAACTAATTAATTCACCAGCAGTTAACATTCTTTGGTTTAAATAAGGATCATCATAATTAACTAGCAAATCATTTAAACTATCGGTCGAATAAGGACTTTCTTTAAAGGCTGATACCACCATGATTATTTTATCTGTTTCTTTTTTAAGTTGCTTATAGATGCTAAATCTAGTTTCTCTATCTTTTAAGATGTTTCCACCATATTTATAAACCTTCATCAATAACACCACCTATATCAATTCAATATATGATTTAAGAAAATAGATGTTGCAAATTTTAGAAAAATTATTTGATTTTCAAAACTTATAATGTTAAAAATTGTCACTCAAAAGGGCCATATTTTGAAATTCAAGAAATAGTTATTGTAAAAGTTAAAAAAATTGTGTAAAATACTTATTGCATGAAAACAGGGAGTTGAGAACATGAGTAGAAAAGTAAAAAATATTATTTTTTTTATCTTCGTTGGTGCTGTCTTTGCATTATTTTTGTTATCATTAATTGTTGGTGGAATTTATGGTATTGCCGGTGCTGGTAGTAGCGCTGTTATCGGTATGCGTAACTTCTTTATTTCATTAGGCAATAGCGATGCTTCATTTGTTAAATTCTCACCATTTATTTGCGTTGGTGCAGGCATTGTTTTAACATTCTGCTTGTATCGAAAGTTCAATACAAGAATTAATTAATTTATTTAGCATTTGTGTTTACAAGTGCTTTTTTTATGACTTTTCAAAGGAGCGATTATATGAAAGCTTTAGTTACAGGAGCTAGCAGTGGAATAGGAAAAGATATAGCAAGATATCTAGCAAGCAAAAATGTTGATTTAGTTTTAGTTGCTCGTCGAGAAAATGCTTTACTTGAATTAAAACAAGAACTCGATTCAAAAGTAAATGTTACAGTTTATCCATGCGACTTAAAAGATTTAGAAAAAACTAAATCACTAGCTAGCACATTTAATGATGTTGATATTTTAATTAACAATGCTGGTTTTGGTGATGCTGGCGAATTTATCAACACTAGCCTTGAAAAAGAATTAGATATGGTTGATGTTAATATCAAAGCCATGCATGTTCTTTTTAAAACTTTTTTAGAACAATTTGTAAAAAATAATAAAACCGCTTATGTTTTAAATGTTGCATCTCTTGCTGCTTTTCAAGCCGGTCCTAAAATGGCAACATATTATGCTAGTAAAGCATATGTACTTCACCTAAGTGAAGCAGTAGCTTATGAACTTAAAAAAAGAAAGTTACCAATTCATGTAACTTGTCTATGTCCAGGTCCAGTAGCCACTGAATTTAACAAAGTTGCTAATGTTAAATTCCATCTAAAAGAAATCTCAAGTAAAAAAGTAGCAAAACTTGCAATCGATAAAATGTTTAAGAAAAAACTAATTGTCATTCCAGGTTTTAAAGGAAAAGCAGCCATTTTCTTTGAAAGATTTGTTTCAAGAAAGATGACAAATCGCATAATTTGCAAAGCTCAAGATAAAAAAATAGGTTCAAATTAACAAAAATTATTAAACAAGTGCTTAAAAATACTATTATTTATAATAGATAGTCGTAACTTGACAAAGTAAAATATAGTTTTTTGAAACACCTTAGAATTTGTCGAAGAAAAATGATGATTCTAGGTGT
>CANQVX010000019.1 GCA_947627355.1 uncultured Bacilli bacterium | reverse complement strand
CAGAAGTTAAGCACCGTAGCGGCGAAGGTATCCGATGGAGAGAATAGCACGTTGCCGGGCTTTTTTTGTGCTTTTTTTCATTTTGTTTATGTACTTTTTTTGTAAGTATGTTATAATAATTTTTGCAAACGAGGTGACTGATAATGCTTGAAACTTTGCCACCTAATTTTTTTAATTTATTGGTTTCTAAAAATAGAGATCTTTATATATCATCCTTATTTGTTTTAAGAAAAGCTATTCGTCAAGTATTAGACCTAACAAGAGATGAATTTGTCGAAAGATTACAAATCGCACTCGATGAAAAATTTAAAACTTCCAATCTTTATGAAGACGACGAACAAGAACAAACTGAAGTAAAATTGGAAAATAATAGTAGTAAAGCCTATTTTATAGTTCGTAAGTTAAAAGAATATGGATGGATTAATATTGATATTAATACCAAAAATACTTTTGAAGAATCCATTGCTGTACCTGCTTATTCTAGTATGGCAATTAACTTTTTATATATGTTAAGTGAAGGTGCTGAAACAGAATATAATTCTTTAGTTTATAGTGTTTATTCAGCATTAAAGATTGCTGATGATGAACATAATGACTATTATACAGCTTTACAAACAGCTTATAAAAATACCGAAAGATTGAATGAATCATTGTCCAATCTTTTTTATGGTATTAAAAGTATTGAACAAAGAATTGCTGAAAACATTAACATTAATGAAGTTGTTCGTATTCACTTCAATGAATATATTGAAAAACTACATGATAAATTCTATCATCCTTATAAAACATTCGATTCTATCCACAGATATCGCAATCCAATCATGAAAATTTTAAAGAGTTGGCAACTCGATAATGGAATCCGTAAAAAGATGTTAGAACTAGCTAAATCTAAATTACCTGATTTAGATAACAATCAATTGTTTGAATATATCACAGAATTATATCAATACATTTTACAAACATATGAAAATATTGACGATAAAATGGACATTATTGATAAAAAGATTTTTGATTATACTACTAATTCTATTAATAAGATTAAACATTTAGTAAATGTCGATGAAAGTTATAAAGGAAAACTTACTTATCTTATTAATGTACTTACTAAAAATCGCGATAAAAACGATGTTTTACTCGAAGAAATTCAAAACACCTTTGCTATTGGTTCGTTAGAACTTGCTTCAAATGAAGGTTTATATACTAAACGTGATATTCAACCAACAACTATAAGTAATATGCCTGAAATTGATGATACCACAACTAGTGAAGATATCATGGAAGCAAATGAACTTATGAAACAATTACAACAAGGTATCAGTATTGCCCAAATTAAAGAATTCATTAAATCAAGAGTTAAAGATAATAGTGAAATTAATATTGAAAACTTAAATATCGAAAATGATAATGATTTAATTTTAACAATTCTTGCTATGTTAAGATCTGATGAAAAAGAATTGCCATTTGTAGTTGAATATCGTGATGGCTATTTAAAAGTTAATCAATATGTTGTACCAAATATTAAATTTATTATGAAAGAAGGTAAGCGCTAATGTTTGATGAAGATTATGAAAAGTTATTAGATGGTGAAAAAGAAGAATTTAAACGTGTTTGTAATTATCTTCTTTCTAAAACTTTTGTCTTAGATCAAGTTTATGACCGTCAAAGCAAAAGAATGATTCATACACCTGAATTCAGATTTATTGAAAAATATAGTGATATTTTCACCACTTATTTAAATATTGCTGGTTTCCAATTAGAAAAAGATACACAAAATAACATTTATCGTGTTTCTAATGTTTATGGCTATAATATTGCTAGATTTGATCAATTCACCACTTATTTATTGTTAGCTTTAATGGTTATATATGAAGAACAAGCCCCAATTGCTAACTTAGGTAACAGTGTTGTATGTAATGTTCAAGATGTTAATAAAGAAATGCAACTACTTAATATGTTTGTTAAAAAGCCAACTAAAGAAGCAACTAGAATGGCCTATCGTCGTTTAGAACAATTCAATTTAGTTATTAGACTTAATACAACTCAAGATGTTGAAGACTGGAAAATCATGATTCTACCGACAATTACTTCAATTGTAAGCTATGATAAGATAAAAGAATTATGTGATGATAAGATTCCTGAAATCTTAAAAGATAAATTCCAAGATGAAAAACAATCTTATGTTGATGAAAATAGTGTTGATGAAGTTGGAGGGGATAATGAATGAAAAAACTAACAAAAGTTTTATTAATAAACTGGCACTCTTTTAGCAAAGAATTAATTGAAATTGGTAACATCAATTTCTTAACTGGTAAAAATGCCGTTGGTAAATCAACTATTGTCGATGCCATCCAATTAGTAATTCTTGGTGATACTAGAGGTACTTCTTTTAACAAAGCTGCTAGTGAAAAGTCTGGTCGTACAGTACTTAGTTATTTAAAAGGTGAAATCGGTGGCGATGAACAAGGTAATAAACGTTACATTCGTGAAGGCGATTTTGCTAGTTATGTTGCTTTAGAGTTTTATGATGATGTCAATAATATTCCATTTGTAATTGGTTTACAATTCGATGTTATTGGCGATAAATTGTTCTCTCATCAATTCATTTATGATGGAACTATTCCTGAAAATTGCTATGTTGAAAGCAATCGAGCAATGTTTTACAAGGCATTTAAAGAAGTTGTAAAAGCTAATTATAAAAATGTTATATTACCTGATTCACTAGCATCTTATAAAGAAGAAATGCGTAAGAAATTAGGTCAATTAACACCTAGATTCTTCTCATTATTTAAAAAGGCTGTTCCATTCCAACCTATTTATGATATCCGTAAATTTATCACTGAATTCGTTTGTGATGAAAAATATGATATCAAGGGTGATCTTGAAAAGATGCAAGAAAACATCAAGAACTATACGTCTCTTGAAGAAGAAGCTAAAAACATTCAAAAGAGAATCAATTATCTTGAAAATGTTAAGAAATATTATGATGATTATGCTCGTGATAAGAATAAATTCAAACAAGCTAATTATCTAGTAGCTAAACTAGAAATCCTTAAAAAGAAACAAGAAATTGAAAATTACAACAGACAAATCGAACAATTCAATAGTGATTTTGAAGATTTAAGAGCTCAAGAAGAAAACATTCAAACCACTTTAGATAGTTGGAAAGGTGAACGTGATGAACTAATTGTTGCTCGTGATACTAGTGATGCTAAAAATAAACAAGAAGCCTTTGGTAAAGAAAAATCACAACTATTAAAAGATATGGAAGCAATTAATCATGAGTTTAGTTTATCAGCTACTCGTTTAATTTCTTCATTCAATGAATATGTTAGAAAAGCAACTATCATCAAAGAAACTACTTTTGATGAAGATTTAGCTAGGATGGCTAATGTTGACTTAGATTTATTCTATGCTAAAGCTTCAAAAGTTATAAATAAGGCTCAAGAAGCCGCTAATTTAAACGCTAATAACTTAAATAAATATTCAGAAAGTCAAATCATTGAACTAGTTCAAAATATGTCTAGTTTAGAAGATGACTTTGTTAGAATGCATAATGTTCTAGATAGTAAAAGAAGAGTATTACTAGAACAAAAAAATGAAAAACTTGCTACAATTAATACCTTAAGAACTGGTAAAAAATGTTATCCAACTCATTTAATGAATTTCAAGAGATTCATTGAAGAAAAATTATATGAAACTCATCATAAAAACATTGAATTAGCATTTCTTGCTGATTTAATGGAAATAAAAGATAAGAAATGGCAACCTGCTATTGAATGCTATTTAGGCAATCAAAGATTCTCATTTGTTATCGATAGTGCTTATTTTAAAGATGCTTTAACTATTTATAACCAAAATAGAAACATCTTTAATGATTTTGAATATGTTATCATTGATTCTAAAAAAGTATTTGAAAGAGGTCCATTTAATGTTTTAAAAGGTTCTCTTGCTACTGAAATTGATACCGATAATAAATATGTTCGTTCATATATTGATTTTCTAATCGGTACTTTGATGAAAGTTGAAACTATCGATGAATTGAATAAATATGATAGAGCTATTACGCCAACTTGTATGTTATATCAACAATTCAGTGCTAGACAAATGAATGCTAGAAGAATTCAATCATTCTATGTTGGTAAACGTGCAAATGAATCACAAATTGATATCTATACTAAAGATATTGAACGTATTGATAAAGAAGTAGCAGAACTTGTAAATAATAGTCAAATATTTGCATCTTTAGGTAAATTGAATGATTTATCAACTATGGATGTTTCATATCACTTCAATAACCTTAAAAAGATTTATCGTCTTGATGATTTACAATCTGAAATTGCTACCATTGATAATCAAATTTCAAACATTGATATGTCAGATGTCTATGAAATCGAAGAAAAGATTAAAGATGTTGATGATGCAATGGCAAGAGCTAATAATAACTTAAGACAAAACAGTGAACAAAAAGGTATTATTAGTGCTCAACTTGATATCATTAAATCTGAAAAACTTGCTGCTGCTAAACAAGCTTTATCAGATTTAGAAGTATCCCTTGAAGTTAATTATCCAGCTGATTGGGTAGATGAAAACATCAGTGAAGAAATGCAAGGAATGTTAAAATACATCAATCAAAATCAAATTCAATCTAAACTTGCTGAAGCTAAACATATCTCTGAAGATTTAGCTCGTAAGAAGAGAAATCTTGATAGAAGTCGTACTGAATATATCAAAGAATTCAATGTTTCTATTGATATCAATAGTGAAACCAATGAAGAATTTGATAAAGAGTTAGATAAATATCGATTAATTGAACTACCTAAGTTCCAATTACAAATTGGTGAAGCTAAAGAAAAGAGTTATGACCAATTTAAAGAAGACTTACTAGCTAAATTAAAATCATCAATCGAAATTGTTTATGATCAAATTGAAATACTAAATCGTTCATTAAAGAATTTCCAATTTGGTCGTGACCGTTACGAATTCGTTGTTAAACCTAACGTGACTTATATCAAGATTTATGAAATGATTATGGATGATTTACTAATGCAAGACGCTAGAACTAATTCTAATGCCTTCTATGAAAAACATAAAGAAACTATCGATGAATTCTTTAGTTATTTAACTGAAGCACCAGGCGTAACCGATGCTGAAAGAAAAGAAATTATCGATAAAAACATCACTCGTTATACTGATTATCGTACTTATCTTGACTTTGACCTATTAGTTATCAATAGTGATACTAAACTTATTCAAAGTTTAGCTGCTAGTATGAACACTAAATCAGGTGGTGAAACTCAAACACCATTCTACATTTCAATTCTTGCTTCTATTGCAAGTGAATATCGAATTGATCAAAACGAAGGAAATAACACTCCACGTTTAATTCTATTTGATGAAGCATTTAACAAGATGGATGCTCAAAGAATTAAAGAAAGTATTGAATTACTAAAGCAATTCAATCTTCAAGCGATTCTTGTAGCACCACCTGAAAAAATCGCTGATATCGCACCACTTGTAGATAGAAACTTATGCGTTATTAGAAACCGCAACAAAGCCTTTGTTCGTTGGTTTGATAAAACTGAAATCGAAACAGTATCTGCATAAAGGAAAAGCTAAAAACTTTTCCTTTTTTTGAATAATTTTAAAATAGTAGTAAAAACTAATTGTGCCGGAGGTGAAACAAATGGCACAATCTAGAAATAGAAATAGTAAAAGTCGTAGTAGAAGTACAAGTAAGTCAAATAATCGTTCTACTGCTCAAAACAGTGAATTTGCAGAAGAATTAACATCTAGCAAATCACGTAGTTCAAATAGTAAAACTAGTTCTAAAAGTAACAGAAATTGTCGATAAAAAAGCTGCCTTAGGCAGTTTTTTCTAATTTTATGGTAATCTTTTTAATTGTCCTATTAATTATCTTTATTGTTATTGATTTATTGTTTTATATACCTATTACCATCCATATATATGCCTATAAGGATAGATTTGGCATTTATGTTTTTTCAATTCCAATTATCTATATAAGCAACGAAAAAACAATAAATTTACTAAAAAAGAAAATATCGTTACAAAAACTAAAAAATGTCGATTCTCTCGACATAAAATACATTGAATCCGTTTCTATTGATAAAATTCAAATAAATGACATTTTTGTCGATAGAATGGACTATAATTCAATATTTTTAAGAATAATTCTAAGTAATATAGAAAACTATCTAAATAACTTGTTTAACATTGATTGTTTAATAGAAACTAATCCAAGTAAACATTATTATTTCTATTTAAAAATGAATGTTAAAATAGCAAGAGTACTCAAATATCATTTTATTGTCAGGAGGTTAAAGAATGAAAGAAAATCCCATCAGCGAAATCTTAAAAACATCAATAATTAAATTAGGTGACTTAATCGATGTAAGTAAAGTAGTAGGTTCACCAATCTTACTTCCTGATAATAGTATTGCTATTCCTTTAAGCAAGGTTAGCTGTGGCTTTGGTGTTGGTGGTAGTGAAATACCATCTAAAAATAAAACAATTGATAATGTTGAATTTGGTGAAGAATTATTTCCTTTTGGTGGTGGAAGCGGTGGCGGAGTAAGTATTACTCCATCAGCCTTAATTATTTTAAATCATGGACGAATTAAGTTATTAAAAGTTGAAAAAAACGGCTTTTTTATCGACAAATTCGTCGATACTATCAAAGATATAATTAAATAAATTATAAGGTTATTAATATCCGTTCGTTATTATTTATTATATATTTGGTATATTTTTTATCTTTTAGATATATGATAACTTTATCATCTTTAAGCATTGCTTTGATTTGAAGTTTTCTATTACAAAAATATACGTTTCTAACGGTAATTTTTGATATTTCAGGGCTTAATGTTGGTCTTAAATAGAAACTATTAAAGCCATTTGGTTGATAACCTAAAATGCCTTCAATAAAGATTCTTACATATAATGCACTTTCAGCAGCTAAATGGGCTTGATTTCCTTCAGGATAAGCTTCAACAGGATATGGCACATGTTCTTTTAAAAGTCTATTTTTACTATAGTTAATTAATGTTTCACTAGCCTTATTATGATTAGCTATGAATAAGGCTCTTATAACCATTAAAGTGATGCGATCCCAAAAGACATCAGAATAAGTGGCAGTTAGAAAACCATTTTTAGTATTTAGTTTTGATTCAACTAAGGCTTTTGTTACTTCATCTTTACGATCTAAGATATCACATATTAAAGGATAACATTGATGGCTTCTTAAATATTTTTCTTCGTTACAGTATTTATAGGTTTTATAACCTTCTACTTCACTATAAAAATATTTATCAATTTTATTTTTTAATGATTTTGCGATACTTGAATAATTATTATCAATTCCTAATTCATTCAATAAATTAGCTGAGTTAACAAATGAAATATAAGCAAGTGAATTGGTTGTTAGATTAATATTTCCTGATTCAAAACGATTTTCAAGTTCATCACTATCACTAGCAATAACGCCATCTTTAGTCATTTGTTTTAAGGTGTATTCAAGACACCAAGTTAATGGTTTTATGTATTTCTTAGCTAATTCTTTATCACCTTTGGTTAGTAAATAACTACTAAGTCCATAACTATACATACAACCGTCACCACGGTCTTTAGCACCATTCCAATAATCGATACCTTCAGCAATGATACTAGTAACTAAGGCTTTATCTTGATACATATATTTTTCATATAAATCAAATGCATTGATAGCAGCCTTATTTCCATATTTATAATCTAAATAAGCAAATAATGGAAAAGTGTATTCAAGTTCATCATTTGTCCATAAAGAAGCATAATATTGACCTCCACCAGGACTATGAAAATAACCATTTCTAGTTAAAAAGATACTTTCACAAGTTCTAACCTTACAAAAATAAGCTAAAGTATTTAAAATGTTATTATTTGTTTTAATTCTTAGATTATCCTTCATAGTAGATAAAAATCTATTTCTTTTATATTCTTGTTTTTCTAAGTCTAATTTAATAACATCGTTATCATATAAACAACTGATAACACTATAAAATCTAACACTTTGTTTAGGTTCAATATTAATTGTTTCATATACTTGTTTACTACTTGAATCATAATTTTTATCAAAAACAACATGTTGTTTTACTTGATATGTCTTATTTTCATAGCATTCATTCTCACTTGCTTGATATAACAAAGTATCATATTCTAAATTAATTTTTAAGGGTTCATTACTATTATTTCTTATTGAATAAATAGTTATAAAACTAGCTGAATCAGTACTTGAAAACATTGTTCGTTTAATTCTTATATTGTTAAGTTTTGAACAAATTATAATTTTCCCATTTAAAGAAACTTTATCAAGTTTTTCTTCTAAACAATCTTCATAATATAGTTTTATTTCATCTTCAACTTGGATAGCAAAACTACCCCTAGTATCATTTATTTTCTTACGAAAAGTAGGAAAAACTAAATGTTTTACTAGTTTTAGATCTTGCTCTTCGTTAGCACCATAAAAAAGAATACATGAATTATAAAAACTAGATGTTTCAATATGATTATAATATGGCAAATATGCTTTACGCATTGTACAACAAATAGAATTATTATAAAGTCTATAACATTTATGTTGTTCTTTATTAGGATTTAATTGCATCCAGTTTGGAAATATTTTATCTGGATTAGCTATTATCTTTTTCATAATAAACTCCTTTAAAAAAAGGACGAATGCTCGCCCTTTAAATTATTCATCTTCTAAATTATCGATATCTTCATTTAAAATTCTACGAGCCAAACGAATGTGACCTATTTTTCCAGGATGAATTCCATCTGGAATATAAGTTTGATAATTAGTTTCATTCCATAAATCCCAAGTAGGAATCATAATAAAACCATATTTATCAACAATTCGTTTGAATTGAGCCGTATATTCAGGTCTAGTAGTTAAATAATCTGTTGGATTAGCTGGCTTTTTAAAGTCATCTACTTGGCCCCAGGTAGAATAAGCAATACCAATAGCAACAATTCTAATGCTAGGTTTAGCTGCTAATATTTTAGAATACATATAGTTTAGGCCGCCTAAATATGTTCTAGCCTCTGTAACTGACGTTGGCATATCATCAATTGTTCCAACTGGAGTGTAATATTGAAAATCATTAGTTCCTAAAAAGATAAAAGCATAGTCAAAATTAACCATTTCAGTGATAACTGCATCAACTTGACCACAACCTACAGCAGAAGTAGGATAAGAACCAAGTCCAGCAAGTTGATCATTCCAGCCAACAATTGCTCCACTGCAAGCTTGATTTACTATATAATCTAAACCAGCCCATCTTTTTATTTTTTCAGGATAATATTCCCAGTCTTTTGTATAACCGTTTGGTCTAGTTCCAGTTGAAGTGATAGAATCTCCAAAGAAAACAGCGTTCTTACCATATAGTCTTCCTCTATCGACAACAAAATGAGAATTAACATAATCATCTTCAGCGACTTTAACGCGAATATCTTGATAATATTTTGCTGTTTTAACGCGATAAGTAGCTTCACCAATTTTCAAACCATATAGGTTACCATCAAGAGGATCAGCATAACATACTTCACTAGCGTTTAATTCTTCATCTAAAATGATATCATCAATGCTAAATTCATCATTTCTCATAGCAAATAAGTTATAAGTTTCATTTTTAGCTAATAATATTTCACTTACATGAAGAATTTCTTTTTGTTCAAGTTTTTCTTTTGAACTTTTAGAATTACTATCATTACAGCCTGAAATCATACAAGTTAAGCATGTCAAGGCAAGTATCGAAAGAAATTTTTTATTCATTTGTTTCACTATCCTTTAGTCTAAATCTTCATTTAAAATTCTATGCATTAAACGGATATGTCCTAGATTTGCTGGATGGATTCCATCTGGAATATAAGTAGACCAATTAGATGCATCCCATAAATCCCAAGTAGGAATACTAATAAAACCATATTTGTTTACGATATTTCTAACATAGCCAGTGTAATCGGCTCTAGTTGTTCCATAAGTTCCAGCAGGAGAATAGATATAAGCACTGTCTTGGCCCCAAGTTGAAAAAGTGATTTCAAGGGCAACAATTCTAACTTTAGGATTTATTTCTAAGATTTTCTTATAGAAATAATTATAAGCACCATAGAAAGTAGTGGTAGCTTCAATAGTTGTAGGTTCATCATCAATGCTTCCAAATGGTACACAACGCATGAAGTCATTTGTGCCAAACATTACAAAGACATAATCAGTTTCAGCTAGTGTTCCTTCATTAATTGCTTTTTGTACTTGATAAGCAGCATTAATTTGAGTACCAATTGAAGGACAAATAGCAGCTGTTGCTCCACTAATAGCATAGTCATGCATTTCAGCTAGAGGTACTTCATCTCTTAATTTTCCAGGATAATAATCAAATCCAGTATGATAAATTGGTAGTTTAGGTCTAATATTTTCATCATTATCAGTGATAGAATCACCAAAGAAAATGGCTTTCTTTTGATATAATCTACCTCTATCAACGACAAAATGAGAATTAACATAAGCATCATCAGATACTTTGATTTCAACATCTTGATAATAATCACTAGAACGAACTCTAATAGTTGTAGTGCCTATTTTTAAACCCTTTAAAATACCTATATCAGGATCGGCATAACAATATGGATTGTTACTTTCATCAATGGTAACTATTTGATTTTTAAAATCATCTTTTAACATAGAAAATAGAGAATATAATTCATCAACAGCTAAATCAATATGAGTTACATTAACTATTTCAGCAGCAGTCCCCAACTCTTTGTTAGATTTACTTGAACCATTTGCATCTTCATTACAACCACTTAAAAACAGAGCGCAAGTGAGTAAACCTAAAAGTTTTTTATTCATATTACTTCTCCTTTTTATTTAGTATAGTTATCAAAATAGCCTTGAATTAAGATGATAGGTGTACCTTTATCACCACTACCAGAAGTTAAGTCACAAAGTGAACCAATTAAATCAGTTAAACGACGTGGAGTGGTTCCTTGAGTAACCATTTTACCTTTTAGGCTTTCATTTTTAGCATCTTTTTTACGAATATAGTCTTTGATGGCTTCTTTTAGTTCTTCACCTTGAAGATTAGCAAAATCATTATCTGCTAAATATTTTAATTTAACTTCGTTAGGTGTTCCTTCAAGTCCACTAGTATAACCTGGAGATACTACAGGATCAGCAAGTTCCCAGATTTTTCCTACAGGATCTTTAAAAGCACCATCACCATAAACCATAACTTCAATATTTTTATTTGTTTTTTGTTTTAGAATGGCTTGTACTTCATAGACAAATTCTTTACATTTGATTGGGAATAATTTAACTTTATCATCACTTGCTTTATTAGAACCTAGTAAGCCATAATCAGGATTATAACCACTACCATCAACAGACTCAGTCAATATTTCATCTAAAGCATAAACTTTACTAGCACCAGCTTCTTTTAATAATCTTTTTGTTCTTACTCGGCTATGAATATCACAAGTTAAAACATTTTTAGTATAGTCTAATATTTTAGTTGGTTGATTAGCAAAGATGATTTCAACTTCACAACCTTGTTCTTCAATCAAATTCTTATAAAATTCAACATAATCAACACCGGTGAAATAATGTGGTTGATAACCAAATAACTCACGATATTTTTCAAGTGTTAACACATCAGTCCAAGGATTAACATTTGCTTTATCTAAAGCATCTAAATCAACTAAGTGATTACCTACTTCATCAGATGGATAACTTAGCATTAAAACCATCTTTTTTAAGCCTTTAGCAATACCTTTTAAAACAACTGAGAAACGATTTCTACTTAAAATTGGAAAAATAACGCCAACAGTTTCATCTTTAAATTTAGCTTTAATATCACTAGCAATTTGACTAATAGTTGCATAGTTTCCTTGAGATCTAGCAACAACGGCTTCAGTAACAGCCACGATATCTCGATCATTTAAAGTAATGTTTTCTTGTTTAACAGCTTTTAAAATAGAATCAACAACAATTTCAACTAAATTATCTCCTTGTTTAATAATAGGAGCTCTAACTCCTCTTGAAGTAGTACCAATCATTCTGTCCATATAAATTATCATTCCTTTCTAAAATTAAAAAACACAAAATAATTATAACACTTGAAAGGGTAATAAAAAAGAAAATATTTAAGAAAATGATTAAGGGTATGATTTATGAAAGAAAGCACAAAAAAGCCTTATTTTTTTGAGAAAATAAGGCTAATAATCACTGGTATCCTGTAAGGGACTCGAACCCTTGACCCGCTGATTAAGAGTCAGCTGCTCTACCAACTGAGCTAACAAGACATCAATTAGAAATAAAAACACTCAACAAGGAGTGTGATTATTTACTTAATTAATTTTATTCAGCACTTGATTGAACTTTATTTAAAGATTTCAATGCTCTAGCTGAAACTCTAATTCTTACTTTTTGTCCATTAATCACAACAGTTTTTCTTTGAAGATTAACTTTCCATGTTCTACGGGTAGCACGCATGGAGTGAGAACGTTTATTTCCACTAATTGTTCCTCTACCAGATAATTCACAAACTCTTGCCATGTTAATCCCTCCTCAACGTTCATGCTCATATATAATACCATTTGTCAAATTAATTTTCAATAAAAAAATGAAAAACCGACTACTTCATGCGTTCATCAATTGAGATATCACGGTTATGGTCAATTGGCTGCCAGTCTTTTTTTCTAGAAAATATGGCCACAATATTAATAAATGTCCAGGAATAAATAAATAAAGAAAAGAAAATAATACCACTAAACAAAGCCCTAACTGGTAGTTTTCGTTTAGCAATTATTACTATTTCAAAGATAATGGTTATCAAATAGAATATAAAACTAACTCCTAGATTAATTAACAAAGTAATTAATATAGATTCAGTACAAAAAATTGCAAATAAAATAAAGACAATGAAACGAACAAAGTCAAGTAATTGCATCAAAGGTGCTAAAAAGACAAAACTCATATCTAAAGATGAGATGTTTCCAGTCTTAAGAAAATCTTTGGTTAAAGGCTTATAATAACGTTTTAAACAAGAATTAACACCTTTAGACCAACGTGTTCTTTGAATCCAACTAGCCTTAAATTTAGTTGTATATTCATCATAAGTGATAGCATCTTCAACATAATCAATCTTTATATGATTAATAGCGCATTGACCAGCAAATTCTAAATCTTCGGTTAATGTTTCAGTATAAAAATTGTCTTTATCTAATAATTCTTTTTTAATCATAAAGCCAGTGCCATTGATACTAGATGAAGCATTTAAATTGACTCTAGCTTGGTTAAAATAAGAGTTTTGAATGAGATAAAAAATAGTATAACTTGAACTTAACCAGTTATCTTTATGATTCTTTCCTTGTCTGTTTCCTTGGGCTACTTTATAACCTTTTAATAAAGATTCATTCATTTTAACTAGAAAATCTTTATCAACAATATTATCAGCATCAAAAACAACATAAGCATCGATATCATCTTTATTTTCTAGGTATTTAAAAGCGTAGCTTAAAACTTGACCTTTATCTGTAAGATCATTACCACAAGGTATAATATTAACATTATTTTCAAGACAAATTGCTTCAGTATTGTCAGTACAATTATTGATAGCTACATATATTTCATAAGATTCTTTTGGATAGTTTTGTTTATTTAAACTATCTAGCAGATATTGAATAACTTTTTGTTCGTTTCTTGCAGGAATTACAATGGCAAAACGATGAATCTTATTTTCTTTTAATTCATTGTTTTTTTTCTTTTTAGTAAATGAGCCAATGATTCCCATTAATAAAAAATAAAAACTATAAATAAAAAGGAGAATAGATAAGCTATAATAAATTATTTTAATAGCAAGCTGCATAAATCTCCTCCTAATGCTTTTTAACGTCTACTTAAGTATACTCCTCTTTCTTATTAAAGAAAAGATAAAAAAATCGGGGGAGGGGTTAAAAACCTAGTATTTAAGCCACTAAAAAACATAAACTTTCCTGAATATTGAGTAAAGAAATACGTATTGCAAACCAAGTCGAAATGTAGTAAAATAACTAAGAGGTGTTGTATGTTTTACATATAACATTTTATGTTTAAATTAAAAATTTCTCATTATTAAGGAGTCAAAATATTATGAATAAAGTAACTTGTAAAGACCTCAGAAATATGTTTATTTCGGGTTGTAACAATCTAAGTAATAATTATAAAACGATTGATGCTTTGAACGTCTTTCCAATTCCTGATGGGGATACTGGAACTAATATGATGATGACAATTCAAAGTGGTATCCATGAAATTGAAAATTTTGAAACTGAATTCGTTGGTGAATTAACTAATAAGTTTGCTAAGGGCTTACTTATGGGTGCTCGTGGTAATTCAGGTGTTATCTTATCTCAAATCTTTAAAGGCTTCAGTGAAGCTCTAGTTAATAAAGATGTTATAACTTTACTTGAATTTGCTAACGCTTTTACTAGTGCTAAAGAAAAAGCTTATAAAGCTGTTTTAAAACCTGTTGAAGGTACTATTTTAACAGTTATCAGTGATAGTTCTAAAACATTAGTTGAATATGTTAAAAAACATACTAAAGCAACTCTAGTTGAAGCTTTAGAACAAATGGTTGAAGAAGCAAAAGTATCACTTGATAATACACCTAATTTACTACCAACTTTAAAAGAAGCTGGCGTTATTGATTCAGGTGGTGCTGGTTTATTAAAGATTCTTGAAGGATTTTTAAAAGCTGCTCAAGGAAATGTTGTAGAAGCTGAAGAACCATCAAGTAAATCAAGTACTAAAAATGTTTTATTTGAACCAGTTATTGATAAAGAAGATGACTTTGGTTATTGTACTGAATTCATTTTAACTATCGGTGAAGGTGAAAATAAAAAAGAATTCGATAAAGATGAATTACAAGCTTTTCTAGAATCAATTGGTAATTCCATTGTTCTAGTTCGTGATGAAGATTTAGTTAAAGTCCATGTTCATACTTTAACTCCTGAAAAAGTCTTAGAATTTGCCCACCAATATGGTGAATTCTATACTTTAAAGATTGAAAACATGGATGTTCAACATGATGGCATTAAAAAGGCTAAAAAAGAAAGAAAGAAACTAGCCGTTGTTACTGTTGCAGTTGGTAAAGGTTTAACTAAGATCTTTAAAGATTTAAGAGCTGATATCGTTATCAGTGGTGGTCAAACAATGAATCCTTCGATTGAAGATTTCGTTACAGAAATTCGTCGTTTGAATCCTGAATCGGTAATTATTTTACCTAACAATTCAAATATTGTTATGTCAGCAAGACAAGCTGCTGATATCTTAAATAAAGATGGCATCGTTGCAAAAGTTGTACCAACAACTTCCATTCAACAAGGAATCACAGCCTTCATGGGATTCAATCCGGAATGTGAAATTGATGATAACATCATTGAAATGATGGCTGCTATTAAACGTGTTACTTGTGGTCAAGTAACTTCAGCTGTTCGTGATTCTAAAATCAATGGTGTTACCATTAAATCTGGTGATTACATTGGTATTTGTGAAAAGAAAATCATCAGTGCTAGTCGTGATATCGTAAAAGTAAGTTGTGATTTGATTGATTCAATGATGGGTTATGATTCAGAAATTGTGACAATTCTTACTGGTTCTGATATCACTAAACGTAGTGTCAATGCAATTAAAAAATATATAAGTGAAAAATATAAACAAGTAGAAGTAGAAATAAATCAAGGCGATCAACCTGTTTATTACTTATTGCTATCAGTCGAATAAGAAAAATAAAACCGGAGGTCATCCGGTTTTTTTAAAAGAGAGGGCTAAAATGGTAAAATTTCAATTAACAGCAAAAAGAAAAGAAATACTACAATCTTTAGAAATTAAAGATCCATTTTTAATTTGCCGTTATTATCCTTATCGTTATAACCATTATAGCCTTGAACCTTTATCATTTGCTTTACATAATCAAAAGGTAACTATTCAAGGAAAAATAGTTGATATTGTTGTTGAACATTATCGACCTAAGAAATGTAAAACAACATTAACCATTAAATATTTAGATGACGTAGTTACAGTTTTACTTTTTAATCGTTTTGCTTGGTCAAGAATCTTAAAAAAAGATATGCATTTAGTAGTGCAAGGCAAATACAATGCTTTTAAAAACGAAATAGCTGCTTCTAAATTTTATGTTGGTTCTTTAGATGATGGAGATAAATATGAACCTGTCTATCATTTACCTAGCAATGTTAAAAGTCAAACTTTCATAAACTTTGTTAAAGGTATGTATGATTATTTTAAAACTACCGATAAAATGGCTAATCAAATACCTGATTATTTTTTAAAAAAATATCGTCTTATTTCTTTAAAAGAAAGTTTATATAACATTCATTTTCCTAAAAATGAAGAAGTGCTACATCAAGCTAATAGACATTTAAAATATGAAGAGTTTTTAAACTTCTGTACAATGGTAGCTTTAAAAAGAAAACTATTTGCTAATGTTAATAAAAAAATAAATAAATATTATGATACAGACTTATTAAAAAAAGTTATAAACAGTCTACCTTTTAAACTAAGTGATGATCAAAATCAAGTTTTAAAAGAAATCTTAAATGACTTACAAAGTAATGTTAGCATGAATCGTTTACTACAAGGTGATGTTGGAAGTGGTAAAACAATTATAAGTTTACTTACTATGGTGGCTAATTATAGTTGTAATTATCAAAGTGCTTTGATGGTTCCAACTGATATTTTAGCTCGTCAACATTATAAAGATTTTGTTACTATTTTAAGTCCTTTTGATATTCCAGTTTATTTATTAGTTAGTGAAATAAAAGCCAAAGAAAAAGAAAATGTAATCCAAAAACTAAATGAAAATAAACCATGTATGGTAATAGGCACCCATGCTATTATTCAAGAAAACATTACTTTTTCTAATTTAGGACTAGCTATTATTGATGAACAACATCGCTTTGGTGTTAAACAACGATTAATGTTAAAACAAAAAGGTAATAACCTAGATATCTTATACATGTCAGCAACGCCTATTCCTAGAACACTAGCTTCAACTTATTATTTAGATATGGATGTTTCAACCATTCAACATTATCCTAACATTGAAAGAAAAGTTGAGACCAAATATGTTCAAAAAAATACGATTCTATCGATAAAAAAATACATTGATGAATATTTAAATAATGATAAAGACGCTAAAGTTTATGTGGTGTGTCCGGCTATTGATAGTAGTAATTTAGATATGAAAAATGTAACAAATATATACAAAGAAACTGTTAATTGTTTTCCAAATATTGAATGTTTATTTTTACATGGAAAGTTAAAAACTGCCGAGAAAAACGATATAATGAATCAATTTGCCTATGGTAATGCTAGAATTCTTGTAACGACCACTGTTATTGAAGTTGGCATTAATGTTAAAGAAGCTAATATGTTAGTTATCTTAAATGCTGAACGTTTTGGATTAGCTCAAATTCATCAACTTAGAGGTAGAATTGGTCGTTATGGTAAAACTGGTTATTGTTATCTATGTTGTGATAATGATGATGAAGATATAAAAGAAAGACTTAACTTTTTAACAACTCATTCAGATGGATTTGAAATATCTGAATATGATTTAAAAAGAAGAGGACCAGGGGAAATGCTTGGTTTAAAACAAAGTGGTCTTCCTGAATTTAGCATTGCTAATTTAGTCGATGATTATAACATTTTAAAAACAGCTTCAGCAGATGCTAATTATATCTTAAATCATGCCACTGATTTTAAAGATTATCTAACAAAGATAAATATTTTACTAACTCATGAACAAAAATACATTGATTAAAATTGACAAGAAAAACGATTTTATATAAAATAGAAATGGCAAAAAAGCCGGGAGGTATTTATGATGTTTGATAAAGTTAAAGAAGTTTTAGTAAACGAATTAGGTATTAATGGTGATAAAATTACATTAGAATCAGATATTATCGATGATTTAGGTGCTGATAGTCTATCTGTTATGCAAGTAATCATGGCTTTAGAAGATGAATTTGGTATCTCTGTAGAAGATGAAGATGTAACTAAACTTCGTAAAGTTGGAAATATCGTTTCTTATCTAGAAGAACACGTAAAATAGTGAAATTTAGCATTAGTTTATTATTGACATGACTTTTTAATCGTGTTAAAATTGCTAATGCTGTATGGGACCATAGCTCAGTTGGTTAGAGCGCACCCCTGATAAGGGTGAGGTCGAAGGTTCAACTCCTTTTGGTCCCACCATGAGTGAATAATTTCCCCTCAAATGGGGATTTTTTTTTGAAAGTAGGTGTAGCATGCTAACAAAATTAAAACAATATATTGGTGATAAAAAGTTCTATAAAATGACTTTTGCTATCATTATTCCTATTATGTTGCAACAACTTTTATTATCTGTTGCTGGTTATATTGATAGTTTAATGATAAATGGTTATGGAACAACTAGTGCTGCTTATGATGGAGTTAGTGCTGCTAACCGTTTAATATTTATCTTTAATTTTATTTGGCTTGGTTTTGCTGCTACTGCTAGTATCTTTATTGCACAATTCTTTGGTGCTAAAAATAAAGATAAAGTAAGAGAATCATTTCAACTTGCTATTGTAAATGCCATTGTTATTGGTTTTATTTCATTTCTATTTATTCACTTATTTGGCAATAAAATCGTTGATTTATATATAAGTGATCCAATTAGTAGACAATATGGTTATGATTACTTAAAGATTTTTAAATGGGGAACAATTATCACTGCTATTAACTTAGCTTTAGCTAATTCTTTCCATTCAATTGAAAAACCAAAGATTGCTTTATTTGCTAGTATGGCAGGAATTATAACTAATTGTTTTTTAAATTATTGTCTTATTTTTGGTAAGTTTGGTTTTCCTAGTTTAGCTGCAAAAGGCGCAGCATTAGCTACGATTCTATCGAGAGTTATTGAGTTTTTAGTTTTTTTAATTATCTTGGTAATTAATAAATTTGAATACCTTAACCGCAGCTGTTTTACTCATTTTAAAATCCGTAAAAACTTACTAAAAGAATTCTTTAAAAAAGGTACACCAATCATTGTAAATGAACTAATGTGGTCACTAGGAATATCTTTGTTTGCCTTGTTTTATACTTATAAAAATGATGTTTGGTATAACGCATATGCAATATCACAAAATGTAACAGATTTATATTTTATAATCTTTGCTGGCCTTGGCAATGGTTCAGCAGTAATTATAGGAGCATCTCTTGGTAATGATGAATTTGATAAGGCTAGAACTGATAGTAAAAGATTACAAGGACTAGCTATTATCATGGGATTAATCATGGGAGTGTTAATGGTTTTAACTGGGCCTTTAGTTATGAAATTATTTAAAACTACGACAGAATCGGAAAAAATGGTTAAAGGTATTATGATAGTTACAGCAATCTTTTTAGCTATTTATTCTTATAATTCGATTTGCTTTTTTATCTTAAGAGCCGGTGGTGATAGCCTTCGAGCGTTCTTACTAGATCAACTTCCAACTTATTTAGTAGGTCTTCCAATTGCTATCATACTTGGTTTAAATGCAACTAAACTTGGTTTAAATTTAGTTACCTTGTTTTTAGCAACTCATGCTGGTGATGTCTGTAAAATATTTGTTTCAACTTGGTTTGTAAGAAAAGAAAAATGGGTTGTTAATATAACTAAGTTACAAAACTATGATATATAAAAAAATAGTCGATTCTCTCGACTATTTTTCGTCTTTTGTAAGAACAAATTGATTGTTATTATAATCCAGTTTATAACTGTTTTTAGGTTCTATTTTGCTTTCAATTATTTGATGAGCTAAATAGGTTTCAATATTTTTTTGAATGAATCTTTTAATAGGTCTAGCACCGAATTCAAAATTGAATGATTCATTGATTATATATTCTTTGATATTATTTGTGAAATCAATTTGAATATCATTACTTTCAAGTCTTTCTTTTAATTCATTTAATAACTTTTCAACTATTTTAATTTGAACATCTTTATGTAATGGATGGAAGGTAACGATTTCATCAATTCTATTTAGAAATTCAGGTTTGAATGTTTGATGAAGTAAAGCATTTACTTTTTCCTTACTATCTTTATTTTCTTCAAGTAAGTATTCACTACCTAGATTTGAAGTCATAATGATAATAGTGTTTTTAAAATCGACAGTTCTACCTTGTGAATCAGTGATTCTACCATCATCTAGAATTTGTAATAGAAGGTTAAATACTTCACTATGAGCCTTTTCAATTTCATCAAATAGAACTATGGAATATGGATTTCTTCTAATGGCTTCGGTTAATTGACCACCTTCATCATAACCGACATAGCCTGGAGGTGCACCAATCAATCTAGAGACTGAATGACGTTCCATATATTCTGACATATCAATTCTTACAATATGTGATTCACTATCAAACAAAGCTTCAGCTAAACTTTTAGCGACTTCAGTTTTACCTACACCAGTAGGACCTAGAAATAGAAATGAGCCAATAGGTCTATTTTGATCTTTGATACCAGCACGTTGTCTAATAATCGCATCGCTTACAAGTTCTAGCGCTTCGTCTTGACCAATTACTCTTTTTTGTAATGTTTCTTTTAGTTTAAGTAATTTTTCACGGTCACCTTTGATTAGTTTAGATACTGGTATATGAGTCCATTTAGAAATAACATCAGCGACATTGCTTTCATCAACAACTTCACTTAATATTTTATCTTGTTCATTTCTTGATTCATTTAGTTTCTTTTCAAGGTTTGGAATAATGCTATATTGTAGTTCGCCAGCACGAGCATAATTTCCTTGATTAAAAGCGGTTTCTAGTTCAAAACGAGTTTTTTCAAGTTCCGTCTTATTCTTTTTCATTTCAAGAAGATCATCTTTTTCTTTTTGCCATTTGGCTTTTAGTTCTTCATCTTGCTTTTTAAGTGATGTTAGTTCATCAACAATTTTAGCTAGTCTTGATTTACTTAAAGCGTCGCTTTCTTTAACAAGAATTGTCTTTTCGATTTCAAGTTGAGTGATTTTTCTTGATATTTCATCTAGTTCAGTAGGCATTGAATCTAATTGAATACGAATAGAAGCACAAGCTTCATCAATTAAATCAATAGCTTTATCTGGTAAGAAACGATCAGTGATATATCGATTTGATAATACTGCTGCACTTACTAAAGCATTATCAGTAATCTTAACTCCATGGAATGTTTCAAAACGTTCTTTCAAACCTCTTAAGATACTGATAGTATCTTCGACAGTTGGTTCGTTGATTTTAACCTTTTGAAATCTTCTTTCTAGAGCAGCATCTTTTTCAATATAGTTTCGATATTCATTTAAAGTAGTGGCACCAATACAATGAAGTTCGCCCCTTGCAAGCATTGGTTTAAGCATATTTGAGGCATCTAAGGCACCTTCTGCTTTACCAGCCCCGACAATTAAATGAATTTCATCAATAAACATGATAATCTTACCATCAGATTCTTTTATTTTATTTAAGACTGCTTTTAGTCTATCTTCAAATTCACCACGGAATTTAGCACCAGCAACTAAAGCACCCATATCAAGTTCATAGATGATTTTTCCTTTTAAGCCTTGAGGAACGTCTTCTTTAACTATACGAGTGGCTAGTCCTTCAATGATAGCAGTTTTTCCAACCCCTGGTTCACCAATTAAAACTGGATTATTCTTGGTTTTACGTGACAAAATCTTGATGATTTCTCTTATTTCTTCATCACGGCCAATAACTGGATCAATCTTACCTTTTTTAACTTCTTCGATAATGTTACGACCAAATTTTTCTAAAATATCTTTGTCGTTTGCATAATCAGGCATCATATCCATATACATCCCTCCTTTTAGCACTCAACGATTTCAAGTGCTAATAATAGTATAACACAATAATTAGCAATGTCAACAATAGAGTGCTAAAAGATTTTGCTTTACAAACGCTTATAAATCTTGTAAAATATTTATTGCGTTTAGATATGGCGGATGTGGTGAAGAGGCTAACACATCTGGCTGTGAACCAGACATTCGTGGGTTCGAGCCCCATCATCCGCCCCAGTTGTATTCAGAAGTCCTTTTTGTGGGGCTTTTTTATTTTGCATTATAGTATACGTCAAAAATTAACACCCTCCAAATAAATATAAAAAAATGGTATCCTCTTTGTGCATAACAAGGAGGTTTT
>CANQVX010000018.1 GCA_947627355.1 uncultured Bacilli bacterium | reverse complement strand
CTCCCTCGCTCGACTTGCATGTATTAGGCACGCCGCCAGCGTTTATCCTGAGCCAGGATCAAACTCTCTTATTTTTTATTTGTTGTAACTTTCGTTACTTTTTTTCAGCTTGTCCTGTGCTTTTTAATAAAAATTGACGTTTGTATCTATCTAGTTTTCAAAGATCTCTTATTTATAGCGTGGCGATGCTTTTATCGTCGCACGCAAAGAATATTATACATCATAGAAAACGAATGTCAACAAAAAAATTATTTTTTTTCTTAAGAGTAGTATGTATATTGTATAAACATTTATATAATAATATAGATAATATTAATCATTTAGTATTTAAAAAGAAAAAACTCACTTAAAGTGAGTCGTCGAATAGTTGTTTTAAGGTTGGACTTTGGATTGAAATAATGTTTTTAAATTCAATGCAAGTGTTATTTTCAAAATATAGTTTTTTATTTACTTCATCAATTTTTAGTAATTTACCACAATAAGTACAATATATTCCTTCTTGTTTCTTATCATCTTTTATAAAATAAGTTATTTCAATGTTTTCAGAAAGTTCATTTTCTTTTAAATAACTTAGTTTATAGTTAATCATTTCAATTTGTTCATTAGATAATTCAATCAATGAATATGTTTCTTTATTAGCTTCTTTGATTAATTTATCATAGCCTGTTAAGGATTGAAATGGAGCAAATTGAGCGGCTCTATCATATAAAGACATTGGTTTATGATTTAAAGATTTAGGATGATCTAAATATAGTATTTCTTCATATTTTTTATCCATTAGGCATTATGACCTCCAATTTGTTTATTTCTTTCAATCCCTGTTGCTCCTTCTTGTAAATCGGTTCCTTTCATAATAGCATTTTTTCCATATTTCTTTTTTATCAAAATCATCGCCTTTTGGGATTTGATATCTTTTTGTTCTTGCTCTTCATTTTGTTTTGTTTTTGTTTCAGCTAGGTCACTAAATAAATTCAATTGTTCATATGTTACTTTTTGGTCTTTATATTTTTCATCAATGATATGAATAGCTGCTACATTGATTCTTCTAATGCTCAAATTTTTATCAACAATTTTATCATATAGTTTTACAATATTTTCACGAAGCAATTTAGCTGATGACGTAAAGTGCGTTAAGTTTATTGTTCCATGAGCTGGTTTTGGTACTTTTCTTTGTAAATAATCTAATTTTATTTCACCTTGATATTGTTTTATGATTGTTTCATCTTTTAAGTTATTTACATCATAGCCAATGTTTAAAACAATTTGATCAGTAACTAAGTTTTTCTCACATAAATCAAGGGCTAGTGTTTCAATCATTTCTTTTACAATGATCTTTGCTTTCTTATAATCATATGGTTTAGTTAAAACTTGACCTTGACCAATTGATTTTCCTGTTGGCTTATATTGTTTTATTTCTTTCATGGTGCATGGTTCATAACCCCAAGCATGGTCTATTAATAATTCAGCATTGATGCCAAATAATTCATATAATAAATCTTCATTATGAAGTGAACACAAAGCAATATCCCCCATAGTAAACATGTTATTTTGAACTAATTTATTAAAATAACCATGTCCTACACGCCAAAAGTCAGTTAAAGGTTTATGTTCCCATAATTCTTTACGATAAGTTATTTCATCAAGAATAGCGATTCTTAAACCATTATTATTAGGTTTCATTTTCTTTGCCATGATATCCATAGCAACTTTTGCTAAATATAGATTAGGTCCAACACCAACTGTTGCTGTTATGCCAGTTGTTTTATAGATTTCATTTACTATTTTTTTAACAAGTTCAGTAGCAGTTAATTTAGAATTTTTAAGATAAGGAGTAGCATCAATAAAGACTTCATCAATAGAATAAACATGAATATCATCTTTTGAAAAATATTTAAGATAAATGCTATAGATATTTGAACTAACTTCCATATAATAAGCCATTCTAGGTTTAGCTACTAGAAATGAGATTTCAACATCATCATTTTTCAAATCATTGGCATTACTTGAAGCATATTTAAACTTTTTTGTTGGTAGTTTTTGTCTTCTTAACTGATTTATTCTTGCTATTTTTTGTTTTATTTCAAAATATCTAGCTCGACCTGGAATTCCATATTCTTTTAAGGCTGGTGAAACAGCAAGACAGATAGTGTTTTCACTACGATCCAAGTCAGCAACAATTAAATTAGTGATAAGGGGATCAAGATTTCTTGAAACGCATTCAACGGAGGCATAAAAGGATTTTAAGTCAATACAGATATATGTTTTATCCATTTTTTTACCTCCTTTTTTATCTTTTTTTATATTTGATTACTATCTAAATATATTGTAAATGGTCCATCGTTAGTTAGATTTACTAACATATGTTCTTTAAAAACGCCAGTTTTGACATTTATTTGGTATTCTTTTAATTTATTGTTGAATATTTCATAATAATTTTTAGCCTTATTTGCTTCCATAGCATTGGAAAAACTAGGTCTTCTTGAATCACAATTAGCGCATAAAGTAAATTGAGAAATCGAAAGAATTTCTTTGTTACAATCTAAAATTGATAAATTGGTTTTATCATTTATATCTTTATTGATTCTTAAATGAACAATTTTATCAACCATCTTAGTAATAATTTGTTCAGTATCTGTACTTTCAAAACCAACAAAAATGACATAACCTTCATTAATGCTTGAAACTAATTTATCATTTACTATAAGTTTTGCTTCTTTAACGATTTGAATAACTACTTTCATATGCCATATCTCCTTGTTTTTTCGATTAAATTATACCATCTTCGATTGCAACTAAAAAGAGAATAATTTAAAATAAAGGTGGTGATGAAAATGAAACAACCTTTAGCCTATCGCATGAGACCTGAAAGTCTAGATGATATTTTAGGTCAAAGTCATATTTTAGGTAAAAATAAATTTTTAACCAAAATGATTGAAAATCAAACAATTAGTTCCATGATCTTTTTTGGACCTCCAGGAACTGGTAAAACAACACTAGCTATGGTAATTGCTAACATGTTAAAACAACCATATGAATTATTAAATGCTGTTACAAGTAATAAAAAAGACTTAGAAGGCGTTATAATGGGTGCTAAAATGCATGGAAGTTTAATTGTTATCATTGATGAAGTGCATCGTTTAAATAAAGATAAACAAGATATTTTACTACCTCATCTTGAAGATGGTTCAATTATTTTACTAGGTGCAACTACTGCTAATCCATATCATTCAATTAATAACGCTATTCGTTCGCGCTGTCATTTAGTTGAAATAAAACCACTTAGTTTAGATGATATTAAAATTGCTATTAACCGAGCTTTAACTAGTCCTAAAGGACTTAAAGGTAAGTATCGTATTAATGATGATGCTTTAGATTGTCTTGCTAGATTATGTGGCGGTGATTTGAGATTTGCTTTAAACAAATTAGAGATTGCTGCTTATAATACTGATACTGACAATGTTATCAATATTGAAAATATTCAAAATGTTTGTCAAAAAGCTAACACGACATTAGATAAAGATGAAGATGGTCATTATGATGCTGTTAGTGCTTTACAAAAATCAATTAGAGGTAGTGATGTTGATGCTAGTTTATATTATCTTGCTAGACTGATTGCTTATGAAGATTTAGATTCAATTGAAAGACGTTTGTTAGTTACTGCTTATGAAGATATCGGACTTGCTAATCCGGCTGCTGTTGATAGAACTTATAATGCCATTCAAAGTGCTAGAATGGTTGGTTTTCCTGAAGCTATAATTCCTTTAGGTTTTGCAGTTTGTGACTTAGCATTATCCCCTAAAAGTAAATCATCATGTAAAGCAATTCAAGAAGCTGTTGCTTTAGTAAATGAACAAAACTTTCCGATTCCTGAATATTTAAGACTAACTCCAGTTGGCTTAAATGATGAAGATAAATATGATTATGATCGTCCTGATTTATGGAATAAGATTCAATATCTGCCCACATTAATTAAAGATATGAAATTTTATAAGCCAAATTATAATAGCGGTCCATATGAATTATCTTTGATAAAAAATTATGAACAATTACAAAAAATTAAACGAACAAATCATTTAAATGATTTGAAAAAGAAATAAGTTTCTTTATCATGAAGAAGCTTATTTTTTTCATATAATGTTTTAGGTGGTTAGATGCTTAAAAAGAAATATTTAATAGCAACATTATTAATAATTTTAACCTTTTTTATGTTTTGTTTTACCAATTATACCACTATTAAATTTAATGAAATCATGAAAATTATTGTAACTATAATTGTGCCATCTTTGACACCATTTATGATTCTTGTTCAATTCTTGATTTTATATAATTCTCTTGATTTACTTGGATTTTATTTACAATATCTAAGTTATCCTATTTTTAAAATCAGTGGTTATGGGGCAATTATAATTTTAACTTCAATCTTTGGTGGTTTTCCTTATTCTGCTATCATGGTAGATAGTTGTTTAAATAATAAACAAATTGATTTAGATGAAGCAAAGCGAATTGTTAAATATATCTTTTTTCCATCACTAGCTTTTATGTTATCAACCTTGTTTAAAATAAATAGCAAAATAAATCCAAATATATTTTATTTAATTACTTTTTGTGTTTATTTTTCTGGTTTATTTTTATTATTTATAACTAGAAACGGGCATAAAAAAATCAATTACTTAACAAGAATTGATTTAGATAATAGATTATTAGAAAGTAATAAAGATAGCGTTAATTCTTTCATAAATGTTTCAAAAACAGTGATGCAATCGCTTCTAAGCATTTCTTTTTCAATCATTGTTTTTTCCATGTTTAGAAGTTATTTAGGTTTATTTTTTAAGGGAAAAATTCTTAATTTAATAGCAGGAATGTTTGAATTTAGTAGCACTGCAATCGGAATTTTAAATAGCTCAAATGTTCAATTTATTGATTATTTGATATTAACATTTATCATTACTTTTTCAGGTTTTAGTGTCTTTTTTCAAGCACTCCCATTTTTAAAAAACACTAATATTGGCTTCAAACAACTATTTTTTTCTAGATTAATTTGTAGCTTAATTAGTGTTATTTTCTTTATCATTGGTTTTTATTTATTTTTTTAAGAAAACATATAATTTTGTTTGACCATATTGATATTCTTTATAATCAAACATATCAAGATATTTATCTATTTCAAATTCTTTTTTTCCATCACATTCATAAAAAATAACGGCTTTATCTTTTAGTTTATTATTTGAAATAAGATAGTCCATAATAGAATTAAATACATCATAACGATAAGGAGGATCTAAAAAGATAATATCATAAGAAACATCTAAGACTTTTAAGGCTTTTAAATAATCTAAATGTAAAACTTTTGTTTGGTTATTAATGTTTAGTGTTTTGATATTATCATTAATAATTCTAAATGCTTCATGATTATTATCAACAAAATAACAAAAACTAGCACCTCTTGAAATGGCTTCAAGTCCTAGATTTCCACTACCAGCAAATAAATCAAGGCAAGTAGCATTTTCAATGCGGTTACCTAAAATATTAAACAAACTTTCTTTAACTTTATCACTTGTTGGTCTAGTTGTCATACCATTTGGTGCTTTTAATGTTCGACTTTTATAAATCCCTGCAACAATTCTCATATTAGTTCCTTCTTTTTGGTATATTTTTTGATTAACTGGGTAAGATAAGTATGCATCAATAAGATGCAATTTTCCCCCTCACATTTCTTGTTGTTTCTTCTTTTACTTTTTTAAAGTGTTAAGGCACTTTAAAATCCGATTAAATATCATCAATAGAGATTAAATCTTTAAAGATGATATTTTTTATTTCAAGTAATTCTCTAGTGAAATTAAAATAGGCTTTTTTATAATCTCTTACTAACATATTTTCATCAATTTCTAGTTTTAATGCATGAAGTTGTTTTAATAAAGTTTCATCTTTATTTATAAGATATTGCTCTTGTAGATTTTTATAATCTTTGAATTTTATTGCTAGATTTTTATTATCAAGCATTGCTTTTTCTTTAGTTTTTAAATCTAGATAGATTTTAGATTCATAGATTTTATCACATAAAGCATAAACATCTTGATAAATTTCTGTTAGTTCCATGTTTTTTCTCCTATTTCTTTAAAAATCCTTCGGCTAGATTGATAAAAGTATTTAAATCATCAATTTTATCAATCATTCTTTTCTTTCGTTTTATTTTATAGTCACTAAAAAAGGCTTTTAGTCTATCTGGATGACGTGATAAGATGCGATGCCAGATAGGATATTCTCTTAGATAATACCAATAATCAATATTAGTATCAAGTTGATTAATTATTTCACTTCGCATTAATCATTATATCTCCTAAATGGTTTTATTCTCATTGAAGGCATACGAGCATTACTATTAATAGGTCTTAATTCATCAATCATACCAACTATTTTTTTAACATTATCAAGGCCATCACTTATCTTTTTAGTATCAATTTTTTGTAGTGATTTTATGATTTTTGATATCCTATCATCACTTGATTTATTTTCATCTAGTGTCTTATTTTCTTCTTCAGGCATTTTAAAAAACTCATGATCTTTTCCAAATATATCATAGGTTTCATATAATGTTTGCCAACTTATTTTACCATCTCGCACTTGATTTGCTAAATATGGTTTATCTTTTACAAATTCTTTAAATTCTTCTAGTTTGTTTGCCATTTGCATCACCTAATATAATGTATGCAATAGCCTACCAAAGATTTACAGATTAAAATAACAAAAGAGTTACAAAACTAAAATAAATAACAATTGCTGCAGCATCAACAATAGTTGTAATTAAAGGTGCGGCCATAACAGCTGGATCTAGATGTAGTTTCTTGGCTAGAATTGGTAAAATAGCACCCAAACTTTTAGCTAAAATAATGGTTACAAACATAGCAAGACAAACACAACTTGCAACAACATAGACATTAATATTATCAGGAACTTTACTAAACAAAATAATTCTTAAAAAGTTAAAAGCAACTAAGACAATACCTACTAGTAAACTTACCCTAAATTCTTTCCACCATACTTTTAACCAATCCTTAGTTGTGATATCACCGGTTGTTAAACCACGAATTACCATGGTTGAACTTTGATTACCACAGTTACCTCCGGTATCATTTAGCATTGGAACAAAGGTAACTAGTAATGGAATGCTTGAAATACTTGCTTCATATTGGCCAAGTAAACTTCCAGTAATCATACCAGAAATCATTAAAATGAATAACCATAAGATACGATTCTTAAATAAAGTTGTTACTTTACTTTCTAGATATGGCTTATCAGAAGGAAGCATGGCTGACATTTTTTCAAAGTCTTCAGTAGCTTCGGCTTGGATAACATCGACAGCATCGTCAATGGTTACGATACCAACAAGTCTTTTTTCTTTATCAACAACTGGTAAAGCAAATAAGTCATATTTAGAAAACAATTTAGCAACTTGTTCTTTATCTTCATCAGTAGTTACTGATACAATGTTGCGATCCATGATATCTTCAATATATTCATCATCTTTAGCCATTAAAATGGTTTTAATGGAAATAACACCTTCTAGAACTCTATCTTTATCTAAGACATAACAAGTATAAGATGTTTCTTTATCTTTACAAGTTCTACGAATTCTTTTTAAGGCTTCTTCGACTGTCATATCTTTTTTAATGTAAAGATATTCAGCAGTCATAATTGAACCAGCACTGTCTTCAGAATATTTCAAAAATTGATTGATTAAGTTTCTTGTTTCAACTGAAGCATTTTCAAGAACTCTTCTAACCACTGTTGCTGGAGCTTCATCTAGCATATCAACAGCATCATCAATGTAAAGGTCATCAACAATGTTTTGTAATTCTTTATCAGTGATAGCATTGATAATTGCTTGTTGAGTATCAGCTGATAGAAATGAAAATACATCAGATGCCATTGTTTTTGGAAGTGTTCTAAAAGCAATGATAACTTGTTCACCTTCAAGCTTTTCGTCAATAAATTGGGCTATATCGACTTCAGCCACTTCTGATTCCACAATCTTATCACGAAAAGCACGATATTTTTTATCGTTTAGTAGATTTGATAATTCGTCAAATAATTCTAATTCTTCCATTGTTATCTTTTCCTTTCTTTATTATTTTTTAGATTAGAAAACATAGCAAAAAAAGCGTGAATTTGTTTCACGTTTGTGGAATAAATAAATTAAATTTTAGATATTATTAAAAAATTATGGATTTATTTAGACCACAAGTATATTTTTTGCTACAACTTCGCCCAAACTCATCCATAATAATCACTTCCGTTTCTTACACGTCAATTATAATTTTTCTTTCATTCATTTTCAATTGATTTTGTAACATTTTCGCCTTTTTTATGAAGCATTAGTTTTAAAATAGGTTTATCTAATAATAAAATTAATGATGGAAGTAAGAATAAGACTAAAATAATTGAAATAATAGTACCTCTTCCAAGTAACAAACCAATGGAAGAAATAGCCATTTCAGAAGAAATAAAGTATACAATAAAACCAGCCACAACAAGAATTGTACCTGATGTTAAAATAGTAGGTAAAGCACTTCTAATAGCATCTTTCATTGATTCATTTTTATCTTTTTCTTTTCTAGAATACAAATATTTTGAAGTAAGTATGATTCCATAGTCAATGGTTGCTCCCATTTGGATACAAATACAAATCAAATATGACATGAAAAAGATTGGTTGATTAAAGATATATGACGTTGACATGGAAATATAAATAGCTCCTTGAATGACAAATACAAGAATAATTGGTAAAAGTAATGATTTCAAAGAGATAAGTAAAATGATTAAAATAGCAATAATAGTAATCAAATTTACTTTTAATAAGTCACTCTTAAAAGCTTTTTCAATATCATATGAAACCATGTTTTGACCGGCTAAATAATGGTTTTCACCATTATAAATGTTAGAAACTTCTTTTTTTATAAGTTCAATTGTCTTTTTATTTTTTTCTTTTTGACTTGCTGTAATATCAAGATTTATTACCATTCTTGAATGCTTATCACTATTAAAATTACTAACACCAGTTCTTACTTGACTTGCTATTTCATGAATTGAATTAATCATTGTTTGATTTTGAAATAAAGCATCCATTTGAATAATTAGATTCTTTTTAGGTTCTTCTAGTTGTTCAAATTCGTCTATTGTTTGTATCTTATTTACAAAGTCTTTGATAGTTATTTTTTCAACATTTAGTTTTATATAAACATATGCCATTAAAAAATTATCATAATGTAAAGTATTAGCCATATCATAAGCAGTTAAAGCTTCATTTTCGGCTTTTAATAAGAAATCATCGATAGTTAATACAACATTATAAGTAAGTTCAGTTTCATGATCTAACTTAAAGAAATCATAAATCATAGTGATTGTATCAACTTCAAGTCCAGTCATTGAAACTAAATTATCAATAGGCATTGGTTGAACTAACATACCATCTTGAACATTAGACATTGATGTAACACCACTAACAATAGTTTGATTATCAATTTGAATAGTTTTTAGTCTTTCTTCTAGTTCTATTTGTTTTTGATAATCTTCACTAGTTTTAGCAAGTGGTAAGATGATTACCATTTGGGAACTTGAACCAAATTCTTTCTTTATTTTTTCTGATTGTGGTGAATTTGTTTCATAAGCAAAGATGTAATCATTATGTTGTTGCAAAACAAAACAAACACCAATTAAGATGATTAAGACAACACTAATAGGAATCTTTGCAACATCAACAACTTTATGAATCCAATTTCCTTTTAATGATAATGGTTTATGTTTTAGTTTTAGTAATGGTTTTCTACATAATAAAATTAGACCAGGCATTAATAAAAAGACAGTAAGCATACTACATAAAATGCCTTTTGATAGTACCATACCAATATCAAAACCAATAGTAAAACTCATAAACATTAAGGCTGAAAGGCCGGCAATTGTTGTTAAAGCACTAGAAAAAATTGATACAAGTGAATGCCACAAAGCATGAATTATCGCTTTTTTATCATCATAACCTTTAGTTAGGTTTTCTTCATAAGCATGTAATAAAATAATTGAATAATCCATGGCTAGAGCAAGTTGTAAAATTGCTTGTACCGATTGAGTGATATATGAAATTGAACCAAAGATAAAATTGGTTCCCATATTGATTAATATTGATACTCCAATGACAATTAAAAAGATTACTGGTTCAAACCAAGAATGAGAAGTAAGTAATAACACAGCTAAAATAATTAAAACAGCAACAAGTAATATTATTTTTACTTCTTTTTCAATATTATTTTCCAGTGTCATTGAATTAACACTAGCACCACTAACATAAAAAGTATAGTCTTTTAATAGTTCTTCAATCTTTAAGACTGTTTCTTGACTTGCTTTATCATAATCACCAGTGTTTAACATGATACTAATCATTTGATAATTGTCATTACTTTTAGCAAGTGATGCTAAAGTAACACCATCCATGTTGTTAAGTTTAGTTACTAATTCATTTAGGTTGTTTTCATCAACAGTGTCAGTTTTTTTAATCATTAAATTGACACTACTAGTAGCACTAAACTCATCTTCCATGATTTTTAAGGCTTGTCTTGTTTCAGTATCTTCTGATAGATATTTTGATAGGTCATAATTGACATTAGTGTGACTCATAAAGACAAGTGAAAAAATTAAAAATATGAAAAACAAGCCAAAAAGAATATATCTTTTATCGACTATAAACTTGGAAATCTTTTTTAACATTAAATCGTCTTCTTTCTAACTAATATCAAGGTTTATAAGTCTACTTTTATACCTTCAAGACCCATATAGCCAACACCTAAAATACCATTACCAACATGAGCACCGACAGTTGGTGGGATTACAAATATTTCATATCGTTTAGCGTTTGGAACAATCTTTTTTAGATGATCACGAATCAAAACGGCGTTTTCATAGTTGCCAGTATGAGCAACTAAAACAACAAAATCTTTTTTATCTTTTGTTTCTTCAATTAGATGTTCAATACATCTTTCAATTGCTTTTCTTTGAGTTCGTACTTGTTCTCTAGTTATAAGTTTTCCATCTTCACTAAAAGTGATGATAGGTTTAATTTTCATAAAACTACCAAGATAGCCTTTAAATGAACTTAAACGACCATTTTTAACAAGATATTTTAAATCATCTACAACAAAATAGATTTTCGTTTGTAAATCTAATTTATGACATTCTTGTTCAATTTCTTCAATACTATAGTTTTTTGCTGCCATGATTTCAGCAAGATGAGCTTGATAACCTTGCATTAAACAAGCAGTATTAGGATTGATTACATGAAAATCAACACCTAAATCTAAGTCATCAATTCTTTGTTTTAAGTTTTGACCATAGGTACTTAAACCAAATGAAATTGGAAAATGAATAACTGTGTCACAGCCTTCTTTTTTACATTCTTCAACAGCTTTAACTACTTCTTGTAAAGTAGGAGCTGAAGTAGTTGGAATAATATCAGTTGTTAATAATTTTTTATAAAAATCATCAGCAGTTATATCGATTCCATCGACAAATTGTTCTTTATCAAAATAAATACAAGTTCTAGTTATTTTGATGTTATGCTTAAATGGCGCATATTCTAGATTTGAACTACAGTCGGCTGTGATTCCTATTTTTTTTGTCTTTTCCATAAAATTATCCCCCTCTTTTATCTTTTAAAATCAAATCTGGTTCATTTAAGATTACCGTTTGATTATCTTGAATCGATTTTGTAATGTAGACATTACTACCGATTGTGACATTGTTTCCAATGATAGTGTTACCACCAAATATGGAAGCACCAGAATAAATAGTAACATTATTTTTTATCGTTGGATGTCTTTTTACACCTTTTAATTCTTGGCCTTTTTTAAGTGATAAAGCACCTAATGTGACACCTTGATAAATCTTAACATTATCACCTATTATGGTGGTTTCACCAATTACAATACCTGTTCCATGATCTATGAAGAAATTTTTGCCAATTGTTGCTCCTGGATGAATATCAATTCCAGTTTTAGAATGAGCAATTTCTGATAAAATTCTAGGAATCATTGGAACCTTTAATAAATATAATTCATGAGCAATTCGATAAACTGTGATAGCATAAATTCCTGGATATGTTAGAATGATTTCTTGATAACTATTAGCTGCTGGATCACCATCATACATAGCTTTAATATCGTTTTCTAACATTTTTTTAATATGACTAATTCTATCCATGAATTCAGTTACAATTGAATCATCTGATGTTACTTTTAGGATTTCTTTTGCTAAAAGTGTTTTAGTTTGAGTCATTAAATCAAATATATATCGATAATAATCACCAACAATTTTTTCAAAATAACCAGGATAAATTATTTTAAATAAGTTTTTTAAAATTTTTTCAATATTTGTATTGCTTGGTATTTTTGAATATATTGTTGGACTATTTAAAATACTATTCTCTTTCATTTTCTTTTAGGAAAGTTGATAAATACTTTCCCCCTCCATCAGCAAATAAAACAACAACGTTTTTATTTTTGTTTGCTTTAGCTATTTTACTAGCTATTGCCATTGCAGCACCTGATGAAATACCTACAAATAAACCTTCGTTAGTTGCTAATTGTTTAGTGTTTATAAAAGCATCATCATCAGTTACAGTTTCAATTTTATCAATTAAAGTTAAGTCTAGAATACTTGGTTTAAAGCCAGCACCAATTCCTTGAATTTTACTAGAACCTTTAATATTTTTACTTAAAAATGGTGAGGCTGCTGGTTCAACACCGATTATTTTTATATTCGGATTTTTTTCTTTTAAGTATTTAGCAATTCCTGTAATTGTGCCACCAGTTCCAATAGTAGCAACAAAATAATCAATTTTACCTTCAAGTTGCTTATAAATTTCAGGACCAGTAGTTTTATAATGAGCAAGAACATTATTATAGTTATTGAATTGATCTAAAATTAAGGAGTTTTTGATTTCTTTATTAAGAGCATGGGCTTTATCAATTGCACCTTGCATACCTTTTTCTTTAGGTGTTAAAACAATTTGAGCTCCATAAGCTTTTAATAATTGTACTCTTTCAACACTCATGTTTTCAGGCATGGTTAAAATAACATTCAAGCCTTTTATTTTTCCATAACATGCTAACCCGATACCAGTGTTTCCGCTTGTAGGTTCAATGATGGTATAACCTTCTTTTAATTGGTTATTTAAAAAAGCTTGGTCAATCATTTCTTTACAAACTCTATCTTTTATGCTGCCTGTTGGATTATAGTATTCAACCTTGGCATATAAATTGGTGTTATGATTTTTATTAAAATTTGATAAAGCTAGTAATGGTGTATTACCAACATAATCAAAAATGTTTGAAGCAATTTTAGCCATATCAATTACCCCTAGTATTAGTATAATTATTTTTTTGATTTCAATCAAGAAATTATATAGAATAAATAGAAATTTTATTCTATATATGCTACAATTTTTAAGGAAAGAAGGTCTTTTTATGACAATTTTAGATAGATTTTTAAAATATGTAACAATCGATACTCAAAGTGATGAAAATAGTAACACTAAACCTAGTACTAAAAAACAATATGACCTAGCAAATTTACTAGTAAAAGAATTACAAGAATTAAATGTTGATGATGTTTGTATAGACAAATATGGTGTTATCTATGCTCATATAAAAGCAAACAATAATTCTAATAAAAAAATTGGTTTAATTGCTCATATGGATACTGCACCAGACTTTACAGGAACTAATGTAAAGCCAAGAGTAATTAAAAATTATTCGAGAGAAACAATAGTTTTAAATAAAGATAAGAATATTTTACTTGATCCAGATAAGTTTGATTCATTAAATGAAGTTGTTGGTGATGATTTAATTGTAACTGATGGAACTACATTACTTGGCGCTGATGATAAAGCAGGAATAGCTATTATCATGGATTTTATTAAATATATTAAAGAACATGATGATTATAAGCATTGCAATATATCAATAGCCTTCACTAATGATGAAGAAATCGGTAATGGTGCTGATAATTTTGATTACTCTTTGTTTGATGCTGATTTTGCTTATACTATCGATGGTGGATCAATCCATGAAATCAATTATGAAAACTTTAATGCTGCTAGTGCTACTATCACAATTCAAGGAAACAGTATTCATCCTGGAAGTGCTAAAAACAAGATGTTAAATTCTATTCTAATAGCTAATGAATTTAACGATTTACTCGACAAAAATGCAATTCCAGCAAAGACTGAAGGTTATGAAGGCTTTTATCATCTTGACCATATCAATGGTAATTGTGAAAAAACAACAATGCATTATATTTTAAGAGATCATGATTTAGCTAAACTTGAAGCTAAAAAGAATGCCATTATAGAAGCAAGTAATACTATTAACAAACGTTATAATTTGTCGATAGTTTCATATAAAATTGAAGATTCATATTATAATATGAAAGATTTAATTTTAAAGAGACCTGAAGTATTAAATATTGTTTACGATGCCTATAAAAAATTAAATATTAATTATGAATTAATACCTATTAGAGGTGGAACTGATGGCGCTCGTTTATCTTATGATGGTCTATTATGTCCTAACCTTGGAACAGGTGGTTTTAATTGTCATGGTAAATATGAATTTGCTTCACTAAATCAAATGAAACAGATGGTAGATATATTAAAAGAAATCTTTGAAAAATAATTAAAATGGAAAGAATCGTTCTTTCCATTTTAATTATATAACGTATAAAATTATCGATAGAAACTGCAATATTGTGCCAAATAATACAAATAAATGCCAGATACTGTGGAAATATCTAACTTTTTTACCAAAGGCAAAGAAAAATATGCCTCCAGTATAACAAACACCCCCACTAAGTAATAATAGAAATCCATTTAAAGGTAAGATTTTTATAATAGGAACAACAAGGAATATAACGCACCAACCCATGATAAAATATAGAAACATAGATAAGATTTTGATGGATTTTTTATGCATGTTTATGGCATTAAAGACAATACCAATGATAGCACAAATCCAAACTAGACATAACATAACTATTCCCCACCATTTATCTCTAAGTAAGATAAGACAAATAGGTGAATAGGTTCCAACAATCAAATAATAAATAGTACAATGATCAAATATTCGAAAAACTCTTTTAGCTTTATTTCTTCTTAAGAAATGATAAATAGCACTCATTGTATATAAAACTATCATACTAGTTCCATAAACAATGACACTTAAGATACCTAAAGCATCTAAATGATGCTTAATAGCCATAACTAATGAAACAACAAAGAAAATAATGCCAAAGCCACCACCAACAATATGAGTTACGGCATTAAATATTTCTTCTCCTTTAGTATAATAAGGAAGTTCTTTATTAATCTGCTTTTTTTCCATTATATTACCTCAATATGAAGATTTCTTAAAATATCAATAGCTTTGTTTTCCAAGTCATCATCGTTGCTTGCTATAGTTTTTCTATCAACAAATATCCTAGTGTTAGGTAAAACTGATTTAACCATAACTGCATTTGAAAGAACACAAATGTTACTTACAACACCACAAAGTTCTATACTTTCATATTCTTTATCTCTTAAATAATTTGCTAAATCTATCGATGGAAACGTATTTTTTTCAAATATTTTATCACTATCCATAACTAACGTTTTAATTTCTGGATAAAGTTCATGACCATAAGTATTTTTGATACAATGCTTTACAGGTAAATACTTTCCTTCAACAGTATTTAGATAATCTTCATCATGAGTATCCATTGTAAATATAACATCATCTTTATTTTCATGATATTTCATAATTTTATTAATTAAGTTTACCTTAATATCTAAAGCTTTTTTAAAACCAAGACTACCATCTACAAAATCATTTTGATAGTCGACTACAATTAAAAGTTTTTTCATAAAAATCCTCCTTGTTTATTATTCCATAATGGAATAATAAAAATAATCTTAAAGTAATTTAAAAGGCATCTTACAATGCCTTGTTTTTCTTATAAATCTTAACAAGTCCAAGTAAAACTAAATCAGGATCAATGATATCTATTTTTTCTTTGCAAAGTGGAGCAATTAATTTAATTAAACCACCAGTTGCAATAATTTTTAGATTAGGATTCTTGATTTCTTCTTTTATTTTATTAATCATTCCATCAACCATACTAGCAAAACCATATAAAACACCTGATTGCATGCATGGAATAGTAGAAGTGTTGATTACTTTACTTGGTACTATAAATTCCATGTTAGGAAGTAAAGCAGCATTTGAAATCATTGCTTTTGTTGAAATAACAACACCTGGAGCAATACTTGCTCCTAGATATGTGTTATCTTTATAATACAAGAATTTTGATGCTGTACCTAAGTCAACAACTAATCCTTCGTCATAATAATTACCAGCAGCAATAACATCACAAATCAAATCAGCACCAACAGTTTTTGGATCATCACAAACAATCTTTAAACCAGTTTTTAAATTTTTTCCAACAATTAATGGCTCTAAATTGAAATATTTTTGAGTTAATTTTACAAATGCACTGGTAATTTGAGGAACAACTGATGAAATAATAACATCATCAATATTAACTTCAATAAATGGTTTTATAAGTACATAAAATTCATCAAATGATTTATCTAAAAATGATTTGATGCGAAAAGTATTAATAATCTTTTCGTTATCATAAATACCAAAACAAATATTAGTATTTCCAATATCAACTAATAAAACCATAAACTTTCCTCCTTTATTTAAATGCTTGCATTGCTGCACCTATGATTCCAGCGTCTTGATCATATTTAGCAGCAACAATTTTAATTTTTCCTTTTAAATATTCAAATACATAATCATCAACTTTTTTAATTAATTCATCAAGAAAATATTTACTAGACTTCATTAAACCGCCACCTAAAACGAAAATATCGGGTTCCATATAAGCAACAATACTTCCGATAAAAGCGGCCATATTTTCAATCCATTCTTTTTTAAGATTTAAAGCAATATCGTTATTTTTGTCGGCTAATTCGAAGATTTCACCAGCATGATTTACTTTAAGTCCTTTATCAGCAGCAATAGTTACAAGCATTGAACCAGAAGCTATTCCTTCAATACAACCAAAGGCTTTAAAGATACTAGGACGACGATCACCACGTTTGATAACCATACTTCCTACTTCTTGAGCAAAGCCATAATGGCCTGTAACCATTTCTTTATTAATAACAAGTCCACCACCAATACCAGTAGATAAAGTTAAATATTGAACAACCTTATAATCTTTTCCATTACCAACTGTTGCTTCAGCAAGTCCTGCAACATTAGCATCATTTCCAACATAAACAGGAAGTTTTGTCTTTTCTTCAACAAATTGTTTTAAAGGTATATCGGTGATGTTTAAATTAGGTATAACATAGACTGAACCATCTTTAGGATTAATAGGTCCTGGAACTCCAATGCCAATTCCTACAATCTTGTATGATTCATTTTCGATAATTTGATGATACAAATTAACGATTTGTAAAAGTAAACTATCTTTACCATTACTTTTATTTGTTGGTTCTTTTATAACTTTTATAATTTCGCCTTTTTCATTAACAATGGCGATACGAATATTCGTACCGCCAATATCAATCCCTATACTATATTTCATAAACGAACAACCTTCATGAAATTAGTGTTACCAACACCATTACCACCAGTGATAATAATGTTTTCGCCTTCTTTAACGCCATAATAAGTAGCGATTTCACAGGCTTTTGCAACATAATCTAGTTCAGATGTAGGTTGATTTGAAACAACTGGGTGGACTCCCCAATTTAATGTTAATGATAGACGAATTTTTTCATTACTTGTTACAGCAGCAATTGGACAAATTGGTCTAAATTTACTAATTCTTTTAGCAGTTGTACCAGATTCACTGAAGGCTACAATTAATTTAGCATCAACTAGTAAAGCTGTATCAGCAACTGATAAAGCAACAGCATCATTTAATGTTTTTTCACTGCTGTTATAAGCTTTTTGAATTTTTCCTTTATAATAAATTTCATTTTCCATTCTAGATGTAATTCTTGCTAGTGTTTCAACAGATTCAACTGGATAATGACCAATAGCTGTTTCATTTGCTAAAACAATTGCATCAACACCATCTAAAACAGCATTAGCAACATCGCTAACTTCAGCACGACTAGGTTTTTGATTTCTAGTCATTGAACTTAACATTTGAGTAGCAACTAAAACAAATTTACCAACATCATTACATCTTTTAACAATTCTTTTTTGAAGAACTGGAATATCTTCATAAGGAACTTCTATACTTAAATCACCACGAGCAACGATAATACCATCAGCTGCTTCAATGATTTCATCTAAATGTTTAATAGCTTGTAGGTTTTCAATTTTAGCAACAACTTTGATGTTTCCATTTTTAGAAGCAATATAATCTTTTACTTCTTTAATATCACTTGCTGTTCTAACAAATGAAGCATCAATGAAATCTAATTCTTGATTAATAGCAAAATCAAGACGAGCGCGATCGCTTGCAGATAAATAAGGCACATTTGTCAAAACATTTGGAATATTAATTGAACAATCATCCTTAATTAAATGAGAATTATTTGATACACAAACAATTGAACGATCTTCGGCCACTTTTTCTTTAACTGTAAGGCTTAGATTTCCATCATCTACTAAAATTTCGTCATCTACTTTAACATCATCATATAAATTTTCGTATGTAACACTAAAATTACCACTATCGCCAACAATAGTTCCAGATTTAATGACGACTTTGCAACCCTTAGCAATTAAAGCAGTACCTCCTTCGAAGGTATGTGTTCTAACTTTTGGACCCCTAGTATCAACCATAATTGATAAAGGTTTGCCATGAATGAGTGCTAGTTTTTTGGCTGTAACTACGTACCGGCTTTGGGTTGCGAGGTTTCCATGTGCGAAGTTAAGACGCACTGCATTCATACCGTTAAGAAGCATTTTTTCCATAACGGCTTCTGGTTCTGATTGAGAACCAATCGTACAAACAATCTTTGTTTTGTTAAGCATGTAGATAAAATTTCTCCTTTTCTATATTATATTTTTTTAACACAAGGCTTTACATCTTGTGCTTGTTTCTTAGGTAATTCATTAGCTTTTAGGATTTCGGTTGCAACTAAATCTTCACCAAAGGCACCAACACATTTACCAGCTTCTCCTTGAAGTAGTAAATCTACAGCAAAAATACCAAGACGAACAGCAAGTACTCTATCAAATGCTGAAGGTCTTCCACCACGTTGAACATGTCCAAGAATTGTACAACGAGGATCTAAATCAGTATTTTCTTTAATTGTTTTTTGAATATCTTGAACAGGAATTGTATGTTCAGCAACGATAATAACAAAATCTTTCTTTCCTTTTTCTTGGTCTTCTTTGATAACTCTTAGCATTTCTTGTTCATCATATGTGTCTTTTGAATAAACAACATATTCTGATTCACAAGCAAGACTACTACGAATTGCAAGATCTGGACAAAAACGACCCATAACTTCTACGATTATGCAACGATGATGAGAGTTAGCAGTATCTCTAATGCGATCAACTGATTCAACAATTGTGTTAAGACAAGTATCAAAGCCAATTGTAAATTCAGTAGATGGAATATCGTTATCGATAGTTCCAGGAACACCAATGCAAGGAATACCCATTTCAGATAGTCTTAAACCACCCATATATGTTCCATCGCCACCGATACAGACGACAGCATCAATGTCATGTTTTTTAAGTTGTTTAACACCAACTTCACGAACTTCAGCATCAACAAATTCTGGAAGTCTAGCAGTACCTAAAATAGTGCCACCACGACTAACAATGCCAGAAACATCATTGTATGATAAAGGAACAATTCTTCCTTCAACAAGTCCTTTGTAACCATCTAAAATACCATAAACTTCAAGTCCACTTTTTAAGGCATGTCTAACAATAGCATAAACTGCTGCATTCATGCCTGGAGCATCACCACCAGAGGTTAAAACTCCTATTTTTTTAATTTGTTTTACCATAAAATACCTCCACAGTCTGTAAAAACTAATATAAGTATATCACGAAACTCAAAAAAGAAAAGTATAAAAAATTTTCTTTAAAAGATTATATCTTTTAATTAGTGAATTTCTTCAATGTATACAACGTAATCTAAAGTGCTTAAAGCACTGATAATTTCTTTAGCATTTTTATATTTTTTCATTTGTTCTTTATCTCTAATTGAAATAGCAATTGTATAAACACTTAAACCACTACCAATATAAGCAGGATTTAATTCAATATCATCGATTTGTAATTGAAGTTTACGAATTGTAGCAACAAAGTTTTGTAAATCACTACGATTTTTTAATTCCAAATGAATTTCAAAATGGTTGGAATGATTTTTTAAATAAACTTCAAAATTAGGTAAAATTGCAAGAATTAATAACAACAAGACAAATAAAATCAAAGCAATGGTATATAAGCCAGCACCACTAGTTAAACCAATGGCGGCACAAAACCATAAACCAGCTGAAGTTGTAAGTCCTTTTATTTGCTTCTTTGAACTAAATAAAATTGAATTTCCACTAAGCATTGCAGCACCGATTAATGTGGCAACCGATAATAATGAAACAATTAAAGAATACTTTTCGATTAAAAAGATATCTAAAATCATAGCCATACATGCGGCAAGGGAAATTAAAATAAATGTTCTAAGTCCGGCTGAATGTCTTTTTTTAGAACGTTCATAACCGATAATAAATGATGTAAGAATGGTTAATACAACTCTAAGTAAAATAGACCAAACGGTTAAATTAATAGACCAGTCTCCTAATAATTTAGCAATTGGATCAATAAATGTTGACATATTTTGTCCTCCTATCTTTTCATTCTATTTCTTGGCTGCATTGCACTTAATTGTTCTTCTGCAGCCTCTAAAAACGCAGCTTCTTCTTCGGATAATTGCTCACGTCGTTTTTTAGTTTTTGGTAATTCTTTTTGAATCTTTTGAATTTCTGATAACAATTCATCATGAACTGATAATTTTTGAATACCTGCTTCAGGATTTGAATCAGTTATTGTTAAATTGCTAACAGCATCTTGACCATATGAATGTGATAAAAATAACGATAATTTAGCACACATTGGACCAATTAGTTCATACAGAATACTTGAAGCAAGAATTATAGTTTGTAAGGCATTACCGGTTTCTCCTCCTAAGGTTCTAGCACCAAGAGCAGCAAGCCCAATTGCTACCCCAGCTTGAGGAATTAAGGCTAGCCCTAAATAATTTCTAACTTTTTTATCCTTTTTAACTATAGCACACCCTGCAAATGCACCTAGATATTTACCAATAATTCTTATAATAAAGTAAACTACACCAATTACAATTAATGACGTTCCTGCCGACATTTTCATTGGTTTAAACAAAGCATTTAAATCAAAACAAACACCAGATCTAACAAAGAATAGTAATAGAATTGGTGGTGTAAAATAATTCAATTGTTTAAATAACTTATCATCTTTTGAAATATTAATATAGATTGTGCCCATTGACATACAACCAAGAAGTGGTGAAACATCTAATAAGGTACAAATACCACAAAATGAGAAAATCAAAGCTATTGAAATAATTAAACGATTATCAGTTGTTCTTTTCTTAGGCATCAATAGTTTCATGAAAAAGCCAAATAAACCACCTAAAGCAAAGACACCAATGTTTAATAATAATGGTTTAGCAACGTTCCAAGCATTGAAATGACCGGAACTTACAGCTAAAGCAATAGAAATAGCAACACTATAAGCAACTAAACCAACTACATCATCTAGAGCTACAACTTGAAGTAAAGTATCAACAAAATCGCCTTTAGCACCAGTTTGACGAATAGTCATCATAGTGCTTGCTGGAGCAGTTGCCGCCGCAAGAGCAGCTAAAACAATTGAAAATGTTAAATCTAATCTTAAAACAAAATAAGTAACAATAAACACTAATATAGTTGCTAGTAAAGCTTCAAAGATAGTTATAACTAAAACTTTGGCTCCGTTTTTCTTTAAAGTCGAAAACTTAAAGAATTCACCGGTAGAAAAAGCAATAAAAGCTAAAGCAATATCGGCTAAAAAATCCATTCCTGAACTAACTTTATCAGGAATTAAATTTAAACAAAATGGACCAATCAAGATACCAGCAACAATATATGCTGTAACATTTGGTAATTTTAAAAGTTTAGTTATTCGAGTCATTAAAAAGCCAGCAAAAAGCATAAAAGCCACGGATATAATAACCATGGCAACAGGTGAATCAATATTTAAAAGTTCATAAATAGATTTCAACTTAAATGACATTTTAATTGGCCCCTCAACTAATATTTTCTAATACGAATGTATTATATATTGAAATACGATAAAAAAACAATTATAATATTTTTGACAATCATAAAAAATATTTATGGAAGGATGA
>CANQVX010000017.1 GCA_947627355.1 uncultured Bacilli bacterium | reverse complement strand
TTATCTTTTCTGATGTGTGTTATTATTTCTTTTTCCAAGACGGTCACCTCTTTATGTATTGTGCTAATCTTTTAACTATTTTATACACTTGATTATTTTAAAAATTTCATATAATATATGTAAGTGATTTCGAAGGAGTGATATCCAATATGGATCCGGATGGGCCTTTATTGTATATATTGTTTTTTTTATTACTGTTTCTCAGTGCGTTTTTTAGTGCTTCAGAAACCGCATTTTCATCATGTAATCAAATAAAACTTAGAGTTAAAGCTGATAATAAAAGCAAAAGTGCTAAATTAGCCTTAAAATTAATTGATAAATTTGATAATTCACTAATCACAATTTTAATTGGAAACAATGTTGTGAATATTTTAGCGTCTACTATTGCAACTGTAATTGGTATCTTTTTGTTTAAAGGAAATACTTCGTTAGGTACTTTGATGGCTACTATCTTTACAACTATTGTGGTTTTAATATTTGGTGAAATAATACCTAAAAATATTGCATCAGTTTGGGCTGATAGGCTGGCCATGCTATGTGCTTATCCTATTTTTGCCATGAAAATATTATTGTTTCCAATTTCAATTATCTATACAGGATTACTAAAATTACTTGATAAAATCTTAAAAGTTGATAAAAAAGAACCTCTTATAACTGAAGATGAATTCAGTGATATCATTGATTCTATTGAAGAAGAAGGCCTGATTGAAGAAGAAGAAAGCGATATTATTCAATCAGCCGTTGACTTTGGTGACATCACAGTAAAAGAAATCTATACTAAAAAAGAAAACATGGTTATGCTTGATATCAAAACAAATCCAAAAGATATCATAAATTTCTTACTTGAAATTGATTATTCTAGAATTCCGGTTTATTCTCATAACGAAAATCATATTATTGGCATTTTGCATGTCCGTCGTTATTTAAAACAAGTTATGACCTATAACGATTATTCTTTAAGAAAGAATTTGGTCCGTCCTTATTTTGTAAGCCTAGATATGAAAATTGATGATGTGTTTGAAGAATTTAGAAAAAAGAAAACACATATTGCTATCGTATCTGATAAAAACAAGAATGCTATTGGTATGCTTACCATGGACGATGTACTTGAAGAATTAGTCGGTGAAATGGGAGATTATACCACAATCATCCCTAAGAAAAGTGGTGATAGCAAATGATTATTGCTATTATCGGTTTAGTATTACTTATTTTATTTTCTGCATTCTTTTCATCTGCTGAAATGGTTTATTCTAAAGTTAATCGTTTAAGCCTTAAAAAAGCCGCTGAAAACAAAGAAAAATTAGCAATTCAAGCTAATAGTTTTGTCGAAAACTATCCAAAATTATTATCATCATTATTGGTTGGTAATAATTTAGTAAACATTGCTGCTTCATCAATTGCAACAGCCCTATGTATTGAATGGTTTGATACTCCATATGCTCCTACTATTGCAGCAGTTGGTATGTTAGTTATTTTACTTACATTTGGTGAAATCTTACCTAAATCAATTGGTGCTAAGTTTAATTATCGTTTGTCTTTAATATTTGCAATTCCTTTAAAAATCATTTCATTTATCTTAACTCCTATTACTTTCTTTGTTAACAAGTTAGTTTCTTATCCAGCAAAGCTATGGGAAAAGAAAGAAAATGAACCATCATATACCGATGATGAATTACTAAAAATGGTCGATTCTATCGAAGAAGATGGACTTATTGATGATAAACAAAGTGAGTTAATTAAATCAGCAATTGAGTTTACTGATGCCACTGCTCATGAAATTATGATTCCTCGTGTCGATGTATTTGCTTTTGATATCGATGATGATGTTAGTAAACTAACTCATGATAAAAATATCTTTAATCACTCAAGAATTCCAGTTTATAAAGATAGTCTTGATGATGTAATTGGTGTTTTGAATACTAAACATTTACTTAAAGCTATGCTTGCTAATAAAGAAATAAATATCAAAGAAATGCTAACAGAACCTTTATATGTTTATAAGACTCAACCAATTTCATCAATCTTAAAAGAATTAAAAGAAAGCCATCGTCATCTAGCTATTATTAAAGATGAATTTGGTGGTACTATGGGTATTTTAACCATGGAAGATATCTTAGAAGAACTTGTTGGTGATATTCTAGACGAAACTGATCCAATCGAAGAAGATTATCATAAGATTGACGATAACACTTATATTGTTGATGGTGCTATGAACATTTATGATTTCTTTGATTTAGTTGATTATGATGATAAAGATTTTGAAAGTGAATATACCACTATTGGTGGTTGGTCTACTGAAATGCTTGAAAAATTCCCAGAAGTTAATGATACCTTTACTTTTGAAAATTATCTATTTACGATACTAGAAGTGGAAGAATTTAGAGTAGAAAAGATACAAGTTCAAATACTACCACGAGAAGAAGATGAATAAACTTTAAAACAAACTTGAAACTTTTAAGTCCTTTTATCATGTTATAATTAACTTGGTGAATAAACATGAATATAAATGACATAGATTGCATTAAAAGTAGTTTTAATGGTAGTATCATCTACTATTCTAATGGAAAAGTTGGATACGTTAATGTTAATCCGACTAAATGTGTTTTATATTTATGCAAAGAATTCGATGGTTATAAACTAACTGATATCCATGGTTATAAATTTCCTTATCTAATTAAAGGTATTTTATTTCAACCCACTAAATCAATCCGTAGTAATGATTGTGAATATATCAATTTTTTACATATAACATCTTTTAAAAAAGATTTAAATGGTTGTCAAATAAGTTTTTTAAACCACAATCTTTATTTTGATTTAACTCCTAGAATTATTTATAAATATTTGAATTTAAATATCTTAACAAAATTACGAATAGAAACCAATTTACTTACCATATAATTTAATAAGAAACTTGTGGTGAGTGTATGTCATTTTTTTATAAACAAACAATTAAAAATTCATTTGAACATAAAATATTAAACAAAATCAAAAAACAATTAGAAAAACTTAATATAAATGTTAAAGAAAAAATTTATATTGGTTTTTCTTTTGGTGATTATCATGGAACAAATATCTATTATTCCATTAAAAAGAATGAAAAAAAGGCAAGATTATTAAAAAACATTTTAACTAATAATCATGTTGATATTGCTTGCTTTAGCAACATGAATATGGATTATGATATCAAAATATTATTAGGTTATTCTTCAAATAAAGATGAAAGAAAATATATAAAATCCATTGTAAATCCTATAATACACGCCTTAAATAAGACTTACTTGATTTTTGAAAACGGGATTTACTTAAATTTCATAAAATGATATAATGCAATACGGCATTCAAATTATCTAAAAAACGGAAAGAAGGTTAAATAATAGATTATCATCTATTAATAAAAAGGAACATGAAAAACGAAACAATAACACAAACTAATGAAGATATTAATTCGTCACTTAAAACTTATATTTATGCTTTGGGTGGTTTAAACGAAGTAGGAAAAAACACATATTGTATTGAACACGGAAACAACATAGTAATCATTGATGCAGGTGTTAAATTCCCTGAATTCGAAGAATACCCTGGTGTTGATTATATTATTCCAGATTATTCATATCTAGTAAAAAATAGTAAGAAAGTAAAAGCTTTATTTATTACCCATGGTCATGAAGACCATATCGGTGGAATACCATTTTTATTACAATCTGTACCTGTTCCTGTTATCTATGCTTCTAAACTATCGGCTGGTTTAATTAAACTTAAATTAAACGAAAGAGATATGTCAAGTGAAAATAAAAAGATTCAAGTAATAGATAATGATTCAGTTATTAAAATAGGTCCTTTAACTTTTCGCTTTTTTGCAACAACCCATTCAATTCCTGATTCATATGGAATTATAATTGATACACCTAATGGAAGAATTGTAACAACTGGTGACTTTAAAGTTGATTTAACACCACCTTCTAAAAAAGATATCGACTTTGCAAAAATAACTAAACTTGCTAAAGAAGAAATCAAATTAAATGGTGGAACTAGTGCTGAAGGAGTTACTTTATATCTTGCTGATTCAACTAATGCTGAAGTCGAAGGATATTCTAAAAGTGAAACAGAAGTTGCCGTTTCTATCGACGAAATTTTAAATGATGCACCTGGTAGAGTTATTGTTGCAACGTTTGCAAGTAACGTTCATAGAATTCAACAAATCATAAGCAGTGCTAAAAAACATAATAGGACTGTCTTAGTATTTGGAAGATCAATGCGTAATGCTATTGAAGCCGGTAGACAACTTGGTTATATTCAATGTTCTAATGATGATGTTATTTGTGATGGAAATGATAATGAACGTAGAATACCAACTGGCTTAGAATTAAAAGATACTTTGATTTTATGTACTGGTAGCCAAGGTGAACCAATGGCAGCTTTATCAAGAATTGCTAATAATAGCCATCCTTATATTCATATTATTCCGGGTGATACGATAGTTTTTTCATCCAATCCTATTCCTGGAAACCTATCACCAGTTACTAAAGTAATCAACATGCTATCAAAACAAATGGCTAATGTTATTACAAATAGTGCTTTGTATAGTGTTCATACTTCAGGCCATGCTCAAAGAGAAGAATTAAAACTAATGCTTAAATTATTTAGTCCTAAATATTTCATGCCAGTGCATGGTGAATATAGAATGCTTAAATTACATGCTGATTTAGCTATTCAAATGGGAATTTGTAAAAAAGAAAACACCTTTATTTTAAAAAATGGTGAAGTCTTAGTTATGTCTAATGGCTCGGTAAAAAAAGATAAAAGAATCATTGAAGCAAGTTCTAAATATATTGATGGTTCAACTTTATTAAATTATTTAGCTGATGGCGTTGATGATGCTGTCATCGCTGATAGAAAATTATTATCTAATGATGGCTTAGTTGCTGTAGTTGTTCCAATTGATGCTAAAACTAGTGAAATATTACATAGACCATCAATTGTTTCTAGAGGATTTATCTATCTTACTGAAAATGGTGCTTTACTTACCGAAGCTGAAAATGAAGTTTATAAAGTTTTATATAATTTAATGAAAAACAAAAAACGTAAAATCAATTTTGCTCAAATCAAAAATGTAATTCGTGAATCAGTTAGTAACTTTGTTAAAATTAAGACTAACCGTTCACCTATTGTAATTCCAGTAATCTTAAATAAAAGAGAAGAAACTTTATGAACGAATTAATTGTACTTGCTAGTAAATCACCTAGAAGAAAAGAATTGCTAGCCAAAATAACTAACAACTTTATAGTTGAAGAAGCAAATATTGTTGAAGATTATGACTCTAAGATAAAAATAGTTAAAATTCCTGAAACAATTGCTTTAAAAAAAGCAAAAGAAGTTCAAAAAAGATATCAAGATAACATAATCTTAGCTGCTGATACTATTGTTGTTTATGAAAACAACATATTAGGTAAACCAAAAGACGAAAAAGAAGCATATGATATGCTTAAAATGTTATCTAATCATGTCCATCAAGTTATCACCGGAGTATGTATTTTATATAAGAATAAACAAATATTATTCCATTCAGTATCTAAAGTAAGTTTTTATCCTTTAAGTGATAAAGAAATATATGATTATATTAAAACTAAATCGCCATTTGATAAAGCTGGTGGTTATGGAATTCAAGATAACGCAGCATTATTTATCAAAAAACTTGATGGTGATTACTATAATGTGATGGGACTTCCTATTGCTAAACTAAATAGATATCTTAAAAAATTATGTAATGGCCTAAAAATCTCCATTTTATATACATAATTTGTATATAGAAGGAGGTTTTTTAATGCGTTTTAACAATTATCGTATAAACCATAATGATAATCGATTATTCCCTTTTGTTGGTGGTTTAGTTCTTGGTGGAGTCACTGGAGCAGCAATCGGTAATAGTAGACCTAACTATAATCCTTATTATAATTATCCTTACTATTATCAAAATCCATATTATTATCCAAACTACATCTATAATCAAAATATGACACCACCACAAGTTAATATATATAACCCATATGTGGCTGATAAGGTAATTTATGAAGATCCAACACCATTAATTTTGACTCAAGACGACAGAAATATTTCAAATAAATCATATGAAAGCATAAAAAATGTTCCAATAATGAATCAAAATAACAGCAATAAATAATAAAATCTAACTAGGATTGATGTGTTTCAATCCTATTTTATTTATTACTTAAAAAGCCCTTTTTATCGGCAACTATTAATGTGTTTATCGTTTCTATCGACAATTTAAAATTTAAAACAAAAGTTCCTTTCTATCGATAATTTTTATGATTTTTAGTTTTTAAACTTTCATTTTAAAAATTGTTTTGAAAAAACATCATTTGAATCCTTTTTATATTTCATATAAAAAATAGTTGCTTTTTAACGTTTTTAGGGTAAAATAATAGTTGTAACCACAATTATAAAGAAAGGAAAAATTAATATGAACAAAAAATTATTAGTTGTTTTAGCTGGTATAGCTACACTAGCTTTGTCTTCATGTGGCGGTAATAAAGAAGATGCAAAAAGTTCTAGCAGTTCTAAAAACAGTTCTTCTTCATCATCTTCAATAATTACCCCAAGTATTTATACTGAAGAAGAAATTGCTCAAGGTAAAGCATATCTTGATATTGAAGGCGATGGAAATGTAAGAAGTATTTGTAAAGTTGGCGAAGGTGAAGGTTGGACTCAATATTGTACAGAAGGTCCTAAAACATACGCAATTAATCACGTTAACTACAATACTGCAAATAACGTAGGTGATATTACTATCATTCAACACAACACGACTGATACTAAAATTAAACCACCTGCAGCTGTAAAAGATGCTGATACATTCCCTGCTGAAGAAAATAAATCTTTCTTCCAAGATTTCAAACTAAATGCTTGTGGATTAGCTTCATGGAGAAATACTGATTTATGTAAAGATCAAAATCTATTTATTGATGAAGGTAATCACTGGAACTACAGAATCATGGTTGATACAGAAGGTAAGATTGCTGCTATGTATCCAGGTGGTGTAGGTTATGCAAACCCTGTTGATCCATACTTTAGCGATTTTGATTACACTAAAGAAAACAATGATAACATGTATACTATTTATACTAGAGATTTCAGTGGCGTTACATTGGCTGCTGATAAAAATGACGCTGAATTAACTGCTATGAATGGTATGAATGAAAAACATTCTCAAGCATGGAGAATTGCAGATTCTGCTACAAACAAAGAAACATCTACTGGTTTCAACATTCTTGAACACCCTGACCACAAAGATGGAAGACATGATAACTACAAATTTGTTGGTGGTAGTGAAATGGATGTTATGACTTGGGCTTTCTTGGGTTCAATCAAAGATGGCGATGGCGATAGTATTGATTATAGTACTGCTTTAACTCATTTTGATAAGGTCCTTGATTCTGCTGCTCCAGGCGGAACAAAAGATAACCCTGAAGAAGTTTGGGCTTTAAAGAAAGTTACATGGGCTATTGAATTTGCAAAATTCTATATTCCTGGTCAATTTGATGATGTTCGTTTCAGTTATACAAGACCTATAAAGGATAATTTCCCTCAATACACAGATTTAGTTCTAACTGAATCATTTGAATATGATCCATTAACTGTTTACAAGAAATTTAAAGCATATGCTGATTATCTAGTTGAAAAATATGATGCTAACCCTGGTCAAACTTCAAATGAAGCAGATGAAATCTATTATAGTTTACCTGAATATGAAGAAGCTATCGAAACTGCAATTTATGGTTTAAACTGTGATCGTATTAGAAATAGTACAGAAGCTAAAGATCAAATTGATGCAACTGCAATGGTTGAAACTCAATTAGAAACTTATAAATACGCATTAAAGAGATTAGCTACTCAATTAAACTAATTATTTAAGGTTTGATACTAACCCGTCCAAAATTGGGCGGGTTTTTATTTACTTTTAGACATAATAAAAGACATCTCATTTCATTAACGTTTTGAGATGTCTTATTTTTTATTTCTTTAAAGCAAAGCTTTTAACTAATTCTTTATCATTACAAATTATATAGCCATTTCGATTAACAAAATCTTTACGATTATAGTTAATTAAATCACCATATAAATCACACATAATGCCACCAGCTTCTTTTACAATAATATCACTAGGAGCTGTATCCCATTCTTTAGTAGCAGGATCAAATTTTATATTCAAATCTGCGATTCCTTCGGCAATTTTGCATGCTTTATAGGAACTACCACAATGGGTGACATTTTTAATTAGTTGACGATTTGGAATCTTTTCAAGTTCTTCATCTTTAAAAAAGAAATTGCTAACTAATAAGTCTAAATTATCTTTTTTATCACTTACAAAGATTCTAGTTAAAACATTGCCTTCTAATTTATAACTGCCATTATCTTTACTAGCATAATAGATTAGATTCTTACAAGGAATAGCTATCACACCAACAACAATTTCATGTTTATAACATAAAGCGATGTTAATTGAAAATTCATTAGTGTGATTGACAAAATCTTTAGTTCCATCAAGTGGATCAACTATCCAACAATAATCATTATCTAATCTAGTTAAATCATCATTAGTTTCTTCACTTAAAATGCTATAAGTTGGAAAAGTATCAGCTAGTATTTTACGAATTAGTTGGTTAGATTTTAAATCAGCTTCAGTTACAACTGATTTATCTTCTTTAAGCTTAACTTCAAAGTTTTTATGATAAACTTCTAAAATAACATTTTGCGCCTTTTTAGCGGCAAAAATGGCTGTTTCTAATTCTTTTTTGTAATAATTCATTAGGCTTTATCAATGCAACCAAAGATGGTCATCTTATCAAATACAACTTTGCGGATTCCTTCTTTACCAGGACCGATAATTTTTCTAGGGTCATAAACTTTCTTATCGTTTTCTAGAACTTCTCTTACAATTTTAGTCCATTCTTGTTGACATTCAGTGTTAACATTGATTTTGCAAGTGCCACAAGCGATAGCACGTTTAATTTGTTCTTCAGGAATACCACTGCCACCATGTAATACAAGTGGAGTAGGAACTGCTTTATTGATTTCATCCATTTCTTTAAAACCAAGTTTTGGTTCACCATGATATGGGCCATGAACAGAACCTAAAGCTGGAGCTAAAGCATCAATAGCAGCTTCTTTTACTAAACGAATGCATTCATCTTTATCAGCATACATAGTTTCAGCTACAACATGTTCTTCTTGACCACCTACACGACCAAGTTCTGCTTCAACTGAAGCATTTGTCTTTTTAGCATATTCAACTACTTGTTTAGTGATAGCAATGTTTTCATCAATTGGATAATGAGAAGCATCAATCATAACTGAAGTAAAACCAGCATCAAGAGCTTTGATACATGCTTCAACACTGCTTCCATGGTCTAGATGAATTGCAACTGGAATAGTATATCCTTTATCTTTCATTAAACCTTTTACCATGTTTACAACTGTATTATATCCACCCATATATTTAGCGGCTCCTTCAGAAACTCCTAAAATAACTGGGGCATTTAATCGTTGTGCTTCATCTAAAATAGCTAATGTCCATTCAATATTGTTAATATTAAATTGACCAACGGCATATTTTTCTTTTTTTGCTTTTAAAAGCATTTCTTTCATACTTACTAATGGCATAATTCTCTCTCCTTTTTCAAACGCGATTTTATTTTACTATACTGCTTCATATTTTTCAAATATGAATAGCATTTTTTAGCCGATTTTAAAAAAAGTTGCAATATATATAAAAATATTTATATATATTTTGCTCAAAAAAATGTATAATAGAGGCATACCAAGACACGAATCGTTACATTTGGAGGTTAGAAAATGGGATTTTTAAATAAAATATTTAATGTTCAAAAAAAGATGTTGAAGAAATTAAAAGCTAGAGCATTACAAATCGATGCATTAAAAGATACAATGAGAGCTATGTCTGATGATGAATTAAGACAAAAGACTATTGAGTTTAAACAAAAACTACAAGGCTTAGAAGGCGAAGAAGAACAAAAGATGTTAGATTCTATTCTTAACGAAGCTTTTGCTGTTGCTAGAGAAGCCGCTCAAAGAGTTTTAGGTCAATTCCCATTCATTGTTCAAATTGAAGGGGCAATTGTAATTCATCAAGGTGATATAGCTGAAATGAAAACCGGTGAAGGTAAAACATTAACAGCTACCATGGCTGTTTATTTAAATGCCTTAACAGGTAAAGGTGTTCACGTTGTTACAGTAAACGAATATTTAGCTAAACGTGACGCTGAATGGATGGGTGAAATCTATCGTTTTCTAGGTTTAACAGTTGGTATTAACTTAAGAGAAAAGTCATCATATCAAAAGAAACAAGAATATGCTTGTGATGTAACTTATACAACCAACTCAGAACTTGGCTTTGACTATTTACGTGACCATATGGTTCGTCGTTTAGAAGATAAGACTCAACGCGGTTTAAACTTTGCTATTATTGATGAAGCCGACTCTATTTTAATTGATGAATCTAGAACACCACTTATCATTTCTGGTGGTAATAAAGCTAATGCTGCTTTATATGTTCCTGCTAATCGTTTTGTTCGTTCTTTAACTGAAGGCACTCATTATGAAGTTGATATTAAAACTAAATCAGTATTTCTAAAAGAAGAAGGTATTACTAGAGCTGAAAGAGTCTTTGGTATTAAAAACCTTTATGATTTAGAAAATGCTTCTTTAGTTCATTGTATTAACCAAGCTTTAAAAGCAAATTATACAATGTCTAAAGACGTTGATTATGTTGTAAAAGATGATAAAGTAATTATCGTTGACCAATTCACAGGTAGATTACTTGCTGGTCGTACTTTTTCAGATGGTTTACATCAAGCAATTGAAGCTAAAGAAAGAGTTACTATTAATCCTGAAACAATTACTTTAGCAACTATTACTTATCAAAACTTCTTCCGTTTATATAATAAACTTGCGGGTATGACAGGTACTGCTAAAACTGAAGAAGAAGAATTCTTAAACACTTATAACATGAGAGTTATTGAAATTCCTACTAATGTTCCAGTTATTAGAATTGATGATAACGATATGATCTTTGCTACTAAAGATTTAAAATTCAAGGCGTTAATTGAAGAAGTTAAAGAACGTCACGAAAAAGGTCAACCAGTTTTAATTGGTACAATTGCGGTTGAAACCAGTGAAGAAATTGATAAATTAATGCAAAAGGCTGGTTTACATGCTGAAGTATTAAATGCTAAAAACCATGAACGTGAAGCTGAAATCATTGCAAAAGCTGGTCAAGTTGGTGCTTTAACAATTGCTACTAACATGGCTGGTCGTGGTACCGATATTAAATTAGGTGAGGGTGTTAAAGAATTAGGAGGACTTGCTGTTATTGGTAGTGAAAGACATGAATCACGTCGTATCGATAACCAATTAAGAGGTCGTTCTGGAAGACAAGGTGATCCAGGCTTTTCACGTTTCTATATCTCTCTTGAAGATGATTTGATGAAAAGATTTGGTGCTGAAAGATATCAAAAAATGTTTGGAAAATCAACAGATCCTATTCAATTTAGTTTAATGTCTAGTGCAATTGCTTCAGCTCAAAAGAAAGTTGAAGGGGCTAACTACGATGCTCGTAAGAACTTACTTGAATATGATAATGTTTTAAGTCAACAAAGAGAAAAGATTTATGCTTTAAGAGATACCGTTTTAGCAACTGATGAATGTTATGACATTCTAGATGGTTTCTTTAAAACAGCTACTGAAGATTTAATTAATAATAGTTCAGATATTATTGATAAAGAAGTCGTGGTTAACATTAAACGTTTAATTGAAAATATGCATGTTAAATATCTAAGCATGAATTATCAAATTAAAGAAGAAGACTTCTATGGTCTTGAAAATACTATGCAAATTGCTTTAAAAACTAAAGAAATATTAATGCAAAATGCTGAAGCCCGTAAAAATGAATGGGGCCTTGATCATTACAATGCTATATTAAAGACTATTATCTTACGTTGTCTTGATAGCAACTGGCCAAATCATATTGACCAAATGACTAAATTAAGAGATGGTATTCATTTACGTGGATATGCTAATGTTAACCCATTAGTTACTTATCAAAACGAAGGTTATGAAATGTTTCAAAAGATGATGGATAAGATTGCTACTGAAGTTATCTTATATACTTTAAGAGTTCAAGTAACAATTAATACACCAGTAAAAGAAGAAGAAACCGACAATCAATAGGTGATAAAATGGCTGATATTTATGAAATGAAAAATAATGTAAATCACATGAGTAGTCGTTTAAAACTACTCGGTGATTCACTTTGACATACCTTCTAAAATAAACGAAATTAAAACTTTAGAAAAACAAACATTAGAAGAAAACTTTTGGAAAGATAAACAAAATTCAAAAAATACGATAGCTAGAATGAATTCTTTAAAAGAAATCGTTGAGGCTTATAATGTTTTATTTAATAAACTAAATGATTTAGCAACCGAACTTAAAACAATTGCTAATGATTTTAATCAAGCCGATGAATTATTTGAATTATTAGCAATTGAATATAAAGAAACATGTTCAATGTTTGATAGTTTTGAAATCAAAATTTTATTAACTGATAAATATGATTCTCATAATGCTATTTTAGAATTCCATCCAGGTGCTGGTGGAACTGAAAGTCAAGACTGGGCAAGTATGCTATACAACATGTATTGCAAATGGGCTCAACAAAAAGGCTATAAAGTAGAAATATTAGATCATGAAATGGGTGATGAAGCTGGTATAAAATATGCTAGCATTCTAATTTCTGGTCCTCTTGCTTATGGTTATTTGAAAGGTGAAACAGGTGTTCATCGTTTAGTTCGTATTTCACCATTTGATGCTAATAAAAGAAGACACACTTCTTTTGCTTCAATTGAAGTAAGTCCTGAATATGATGATGACATCGATATTCAAATCAAAGATGAAGAACTAAGAATCGATACATATCGGGCTAGTGGTGCTGGTGGTCAACACATCAATAAGACCGATTCTGCCGTTAGAATCACACATTTACCAACTAATATTGTTGTTTCTTGTCAGTCGCAAAGATCACAAATTCAAAACAAAGAAATGTGTATGATGATGTTGAAATCAAAATTAAATGCCATTAAATTAAAAGAAAAAGAAATGGAAATTGCCTCATTAAAAGGAGAACAAAAAGCAAACGAATGGGGATCACAAATTCGTTCTTATGTATTATGTCCTTATACTTTAGTAAAAGATCATAGAACTAATCATGAAAACGGCAATGCCTTTGCTGTTTTAAATGGTGATTTAGATGATTTTATCTTTGCTTATTTGAAAACTCAAATATAAAGGAGGGATAAAATGAATAAAGTAGGTCTATTTATTAAAAACAACTATAAACGAGCACTAATCTTGTTTTTTAGCAATTTCATGGTTGCTGCTGGTGCTTCTTTTTGCTTTTTAAATTATAAACATACTGGTTTTGATGGTATTTTAACTGGTGGTGTATCTGGGTTTACTTTAATTATCAATCAAATATTTAAAACTAATCTTGAATTTGTTGCCACTATCTTAACTTGGGTTTTATATATCATTGGAGCAATCTTTTTAAAGAAAAGATTTGCTATTCAAACTTTAATCAGTGCTATTTTATTCCCAGCTTTTCTATTTTTATTTAAATTACCTATTTTTAAATCTGTTCAAGAAGCTTTTAACACTCTAGATCCAATACTTGATAGTGCTTTAGGTGGTATTTGTATGGGTACTGGTTGTGGTTTAGTTTATCGTATTGATGGTTCTACTGGTGGTTTTGATGTACCTCCATTAATCATTAACAAATTTTTCAAAATTAAGTTATCAATCTTATTCTTTATTCAAGATGGAATATTAGTCCTACTTGCTTTGATTGCTAACTTTAATTTAAATCAAGTTGTCGTTGGTTTAGTATCAGTTTTAATGTGTTCAACCTTTGTTGAAGTAACTCAAGTTGCAGGCCAAAAATGTTATGTGGCCGAAATAATTTCCGATAGATACGAGGAAATTAATAAAATTATCTTAGAAAAACTTGAAAGGGGAACCACCTTGTTTGAAGCAACCGGTGGTTACACTGGTCAAAATAAAAAGGTTATCCGAGTTATGATTCCTAAAAAGCAATATCATGAACTTATGAATATTGTAAACAAAATTGATAGTTCAGCTTTTATGACTATTCAAGTTACAAATGCTGTTTTTGGCGATGGATTCAGGGATTTTAAGGATAGATAGGAGTATATTATGAAAAAAGTATTAGATGGAAAGAAAGCTTATGAAGCTTATTTTAAAGATTTAGAAGCAAAATATAATAAACTTGAAGTTAAGCCTTGTATTGCTATTATTCATGATAATAATCCAGCAAGCATGTCTTATTTAAAAGGTAGAAAGAAAATAATTGCTAGTTTAAATGCTACTTTAAAAGAATTTATTATTGATGAAAATATGACCTCAAACGAATTAGAAAATTTGGTTATTTCTTTAAATAATGACGTTTCTATCGACGGAATTATGATTGATAGGCCTCTTCCAAATCGCTTTGATGAAGTTAAAATTTTATCATTAATTGATGGCAATAAAGATATCGATGGTTATACTTTTAAAAATCTTGGAAAAATTTTAAACAATCAAGATTGTTTCTATCCTTGTACACCAGCAGCTGCTATTAAACTTGCTGAATTTTATAACATTTCATTAGCAAGCAAAAATGTCCTAGTTATTGGTCGTAGTATCAATGTTGGAAAACCTTTAGCTTTAATGTTATTAAATAAAAATGCAACAGTTACCATTGCTCATTCAAAAACAACTAACCTAGATAAGTTAACTAAGAAAGCCGATATCATTTTTGTCTGTGTTGGAAAAGCAAACTTTATCAAAAAAGAACAAATAACTAGAAAAACAATTCTAATTGATATTGGCATCAATTTTGATAGCAACAATAAGTTATGCGGTGATGTTGATAGAGATTGTTATGAATATGCTAGGGCTTATAGTCCAGTGCCAGGAGGAGTTGGGGTTATGACTAATTTATTATTAATGGAAAATCTTTTAAAAGCTTACCAACTAAAGCATCATGACTAAGATACCTTATGATTTAAATGACTTAGTTGTCATGAAAAAAGCTCACCCATGTAAAGAACGAACTAACATTTTTAAAATTGTTAGAATGGGTGCTGATATCAAAATAAAATGTCAAAGTTGTGGCAATGTTATCATGTTAACACGTGCTAATTTCGAAAAAAATTTAAAACATAATTTAACCCAGGAAAAACCAGACTAAAATTCTTTGAAAAAAGAATTTTTTTATTCTAAAAAAGGTCATTTTTAAATTTGCTTTCTATAATAATACTGGTGGGGAATTTATGTTAGAAATCAAAAACTTATCAATATCGTTTAAAAAGCAAGATGTTCTTAAAAATGTAAATATTAAGATTAAACAAGGTGAAAAAGTTGCTATCATTGGTGATTCTGGTAGTGGTAAAAGCACTCTTTTTAATTGTATCCTTAATAATTTAAAACCAACCAAAGGAAATATTTTTTATCTTGAAAAAAACATCTTTAATTATTCTAGTAAAGAAAAAGTAAATTACAAAAGATATGAAATATGTCATGTTAGTCAATCTCTTGATTTATTTGAAGAACTAACAATATATGAAAACTTAGATTTGTTTTATAAACAAAATAAAATTATTGAAATACTAAAACAAACTAACTTCTATGAAATGAAAGATAAGAAAGTTAAATATCTATCTGGCGGTCAAAGACAAAAAGTAGCTATTATCAAAGCCTATCTTAGCAATGCTAACTTATATCTATTTGATGAAATAACTAGTGCTCTTGATTTAAATACCGCACGAGATGTCTTAGATTTCTTATTTACTAATCTAGCTAATAAAACTATCTTATTTATCACTCATCAAAAGGAATTAATGCTACCTTATGCTACAACAGTCTATCAAATTGAAAATAAACATATCAGTCTAATAAAACAAGAAAAAATAGAAACAAACAAAGAAATAAAAAATGTTAGAAAAGAAAAGACATATCATATCTATAACAAAGAACTAAAGTCATTTATAAAACATCCTATTAGTTTAATTGTTTTAATAATGACTACCATTTTAACCTGCCTTTCATTATATTTCAGGCTTACTTTTAACAATAATTATCTTAATCAAATTCAAACAGTTTTAAATCAATATTATGATCAAAATGTTTTAACCATTAAAAATTATAAAGAAGATAAGATATCTAATTTAAAACTAGATGTCTCCTTAGATTTATTTTTTAAAGACATTAGTCTTTATAACGATAAATCATTACTAACTAGTTATAGTTTTAAACCAATGAAAGATATGGATGCTATCTTTGCTATTAATCAAGACTTTATTTTCTCTAATTCAATTAAAAGCGATAAACTGATAATAAAATATAAGCAATGGATAAAAGATAAGTACTATAGTTTTGAATATGAATACAATGATGTCAAAAAGATAAAAGAAGCAGGCATGTTTAATAAACCTTATATTTATTATAATTATGATTATTTCAAGAATTTATTAATGGATATCAAACTTGATAATGAATCATTTTATGATTATTTGTTAAATAATCAAAACAATGATTATTTATATTTTATCAATGATTCGTTATATCAGTTCTATTCAAATAATAAAAATCATGAATTGTTTAATAATAATCCTTTGGCTATGAAATTTAATGCTAATGATAGTTATTTTTATTCAGATGCTTTACTTGATTTATATGCTAACTTATTGTTATTTGATTCAAGTAAAGGTTTAGTTGATTTCTTTTTAATGTTTTGTGTCATTGGTTCATTACTTATAACCTTTTTATTATTTACATCACTGCTTTATAAAAACTTCAAAAAGATTGCCTTGTATTTAGATAATGGAGCTAGTTATTTAGAATGTTATTTTATTTATTATCTTGAAATATTTATTGCCATTTTATTTAGTTTTATTTGTTTTATTATCTTTAAATTTATCGATAGATTCATGCTTTTTAGTCTTTTAATCCTCTTACTTGAATATTTGTTTATTTTATATTTTGTTATCTTTTATTTTGAAAAGAAACAATTGATTACATTTTTAAAGGAGGATGAAGCATGTTAGAAATCAAAAATTTAACTAAGAAATTTAATGATTTAACCTTGTTTTCTAAATTAAATTACCAGTTTAAAGAAAACAATATTTATGGCCTTATAGGAAAAACCGGAACTGGTAAAACAACATTACTTAAAATGATTGCTAATTTAGATTTAAATTATCATGGCAATATTTATTTTAACAATGTTAAAATTACCGATACAAACGGCTTTTTTATTAAAAACGTAGCTTTTATCTATCAAGATTTCAAATTGATTGAAAAACTATCAGTCAAAGAAAATTGTTTTTTAAGTAACATCTTGAATCATAAAAATAACGAGAAAGAATTCTATGCTCTTTTAAAATTATTCAAACTACAAGATAAAATAGATACACCTTGTAATCTATTATCAGGTGGTGAAAAACAAAGGGTTTGCATCATTCGAGAGTTATTAAAAAAACCTAAAATCTTATTATGTGATGAACCAACTAGTAACTTAGATAAAAATCTTACTAAAACATTCTATGAATACATTAAAAATCATAACAAAGATATGATAACCATCATTGTTAGTCATAATCTTGATGATATTTATAATTATTGTGATGAAATCATTGATTTAAATAATTATCAGACTAATTCAAAACAATTAAGCGATAATAGTTATACCTTAAAGCAAACATTGTCATCAAAACAATGTTATCAATTAAATAAAAAAGCAATGGCAACTAATAAAAGACTTAAAAAGTTTTGTTTATGGTTAATGGTGATTGGTTTAGTTGGTTTAGGTTTTGGTTTTCTTATTCGTGATTTTGTTGATTTTATCGCTGCCACTGAACTTAAAAACTATCAAACACCTAACAGTTACTATATAAGCTCTAATAACAAAGAAACATCAAGTAATAAAATAAACATTAATTTTGATAAAGAATATTATTTTTATGATACCTTGACTAGTGAGACCAAGAATTATTTAAAAAAGAACATTACTGATCTTAAAATAAATGATGTTGAAATTGATATCATTGACTTTGTTTTTGAAAACAAGTTTATCAAAGATGTTAATTTTTTAATCAGTTTACCGATTAATTATCAAAATAAAATACCTTATGAATTTGAAAATGTTATAGAACTTAAATTATTAGATAAAACTTATAAACTTAACACTTATAACCTTGAATACAATTATCAAAATCAATATGTATTGTATTCAAATAACATTGATTTTTTAAAACCATTGTTAATTGATTTAAAACTACCAACTGAAACCAATCAATACATTTATAGTAGATATGCAAAAGAAATACATGCCTCGTTATTAAATGATAAAAGATATTTAAATTATCAATTTATATTACAAGATTCCCTTATTTATTATAAAAACATCAATAAGGCTAGAATTAGTTATCAAGATTTTTTAACTTTTTATATAGCAAATAAAAATCAAATTGAAGATTATTTTCTAGCCAATAATGAAGACTTATATGTTGATGAATCAGGAATGATGTTTCTATTTAATATCAAAGAAATAAAAAGTCTTAAAAACAATTATAAACTAGAAAAATCAGATTATATAAGGCTTCAATATTATGAAAATAAATTAGATGATAATGAAATAGTCATTTCAAGTGCTATAGCTAATCTAATAAACATTAAAAAGACACATTACATAACTTTAATTGAAAATGATAAAGAATATACTTATCAAGTAAAAAACATTATAAAAAGTGAAGATAATAGTCTTATAATTTATGCAAATTCACGATTCCTTCGACAGTTTTATCAAAATGAAACAACCAATATTTATAGCGGTATCGTAATAGCAAAAAGTTATAAAAGCAATTTTAAAAACAATAAAAACATTAATTGTTTAAAAATCCAATCATTCAGTCAAATGATTGTCTCAATCAAAACTTTATATCAAAACATCTTTAATTATTCATTTATTATTGTTGGCATTGCTATTATTTGTGTCATTCAACTATTACATACTAACTACATTAAAAAGAAAAAGAATCGTGAGGTCTTATATTATCAAGGTATAAATAAGACTAACATTTTTAAAATAAGTTTCTTAGAGTTTGGTATATTATTTATTAAATCACTGATTCTATCGATATTTTTGCTATTATTTTTATATTTCTATTTGAATCATTTTTATCTATTCAAGTTAGAATATTCATCTAATATTTTCATTTATTTATTAATTTTGGTTGTTTTAACTATCTTATGTCTTTTAACTTGGCTAGTATTTCAATGCTTTCATAAACAAGATAGTGAAATTTTATAGCAAATGGATTATAATATATAGCGGTTTAGATATTTGTAATATCTAAAATGTTATAAAGGGGCATGCTTATGTTAGAATTTGAACTCAAACAACAAAAGAAATTAGCTAGGTTAACTAATAAAACCTTCAAGTTAGATAAAAGATATGGCGAGGGCTTTTTTAGTGCGGCTTATTTTTTAAAAACCGAAGAAATCATAAAAGAATATCATCCTGATAACACTGTCACTATGCAATTTTTCCAAAGAAGACATTCTGTTTTATGTGGTATTGATGAGGCTATTGCTTTAATTCATACCTATGCTAAGAATCCTCAAGATTTAAAAATCGAGGCTTTAAACGATGGTGATGTCATTGAACCATTAGAACCTGTTTTAAAGATTAGTGGCCGTTATCAAGATTTTGGCTTTTTAGAAGGTCCAATTGATGGAATTCTTGCTAGACGTACATCAGTAGCAAGTAACTGTAAAAGAATTATTGAAGCAGCAGGTAATGCTAATGTAATATTCTTTGGTGATCGTGATGATGATCCTAAAAATCATCCTGGTGATGGCTATGCTGCTTATATAGGTGGTATTCGTTCGTTTTGTACCGATGCTATGGGAGAATGGACAGGTTATAAAGGAATGGGTACAATGCCTCATGCCTTGATTGTTATGTTTAAGATGGATTTATTAGAAGCCGCTAAGGCTTATCACAATAAGTATCCTAATGAAAACCTAATTGTCTTAGTTGATTCTAATAACGATGTTATCACTGATACTTTAAAGGTTGCTGATTATTTTAAAGAAAAACTATATGCTGTTCGAGTTGATACCTCAAAAGCATTAGAAGATAAATATTTTGAAAGAGTTAAAATCACTGATCCTAATGTTGAAACTCATGGAGTCAATGTAACTTTAATAAAAGCACTTAGAAAAGCTTTAGATGAACGTGGTTATAATCATGTTAAAATCGTTGTTTCAAGTGGTTTCAATGAAGAAAAATGTAAATTGTTTACTAAAGAAAATGCGCCTGTTGATTTTTATGGTGTTGGTAGTAGTTTACTTAAAGTTACCACTTCATTTACTGGTGACTGTGTTAAAATTGATGGAGTTAACATGGCTAAAGTTGGAAGACACGAAATGTTTAGTAGTCGTTTACAACCTGTACCATATCCTATCAAGGAGAATAAATAATGTATCGCATTGGAAAATCAACAGATATTCATAGATTAGTTGAAGACCGTGACTTAGTTATTGGTGGAGTTAAGATTCCTTATAGTAAAGGATTACTAGGCCATTCTGATGCTGACATCTTAATTCATGCTATAGCCGAAGCAATCTTAGGTGCTTTAAATCTAAGAGATCTAGGTTATCATTTTTCAGATAATGATAAAAAGTATCAAGATATCGCTTCAACAAAAATACTTGAAATGGTCTTTACTAAAATGAATGATTTAGGCTATGAAATCAACAATGTTGATTCCTTAATCATCATTGAAGAGCCTAAGATGGCTCCATATATCGATAAGATGCAAGAAAACATTGCAACTATCTTACATACTAAAAAAGAAAACATTAATATCAAAGCAACTTGTAGTGAAGGTATTGGCTTTATTGGAACTAAACAAGGTGCTTTAGCTGAAGCAATTGTATTATTAAGAAAGAAGGATTAATCATGGAAAAAGTAAGAGTTAGATATGCTCCAAGTCCTACTGGACATTTACATATCGGAAATGCTAGAACAGCATTATTTAATTATTTATTTGCTAAACATTATCATGGCGATTTTATTTTAAGAATTGAAGATACTGATGTTGCAAGAAATGTTGAAGGTGGCGAAGAATCACAACTAAAATACCTTAATTGGTTAGGCATCATTCCTGATGAATCACCACAACATCCTAATCCTAAATATGCTCCATATCGTCAAATGGAAAGATTAGATATCTATCAAAAATATACTAATTGGTTACTTGAAAAAGGTTATGCTTATAAATGTTTTTGTACTCCTGAAGAATTAGAAGTAGAACATCAAAGACAAGAAAGCGAAGGAATGGCTCCTCGTTATAATCGTAAATGTTTATATCTAACTCCTGAAGAAGTGGCTGAAAAAGAAAAACAAGGTTTACCTTATACTATTAGAATTAAAGTACCTGATAATGAAGTTTATGAATTTGATGATATGATTAGAGGTCATGTTTCATTTGAATCTAAAGATATCGGTGACTGGGTATTAGTTAAAGCAAATGGTATTCCTACTTATAACTATGCTGTTGTAATTGATGATCATACTATGGATATCACTCATGTTTTCCGTGGTGAAGAACATCTATCAAACACACCAAAACAAATCATGCTTTATAAGATGTTTGGTTGGGAAGTTCCAAAGTTTGGTCACATGACTCTAATTGTTAATGAAAACCATAAAAAGTTATCTAAAAGAGACGCTAATGTCTTACAATTCATGTCTCAATATGAAGAATTAGGTTACTTACCTCAAGCTATGTTTAACTTCATGGCCCTACTAGGTTGGTCACCTGAAGGTGAACAAGAAATATTTGATAAAGATAGTCTTATTGAAGCATTTTCAGAAACTAGATTATCTAAATCTCCATCAATGTTTGATAAAGCTAAATTAGCTTGGGTTAACAATCGTTATATCAAAGAATTACCATTAGAAGAATTTGTTAAACTATGCATGCCTCATCTTGAAAAAGCATATGATTTATCATCTAAATCTAAAGAATGGATTGAAAAATTAATAGCTACTTATCAAGAACAAGTAAGTTACGGAGCTGAAATAGTTCCACTTGTAGAATTATTCTTTAACAATAAGTTTGAAATAGAAGCTGAAGCTGATGAATTTTTACATAGTGATCCTAATATTAAAAACACTTTAGAAGTTTTTGCTAATTTACTTGTAAACTTAGATGACTTTACTAAAGATAACATCTTTGCTTGTATCAAGGAAACTCAAAAAACAGCTAATGCTAAAGGTAAGATGTTATATATGCCTATTAGAATTGCTACAACTGGTATCATGCATGGTCCAGATTTAGCCGTTTCTCTCGAACTTTTAGGTAAAGATGTTGTTCTAGAAAGATTAAAAAATACAATTAATACTTTATAATCAAAAATGCTTCCTAATCAAAACGGGAAGCATTTTTTTATACTATACTACTTCAATAGCTCCTTCAATTGGAACTAATGGATTTTTCTTATCAATATGGTCATAATATAAAATTCCAAATAAATGATCATATTCATGTTGAATGATGATGGAAATATAGCCTTTTACTGATATAACTACATCTTGTTTGGTTAAATAATCATAACCAGACATTTTTATTTTGTAATGTCTTTTTACAAATCCTTCATGACTTGTAGGAACTGATAGACATCCTTCACCAGAGGCAAGATAACTATCTTGAACTGAATGAGATAAAAGCTTTGGATTAATTAAAGCATAATGATGTAAAACTCCTTTTTCATCTTCTGCTTTAACAACAAACATCTTTTTTAAAACGCCAATTTGAGGAGCAGCAAGTCCAACTCCTGGTTGTAAATCATATTTTAAAGAAAGATCATTATCTTGTGACATGTCTATATATTTAATCATATCTTGGATTGTTTGTTCATCTTCTTTACTTAATGGAAAAGTTACATCTACACTACGATTTCTAAGCAATGGATTTTTATCGGTTATAATGTCTTTTTTTAGTATCATATCTTTCTCACCACAGTATCATAATAGCACAATAAATTCCACCATACAAAAGGAATTTTTTATATATTACATTGTATTGCCACAGCGGTTGAAACAGCCACTAACGCCACCGCAACAACAACAGCAAATTATAAGTAACAAGAACACAACTAATACAATAGCAACAATACCTACACCAGTATTAGTATTAGTAGGATAAGCACCATAAGGAGCACCATAAACTGCATTAGGTTGATAGCCAAAATTCATAATTACACCTCCCATCACTTTATAATATGTAAAAATAATTATCAATGAAACAGCAAATACTAAAGATAGGTGTATTAAATGAAAAAACTGAAAAAATATTATGAATTATATCTAAAACCTGTTAATTTCTTTTACGTAGCAGCTTTAACTTATTATAGTATTCTTGCTTTGATTCCAGGGCTTTCTATTTTATTTCATGTGTTAGGTTGGTTTAACATCTTACCTAGTACTTTACATGATTTTTTATTAAACATCATGCCTCTTGAAAGTAGTAAACAAATCATTGATTTTGTTTACTATAAACAAAATAGTTCAATTGTTTATTCATCATTTATATTTATTATCTCTTTATTTATTATTAGTAGTGGTATCTTAAGATTTATAAAGTATCTAAACCAAATATTCAAGATAAATAAACATTCATCGATATTATTAAAAATAAGAGCTATTATAGTATCATTATTTTTAATTCTAACTTTAGGTATATTACTTATCTTATTAATGTTAATTTTGCCGGTCATAACGAATAAATTACCAGTTTTTATTTATTATCTTGTTTTATATTTATGTTATTTTGTTATTCATTTTATTATGTTATATATCATCTATAAATTATGTCTTTATAAAGACATTAGATTTAAATATATTTATAAGGGCATTATATTTTTTTCATTTACTGGATCATTATTATATTTATTATTTGCACCACTTGTAAAAATATTTGCTAATAACTATAAATCACTTGGTCCACTGGCTAGTATTTCATCGTTATTAATCTTTTTATACATCTATTTTGCCATTTTGTTAATTTCCTTAAATATCAGTTTAATTGAATATAAAAAAATGTTAGAATAAACCTTGGTGATTCTAGTGATTAAAATTAAAAAAGTTAAAACTGAAGAAGAATATATGAATGCATTGAAAATCCGTTATGAAGTATTTTGTAATGAACAACATATTGATTCACATGATGAAATGGATTCAAAAGATAAAGAAGCAACTCATTATATCCTACTTGTTGATAATTATTATGCTGGTACTTGTAGAGTCTTAAAGTTACCTAATTATTATTTAATTAGTAGATTAGCTATTCTTAGTAAATATCGTAATAATAACTATGGTTCATTATTATTACAAAAAGTGATTCAAGATATCTTAAAAACCAATAAGAAAGCTAACATTGAATTACATTCTCAAATTCAAGCTGTTCCATTTTATGAAAAGAATGGTTTTAAAACATATGGCATACCATTTATTGAAGCTAAAAAAGAACATATAGGTATGAAATATGAAAAGCGATGATTTTATCGATAAAATCACTAATTATCTGATATTTAATTCTTTGATATATCTAAAGAATGTACCTCTTGTCATGTGAAGAAGTTCACATGCTTTTTTATTTGTAATCTCTTTGTTTAAATATTTTATAACTATTTCACTATAATTACTTGGAAGTAAAATTTTAGGTCTTCCAAACTTAACACCTCTAGCTTTAGCCATTTTAATTCCTTCGGCTTGTCTAATTTTAAGTGTTTCACGTTCATTTTGCGCAACAAAACTTAACACTTGCAAAACTATATCACTAATTAACTTACCCACTAAGTTCTTTCCTTCAACTCTAGTATCTAGAAGCGGCATATCAATCACCATGATATCCGCTTCTTTTTGTTTTGTAATTAATCTCCATTCATCAATTATCATATTATAATCTCTACCCAATCTATCGATAGATTTGATAATAACTAAGTCGTCTTTTTTTAACTTTTTTATTAGTTTTTGATAATTAGTTCGATTGAAATCTTTACCAGATTCATAATCAATAAAAATATTTTCTTTTTTTAGTCCTGTATTTAATAATGCTTCTACTTGCCTATCGATATGTTGTTGAACTGTGCTCACTCTTACATAACCATAATGCATATTGATCACTCCTTTTTAAGGTATTGTTGTACAAAAAAAGCAACATTTCAACTCAAAAGTCTAAAACCTACAC
>CANQVX010000016.1 GCA_947627355.1 uncultured Bacilli bacterium | reverse complement strand
GAAATTAAAAATCAGCCTTGGGTTATCTAGGGCTGACTTTTTTTGTAAGTGGGTGTAAAATTTTGACGTATACGCATTATAGGCAAATTATAGTCATCTTTAAAAAAATTTTAGAAAGTACAAAAATGTTGATGATTCAAAAAACTATATTTTACTTTGTCAAGTTACCATGGATTTATTAAATAGATTTTTCTTTCAAAATATTGATTAAACATTTAAATTGTGATACACTCATTTCGTAAAAAGCCGGTAAACCGCAAAAATTCTAAATGGGGGGTATCACCATGCAAGAAATAAAAAGAGATTTCTATTTAAATCAGTTAATAGATAAACAATGGAACAGAATGGTTAAAATTATCACAGGTGTTAGAAGGTGTGGTAAAAGCTATTTGCTTTTTGAATTGTTTCGTAAGTATTTGTTAAATAATGGTGTTAATAGTGACCATATTATTTCTTTATCTTTAGATGATGATGATAACGAAGTGTATCGTGATCCTTCTAATCTTTCTAAATATTTAAAATCTAGAATAACCAATGATGAAGATAAATTTTATATTCTTCTAGATGAAGCTCAACTTGCTATAACCAAAGAAGAATATAAAAATAAAGATATGATAAAACTATATGGCATTCTTAACAGTCTTTTAAAACGACATAACGTTGATATTTATATTACTGGAAGCAATTCTAAATTTCTATCTTCTGATATCTTAACAGAATTTCGAGGCCGTAGTGATGAAATTAGAGTTCATCCTTTATCATTTAATGAATTCATGTCGGTTTATCCTAAAGATGCTTATACTGGTTATCGTGAGTATTCAATTTATGGTGGTTTGCCAGCGCTTATCTTTTTAAAATCCAATGAAGAAAAAATAAAATATTTAAACAATCTTTTTAAAAATATTTATATAAAGGATATTGTTGAACGACATAACTTAAATGGTGATGTAGTTATGGATACCTTGGTAGATATATTAGCATCTAATACTGCTACCTTAACCAATCCTACAAAACTTGCTAATAGTTTTGTTTCTGGTTCTATCAAAACAAATGCTAATACCATTTCAACTTATATTGATTATCTAATTGATGCTTTTGTAATATCAAAAGCTCAAAGATATGATATCAAAGGAAAAAAATATATCGGTTCACCTTTTAAATATTATTTTGATGATATTGGTTTACGTAATGCTAGACTTAATTTTAGACAAATGGAACCAACTCATGCTATGGAAAACATCTTATATAATGAACTTGTTATTCGTGGCTTTAATGTTGATGTAGGTGTTGTTGAAAAACATACTAAAAATAATAATGGACAAAACACTATTAAATTATTAGAAGTAGATTTTGTTTGTAACAAGGGCAGCAACCGTTATTATATTCAATCAGCTTATTCTATCCCTGATGCCACTAAAATGGCTCAAGAACAAGAATCATTAAATAAGATAAATGATTCATTTAAAAAAGTAATTGTTGTTCAAGATAATATTGAACCATATCATAATGAAAAAGGCTATTTGGTTATAAATATTTTAGATTTCTTACTTAATCCAAATAGCTTAGAATTATAAAAAAGGATAAAGATAATATGAATAAAACAGAATTTAATGATTTAGTAATTCATGGCTTTGATGTTGAATTTAACTATAAAGATGTTTTTTATTCAATTACTATTGGAGATGTAGATGGAAAAACATATTTCATTTTAGCAAATGAATATAAATGGAATGTTAAGTTTGAAACCATTGAAGAATTAAATGAATATGTACTAATTGATAAAACAGTTGTTGAAATAATTTCTGAATTAGATGAAGAAGAAATATTTTATTAATTAATAAAATAGAAAAGGAGAGAGAAAAATATGGAAGAATTAGAATGTGTAAGATTAATTAAACCTTTTGAAGATTTAAAGGTTGGTACAACCGGTACAATTGTACTAAAATATACTGAAAATGATTTTGAAGTAGAGTTTTTTGATGAAAATCACGAAACCATTGATGTTTATACAATAACAGGTGATTATCTTGAAGTTTATTGGACACCAAAAGATGGCTTTATTAAATAGATTTTTCTTGTCATTTCGTGAAAACTCGGTAAAACGCAAAAATTCTAAATGAAAACATACATTTGTTTCATTAATCCCTTAGGGGATTTTTTTAATATCTTATAATACATTTGACTTTTACTTGTTGGTTTATCTGGAATAGTCATAGCTATTAAGCCTGATTCTAAAGCATGTATTAGATAATTTCTAGATTTAATCTTATAATTAGAAATAAAATTTTTGTTTGTGGAGGAAACAACGCATTTCTATCGCAGGAATAAATTTGTGTTTTTAAAAAAACGCTTAAAGTTCATAAAAAAAGACAAAATCAAAAAAAACAAATCTCATATTTATTCTTTTTAATGTTAAAAAAATGCGGAAACCCGCAAAAAATTAACATAAAAACTATAAAATATATAAAAAAATGATAACTATTTTTGAAAAAGTGATGTCAAAAATTCGATTTAATTCACAAAACATTTAGAAATAAAGCGTTTATATGTTAAAAAAATGCGTATTCCCGCAAAAAATTAACATAAAAACTATAAAATATATAAAAAAATGATAACTATTTTTGAAAAAGTGATGTCAAAAATTCGATTTAATACACAAAATATTTAAAAATAAATCGTTTATATGTTAAAAAAATGCGTATTCCCGCAAAAAATTAACATAAAAAAGAAACTATATTGATATGATACCTCTAAAGTAGACAAATAAAATAATTAAAAGGAAACAATCCTTTAGGGGATTGTTTGTTTGTCTACTTTATATCTTATAATACATTTGACTTTTACTTGTTGGTTTATCTGGAATAGTCATAGCTATTAAGCCTGCTTCTAAAGCAGGAATCAAATAATTCTTTCTAAATGATATTCTAGATTTCAGTTTAAGTCTATCCATAATCATTTTGGCTGATTGAGGATAGGTTTCCATCACTTGCATAAGTTTATTTATTTGAATGTTTAGATGGTTTAAGTGATTTGCTGATTCAGCTAATATATCTTCGATAGCTTTATTAATCACATTCAGCATAAATAGAATAAAAGCATTTGATTTACCATCTTTGGTTGATTGTGAAATGGCTTTATAGTATTCTTCTTGATTACTACTAATAACGCTTTCAATAGGAATATATTTGAAAATAGGCTTCCAAGAAGCAAGAAGAGCAGTTTGCCAAAGACGCCCTATTCTTCCATTACCATCACAAAATGGATGAATAAATTCAAATTCATAGTGAAAAATACTAGATTTAATAAGCATTTGAACTGGATCATTTTTAAGCCAATCAAATAATTGATTAATAAGAATGCTTACCATTTTAGCTGGTGGAGCAGCATGAATTACATTTCCTTGTTCATCAAATACTCCAACATTACTAGAACGTAACCTGCCAACTTCATTTATTAAATCTTTCATCATTATTTCATGGATTTTTAACATATCTTTTAAATCATAAGGATTTATTGAATCTAGTTTGCTATAGGCTTCAAAAGCATTTTTAACAGCAATGATATCTTTACTAGGACCTATAACTCTTTTTCCATTTAAAATATCAGTAACTTGTTCAATTGATAAGGTGTTATTTTCGATGGCTAAAGAAGAATGAATGCTTTTAATTCTTGATACTTTTCTAAGTCTAGGTAACTTTTTAAATTCATTAACATTTGCTAGTTTTCCTAGGCTTTCCATAATCTTTGTAGATATATCAAACATCTCATTAGTTATATCAAATGGTAGAACATATTTATCCATTTTAGACCTCCTATTAATCTTTAAAAATATTGTATCATAAGAAGAATTAAAATGCCACAACTTGTATGTTATTCTATATACTATCTTGTATGTTTTTGATATATAGAATTACAAATGATAGTTAACTTGACGCTCTTATTTTATTAATATTTTCCTTGTTTTACTATTTTTTCAAGGAAAAAGAAAAAGATTTAATTATAAAAAAACTCGATTCTATCGACAAAAAGTTCACATATGAAAAAAAAGCACCTACCATATGATAGATGCTTTTATTATTACCAGTTTTCCATTAATAAGAAATCTGCAATATGTACTACTTTAATTCCATTGATGTTTTGAACATCATTTCGATTTGTGGTCACTACATATTTATGATTGAAATCATTGATAGTACTTAAGTTTTCAATTTCTCGATTGGAATCATCAGGAAGTCTTACAGTTGCTTGAATTTGAATTTCTTCATCTCTACGTTTAGCTAGAAAATCAATTTCTTTATCGCCGTTTTTACCGACAAAAACGTCATATCCTCGCCTTTTAAGTTCAAGATAGATGATGTTTTCAAGTATTGAATCATCCATTTTCTTATTATAACCAAATATCGCATAACGAAGTGAAATATCACTAAGATAATATTTTTCTTGAGTTTTTAGTATCGATTTACCTTGTAAATCATATCTATTACATTCATAGATTATAAATGAATCTTTGAGCCAAGTGATGTAGTTATAGACTGATTCAGTTGATATTTCTCTTTGTTGTGCTTTTAAGTATTTAGCAATTGAATTTGCTGAAAATGTCTTACCCATGTTGTCCATTAAATACTTAACAATTCTATTAAACTTTTCAACATCTTTGATTGAATGATTGCTTAACACATCTTTAGTTATTATCGAGTGATAGATATCATCTACAACTTGATAAGCTTTTTGAAGATTTAACTTGGAAGTAGCAATTAAAGGAAAACCACCAAATCTAGCATATTCTTTATAAGCTTCATCTAGGTCACTGTTTTCAATATTTTTAAATTGTAAATATTCTTTAAATGAAAGAGTATAGCAAGGTATCAAAATATAACGTCCAGAAAGATAGGAAGAAATATGATCACTTGTAAGTTTAGAATTACTACCAGTTACATATATATCAACATTACAAGTTTCAAATAAAGAGTTTATTGCTTGTTCCCATTCTTTAACTTCTTGTACTTCGTCTAGTAAAAGATAGTATTTTTTATTATCTTTCATTTGCTTTTTAAGTTCATTAAACATATCTTTTTTAGAATAACCATCATCTACTTCAACACTAGTAAATAAGCGATAAATGATATGTTTATGGTCAATTCCATTTTTTAATAGTTCATCACCTATCATATCTAAAATATAAGATTTACCACTTCGTCTAACACCAACAATTATTTTAACCATGTTTACATTAATAAATGGTTTAATGTAATCGATATAATCTTTTCTAACTATTAAATCATTTTTAAACATAATAAGACCTACCTTTCAAATATTTATTATGCCACATAACAAAAATAGCTTCAAGGTTTCAAACCGAAAAACTTAGTAAATTATATATACTTTTTTGGTTTCAAACCGAAAAACTTTTGGAATCAAATAAGTCTTGAAAGTGTTTAAAAGATTGTGTTAAGATATTATTACCGAAAAATAAAAAAAATTAAGAAAGTGGGAATAGAAATGAAATTCATTACAAGAAATCAATATCTAGATAAACTAATAAGACTACAAAATACTCCAGATATCAAAGTGATCACAGGGGTTAGAAGATGTGGTAAATCTATCTTACTAAAACAATTTAAAGAATATCTTATAGATAATGATAATAATGTAAATATCATTGATATTGACCTTCAAGATTTAGATAATGAATATTTATTAGATTATCATGAATTACATAAATATGTCATGGCTAATTATTTAAAAGATAAACATAATGTGCTTTTAATTGATGAAGTCCAATTATGTAATAAATTTGAATTGTGTATTAACAGTTTACATGCTAAGAATCTATTTGATATCTATATTACTGGTTCTAATGCTTTCTTATTAAGCAGTGATTTAGCCACTTTATTTACAGGTAGAGTTATATCAGTTGAAGTATTTCCTTTTTCTTATAAAGAATATTTACAATATTATCAAAAAGAAGATAACTTTGAACAAATGCTAGATGAATATTTAAAAACCGGTGGTATGCCAGGAGTATTAACATTTAATGATAATAAGGACAAATTAAGTTATCTTAGTGATGTTTATAAAATAATTTTATTAAGAGATTTAGTTGATAAATATAAGATTAGAAATAAAAATGAATTAGATAAAGTTAGTAGATTCATGTTAGATAACATCGGGAATTTATTATCACCTAATAATATTTGTAATGTTTTAAATCATGATAAATGTAAAATAACTAGAAAAACAGTTAAAAAATTTATCTCTTATTTTGAAAATTCATTTATGTTTTATAAAGTTAGCCGTTATGATTTAAAAGGGAAAAAATATCTAATAAATAATGAAAAATATTATTTAGTTGATATTGGCTTTAAATATGCTATAAACGGCATTAAATCAATTGATTATGGTAGAAATCTAGAAAATGTTGTTTATCTTGAACTATTAAGACGTGGTTATGAAGTATATGTCGGAAAACTATATCAAAAAGAAATCGATTTTGTAGCCATAAAAAACGATGAAAAGATTTATATTCAAGTATGTGATTATCTCGATAATCCTGAAACATTTAAAAGAGAATATAGTTCATTATTAGCAATAAAAGATGCTTATCCTAAAATGATTATTGCTAGAACTCATCATGATACCTATTTATATGAAGGAATAAAGATTGTTGATATAGCTCGTTGGCTTGTTAAATGACAAGCCTTCCTTTTTTTTGAAGCATTTTAACCATCTTGATTCCACTTTTTTGAAGTATTTTTAATAAGCTGTTGCCACTTTTTTGAAGTTGTGCTACCATTTATTATGTTAAGGGATGGTGTTATTTATGAAACGACAAGCAATGGAAAATCTAATAGATTGGAAACAAAATCATGATGGTAAACCATTAATTATCTATGGCCCTAGACAAGTAGGAAAGACCTATTTAGTTAGAGAATTTGCTAAACAATATTATGATAATATTTTTGAAGTTAATTTTGAAATAGATGATAGTGCTTATAAGATGTTTGAAGGAGACTTAACAACAGTTCAACTTTTAAAAAGATTATCGGCCTATGATGTTAATAACATAATAATGCCTAAAAAGACCTTAATATTTTTAGATGAAGTTCAAAGATGTCCTAGAGCCTTAACTGCCTTAAAATCATTTGCTCAAGATGGAAATTATGATGTGATTGCTTCAGGTTCAATGCTTGGTGTTACCTTACATAGTGTCTCATCATATCCTGTCGGATATGTTGAAACATTATATTTAAAACCATTGTCATTTAAAGAATTTTTATGGGCTAATAATTATAATGATAGCCATATTAGTGACCTAGAAGAATATTATAGAAACAAACAAATGGTACCAGAAGGATTGCATGCTATTTATAATAATCTATTTTTACAATATATTGTTGTTGGTGGCATGCCAGAAGTTGTAAAAACCTTTGTAAAAACTAATAACATTGGTTTAGCTGTTAAAAAACAACAATCAATTATTGATAGTTATAGTAAAGATATTGCTAAATATTCATCAGATGTTATCAAAGAAAGAGTTAGAGAATGTTATAATTCAATTCCTGACCAATTAGCCATGGATAATAAAAAATTCCAATATAAAATGCTTAAAACTGGAGGTAAATCAAGCCACTATTATTCAAGCATTCAATGGATTGAAGATGCTGGTTTAATTAACAAAATACATCGTTTAAAAACTTTTGATGTACCTTTAAGAGCCTATCAAGATAAGTCGTGTTTCAAATTATATTTCATGGATACTGGTTTATTATTAGCCATGTATGGAGGAAAAAACCTCCAAGGAAAGATACTAGCTGGAGAAATAGGATTATTTAAAGGGGCTTTGTTTGAAAATGTAATAGCTCAAATACTTGTAAGTAATGGTTTAACACCTTATTATTATCGTCGTGATGACCGTTTAGAAATTGATTTTGTCGTCACCCTTGATGATAAAATAGTACCAATTGAAGTAAAGCCTGGTACCAATACTAAATCAAAAAGTTTAGTAAATGTGGTAGAAAAAAACAAATTAGAATATGGGATTAAGTTATCTATGAACAATGTCAATTGTTCTAATCCTAAATATCAATGTTTACCATTATATATGACTATGTTTATCAAAGATTAGTATTAAATGGAGGGAAAAAGAATGAAAAAAATATATTTGTTAGCAAGTTTAATATTTTTAGTATCATGCAATAAAAAAGTAGAAAATATCAGTTCTTCAAGTTCAACACTATCAAGTTCAACAACTATTTCTAGTACTTCAAATAATGTTGATTACACGCTTTTTGACACAAATTTGATAGGAACTTGGTATGTTCATAGCAATATGTTAGATAGTCTTCCAATCAATACACCTTTTGAAATATTTGCAAATTATACTTTAGAAGTCCAAAACATCAAATTTAATTTTGTTGGCTTATATGCTGGCTTTGAAGGTGCTTGTGAGTTTATAAGTGAAAGTGGAATCACAACTTTTGTAGTATCTTGTGATGGAGAATATGCTGACTGGGCATATTCTGATTTGAATGGAAATCAAGATACCGGAACTGCTAAAAAAACTCCAGTATCAGAAGGACTACAATATGATTATGTTGGCCCTAATTGGCCAATGGAATTAGTTAATGAATATCTAGAATTAGAAGGAACTATTCCTAGTTTTCCAAGTGATAGTTATTCTTTGTGGCGTGGACTATCAGCTATGTATGATGATGCTAAGAGTTGTATGATTGATATCTTTAATGCTGGAAGTAAATCAGCTGAAAACTATCTAAAAATATTACAAGACGCTGGTTATATATTTGAAGAAAAAGATAGTGTTGGCTTTTATTGTGGTCATGATACCGATTGTATCTATGCCTTAAGAATTATTTATTTTAGTAGTGACCATAATTTATCTATACTTATATATAATTACGATACTATCTATTGATACCCCTATCAAACCTTTCAAAAATAATTATTGTTTTTTACTTAATTCTGCGATAAAATTAATAAATAATATTTGAAAGGAATGATAACATGAAATTTAGAAAAAAGTATTTATTATTACCTGCTATGGTTATGCTTTTAGTAGCATGTAATGAAAAAGAAGTTTCTTCGACAAGTAGCAGTTCTTTGTCATCAGTTTCAAATAGTGAAACTAGTAGTCCATCTACAGATAGTTCCTCTTCAACTTCTGTAGAAATTAAGGAAGTACTTAAAACGTTTTCACTAACCCTTCAACCAGCCACTGGTACAACAATCAATGTTGAAACAGCAGCTGATGAAGATGGTAAATACGAAGCTGGACAAACAATTGTTTTTAATGTTGAAGTAGAAGACGAATCATTAGCATTAATTGGAGCAACTGTTAACGAAAAGACAATTGCTATGATTAATGATAAGTATGAATTCGTTATGCCAAATCAAAATGCTATAATTGCAACTCAAACAATGTCTTTAGGTTCTGCTGATATTGTTAATGTTAGCGATGTAGACACTCAAAGTTTACCTGAAACTGTAGAAGATGTTCATGAACTTCTACTAGCAAGTGTTGAAAAAGAATCTGTTTTATTAACTACTGCAACATATGATTCAACATATGAATCATCTAGTTCAAACACTTATCATTTTGATGGTGAAGTTGGCTTTAATGATGTAGTAAAAATTAATCAACGTTACTATTCTAGTACAAACAATTATTCTGTTTATACCGGTGAAGAATATGGTCTAGTGGGGGGGGTATCTAGATTATATTCATTTACTCAAGCTTCAAGTACTGGATCTAGTATGAACTTTACTTCATCTGGAACAATTTTAAAAGTTGTTGATGATGAAACAGAAGAAGTTAAAGGAAATGAAGTTGTAGAAACAGAAGCCAATACAAAAGTAACAACTGTTGGCTTTATTAACAAATTACTTGATCGTACATTTGCTAAAAAAACCGAAAGTTTCTTAAACACAACAGAAAATGATGGTTGGAATTTCTTTGAAGTTTCTAATAATGTTGATGCTTCAAATAAGTTTTATACAACCAACGTAACAGCAAGATATAGAAGTACATATTATAGAAATACTGTTCAATTAACTCTTGTTGTTGATGGCGATGGGTTTGTTAATGAAGCAAACTTTGTTCAAAATTCATATAAATCTGCTGATTGGGATAATGAACAATTCAAGCCATATGATGGTGCTGAAGTAGATAGTTCTAAGTTTATTAAAGTTAAACAAACTAGAGGCTATCGTAAAAATCTTACAAAAACCAATGTAGAACAATATTTATTACATGATTATGATGTTCTAACTTCTTATGCTTATGATGAAGTATCAACTTCTACAACATATGATGCTGTTGATAATGTAGTTGGTAATTCTGGAACATTATCTTTTAAATTCCGTCAAAGAGATAATAATCCAGCAATTATGATACCAAATCTAGTTGGTTCTCAAGAAGAAGGATTTATTGAATTTAATGCTAATGGAAAACCAGTAGTTAGTAAGACTGGTACATTCCATGCCTTATTTGATAATGGTTTAGGAGAAATTAAATCTGTTGAAATGGAAGCAGTTACTCCTGAAACTGTTAAAATTCAAGCAAGTCTAGTAAATGGTTCAAAGATCTATAAAGATCACACAAATACATTAAAAGTTGAACTTCTTCCTTTAGGTGCTATTCAAGATGCAGTAGTTACATTAAAAGAAGGTTCAACTGCTCAAGTAGAAATCACAAACAACAATGATGGAACTTTCACTATTAAAGGTCTTGAAAATGGAACTGGTACATTAGTTGCAACTTCTGAATCAGTAGAAAACTTAAAAGTAGAAGTAGAATTCACTGTTGAAACTATACCAGATGGCGATGCTATATATGATTTCTTAACTACAAACACTTTATTTGGAAAAGTTAGTGGTTATGGCTCACACTTCTTTAACTTTAATACTGATGGCACAGGCCAATATGTATGTTATGATGATAGAGTTAAAGGTGCTGTGTTGACATTCACATGGAGTTTTGATAAAGAAAACTGTGTCTTTACATATCAATGGGATGATCCAGAAGCTAAATCAAAATATTATACCGGTGGTGACTTCAGTAATATAACTGAAACAAGTTTGGATTATGAATTTAAATATAGTAGCAGTAAGAAAAATACGACATTAACTGCCTTAGATTCAAGACTTGATTTTGCAACTGTAACCGATGAAGAATTAGGTAGTTATTAATAATTTCTATTTTATTTATTTAACTTATACTCGTTTATTTTGAAAGGGAGGTTAAACAAAAATGAAAAAGAAAAACTTGCTCTTGTTATTACCATTTTTAGCTTTAGCAGCATGCAGTAAACAAAACAACAATTCAAGTTCTATGTCTTCTTCAAGTTCTATAGTTGAAGAAAAAATTGAACTTGATTCCTTGATTACCTTACTTGAAACTAATTATTTACCAAGAGAAATAAGCAGTTCTAGTAAAGTTGTTTTTGAAGAAACTGATATGCGTGGTGAAGATAGACTTTATACCACAAATGAAACTTTATCCATTTATGATGATGAAACTTCATATGCTATAGGAAAGCAAAAATATGAATACATTGGTAATTCTACAACTGAAACAGTAACTGATAATTACTATACGATTAATACAACTAAAACATACAATAATCAAAAAGTATTTTATAAAGTTACTGATTATGAAGATGGCACATTGAATGCTAGTTGGCAAGATAGTGCTTATCGCTTACCAGTTTATGCTAGTGGTGATGAATCTCAAAACGGGGTAACTTATTTGCTTCAATCATCTGTAGCTAGCCAATTATCACAACAAGTTTCGTTACGTACTAGAAACTTTATAGCAAGTTATTTAACTGGAAATCCAGATGTAGCTCTTGCTTTACCTAGAGCAGATGTTACCAAAACAAATGAAAAAACAGTCTATTCTATCGACAATTTTACATATTCATATAGTGATGATGACGACTCTACTACTGAAGTATTAATTGGTTTTGAAATAACAATCACACCAAATAATAGATTAGTAGAATCAAAAACTTTATATCAAACAACATCCTCAAGAGATGATGAATCATATGTTCAAAAATTAGAAAGTCATTATGTGGTTTCTTATGATGAACGTGTATCATCAACAACTGTCGCTGATTTGATTAATCCTGAAGATTATTTCTTAATGGATGTTGATGAAGTAAAAGCGTTTGTATATACTAATGGAACCAAAGAATATGTTGATGTTAATAACTTACCATTAAATTCTTATATTCATTTTGAAGCTAGCGTCTATACACCTAGCAAAGCTGTAGACTTAACCATGTCTCCAGTTTCATCATCAAATACTGATGTAGTTTCCATTAGTTCAACTGTTTTTGAAACACTTAAAACTGGTGAAGCAACTTTGATGCTTGAAAGTGCAACAGGTGTTCAATTTGAGGTTGATGTTAGAGTAAATATTCCTGCTGTTTTAAGCATTAGTTATGTGGATACCTATAGTGGTATTGAAATAGGCTATGACGAAAATAGTAATAAAGTTCGTTATATCTATACAGATACTACTTATACTAACATTAATGTATCAGTTAGACCATCAGCAGCTTTAGTTGAAGATATTGAAATTATCGTTTCTGATGAATCTGTTTTAAATGTAACAATTGACACACAAAATTCAAATGCTAATTTGTTATCTTTAAAATATGAAGTGTTAAAAAATAACGATGAAAAGGTTGTTTCTGTAACATTTCAATCAAAGATAAAAACGGATATCAAAGAAACAATCACTTATAACATTAAAGATCGTTTAAGTACAACTGAATTAATTGAAAAATTGACAACTCATACCTATAAATGGACTAATATTTATGATAAAAATACTTATAGTTTGATGACTTTTGAAAATGAAAGTCAAGGAACAATTTCTTATTATTCTAATGATGAATGTTTACAAACTGTCACTTTCACTTATGAAATTGAAGGTTCAAACTTCATTATAAACATGAATACATTTATGTCTCCATATGAATATGATGGTGGTGAAATCACTTTAGATGGCGAAGAAATTATTTTAAGTGTTAATGTTACTGATTATGTTCATCGTTATGAAGTTTTAGATGGTGTTAGTTCATGAAAAAATCTTTTGTAGTATTAACTCTTTCTTTATTATTATTTACGTCTTGTAAAGGAAATTCTACTAATTCAAGTAGTAGTTCAAGTAGTAGTTCTTCTAGCATAAATAACTCGGCAGATACAATCTTATTTCTAAATCAATTTAAAGAAGAGTTATTAGCTTTTGATGGTAATGTCTCTAAAAGAACATATCAAACAGTTCAAACTAATGACTATTCAGGACTTGATATGGAAATCAAAGAAACAGGCGATTATACACTATATCAAGATAATTTTTTGATAAATCAATTTAGTCAAACTATTAACGATAGTACAAATGTTTCTGGACGTAGAGAAAGAGGAATTGCTGATTCTAGTAGACTATATCAAATTACTTATTATGGAAATCAAGATGGTGATAATTCTGTTACCTATTATGTAAATAACGAGGCTAATCTAACAGCCATGTTTAATTTAGGATTTGTTAGTGAATATATTAGTCAAATACTTGATACAACTATTTATTATTATGAAATGCAAGAACAAGAAAACTTGCGTTTATCATTAACTACTAATTATAGAGAGATTAGTTTTCCAACAAATGGAACCGTCACTTTGCAATATCGTTTTATCTATTATGCAAATACTAGTATGACGAAATTAGAAGAAGTACAAAGAGATGATACTTTAACTATTGAAAATGGAATGATTGTTTCAAGTAGTACAACTATGTTATATGCTTTACAAGATGCTATAAATTATCAATATATGACTTCAGAAGCTACATATATTTATGATACTATTCAAGCATTTGATGGAACAAAATTAAATCCTTCTGATTTTCCTGTTAGAGAATAATTTATAAAATAAGCCGATGAAAGAAATATCTTGTCATCGGTTTTATTTTGCCTTCTAACCGAAAAAGTATACAAAATTAATAAGTTTATCGGGTTATAACCCGAAAAAGTGATTGAAAATAATAAGTTTTTCGGTTAGAATAAGATTGTCAAGAGGTGAAAACTATGGTTATAAGAAAAAAATATCTAAATCAAATAATGCCTTATGTTGATAAACCAATTGTTAAAATCTTAACAGGTATCAGAAGAAGTGGTAAATCAACAATCCTTGAAATGGTTATAAATCAATTATTAGATAATGGGATCTCAAAAGAAAACATTATCAGTCTAAATCTCGATTCATATGCCTATGAATCAATTAAAACAGGTAAAGAATTATATGAAGTTATCAAAGCAAAAATAACTAATAAAAGATGTTATGTCTTTATTGATGAAATTCAAGAAGCAACTGAATGGGAAAAATGTGTTAATAGTTTAATGATTGATTTTGATGTTGATATTTATATCACTGGTAGTAATTCTAAGTTGATGTCTAGTGAAATATCAACTTATCTTACTGGCCGTTATGTTAACATTAATGTCTATCCTTTAACATATTTAGAATATCTAGAATTTAAAAAAGCTAATAATAACTATGAAGAAGGAAAAGATTATTTTAATGAATTCATTAAATATGGGGGCTTTCCTATCATCGCTAATGGTAATTATAGTCAAAATCAAGCTTATAAGATTGTTGAAGATATCTATACTTCAGTTATTTTTGGTGATATTGTTAAACGAAATGCTATTCGCAAATTGGATTTGTTTAACAAAATAGTTAGTTATATCTTTGAAAATGCTAGTAAAACTTTTTCAGCTAGTTCGATTGTTAAATATTTGAAGTCAGAAAATAGAACAATTGATGTTGAAACCATTTATAATTACATTAATTATTTAAAAAAGGCTTATTTAATTTATCCTGCTTATCGTTATGATATCCAAGGTAAAGAAGTTTTAAAAACCAATGAAAAATATTATCTTGCTGATTTTTCCCTTAAGTTTTCAATGTTTGGTTATAATCCAATGACAATTTCAAAAATTTTAGAAAACATTGTTTTTATTGAACTTAAGTCTCGTGGTTATGATGTCTATGTTGGTAAAGATAAGACAAAAGAAATAGACTTTGTTGCCACTAAAAATAATGAAAAGATTTATCTTCAAGTATGTAGACAATTACCTAGTGATTCAACAAGAGAAATAGATAATTTAAAAGCCATCAAAGATAATTATCCTAAGTATGTGTTATCTAATGATCCTTTAGATGAAGGTAATGATGAAGGTATCAAAATCATGTATTTAGCTAATTTTTTACTAAAACAAGAATGGTAATTATTGTTCGTTAAATGCCATTTACGGGTATGGTTTTTTAAAATTTTCAAAAAACACTACCCTTAAACGCCAAATAACGTTATAATAATATTGAAAGAAGATGGTATCATGAATGATAAAATATATCCTAGAGAAAAATATTTATCAAGAATAAGACCTTTTTATGATAGCGATATTATTAAAGTTATCACAGGAATTAGAAGATGTGGTAAATCATCAATTTTAAAATCAATTATAAAAGAATTAGAAAATAGAAATCTTTATAATCGAATTATTTATTTACCTCTTGATAAAAGAGGTTATAAAAACATTCTAACTCCTGAAGAATTAGAAAATAGAATTGAAGAACAAATAAAAGATTCTAATATGTATTATTTAATTATTGATGAAGTACAAAATGTTAAAGGTTTTGAAAAGGTCATCTTACAATATGAAGAAGAAGGCTATTCGATTTTCTTAACTGGTTCTAATTCTTATTTATTAAGTGATGAAATATCAACCAAATTAACCGGTAGATATCTAACATTTGAAACATATCCTTTGGATTTTTATGAATATCTAGAAATGAAAAAGTTTTTCAATAAGAAAATAAGTGATAATCTTTATGAAGAATTCAATTTATATCTTATTGAGGGAGGGTTTCCTAAAGCAATTGAGTTTGATGATTTAAGTTCAAAACAACTATATACTAGAGAAATCATTAAAGAAATCTTCAATAAAGATGTAAAAACTAGAAATAGAATATCTAATAAAAATTTATTTGATCTAGTTCAAACCTATATTATTAATAATTATACTTCTACGTTTTCACTTAAAAACTTTTATGATTATTTAACAAAACTAGGAATTAAAACTAAACAAACAACGATTAGCCATTATATTGATGTCTTAAAGAAAGCAAAGATTATTTATGAATGCAATCAATTTGATATGAAATCAAAAAGATCCATTGCTAGACATCAAAAATATTATCTTGCTGACTTAGCTTTATATTTTTCAAATAATGTGGACAATAATTTTAATTATGGTCCATCCCTTGAAAATATGGTCTATTTATATTTAGTTAGCAATGGTTATCAAGTAAGTGTTGGAAAAATTGGCAATTTAGAATGTGATTTCATTGTTCGAAATTTAAATGGTGACTATGCTTATATCCAAGTAACATATTCAATGACTGACAATAAAAAGGTTCAAGAAAGAGAATATAAACCATTTAAAAACATAAGAGATGGTTATCCTAGATATATCATTTCATTAGATATCTTAAAAGATAAAAAAGATGGTATTAATCATATCAATGCCATTGATTTGTTTTTAAAGAAAGAAACTATATAGTAAAACTAGCTTTTTTGCTAGTTTTTTGTCTAAATGTATGTTAAACTAAAATCAAGAAGGAATAAAACTATGAAAAAGATAATAATAACAATATTTTTATTGATACCATTTCTATGTGGATGCATTGTTAGAAGGCCTCTTATAAGTGGTACCTATGAAGCATATGAAATATCTAAAAACGATTATTTTTCTAAGGCTAGATATGTACTTACTAAAATTGATGAAGAAACATACAATCAAGCAAATAAAGTTAATGTTATAGAATGTGCTAAGACTGGTAATTATTTTAGTTTTGAACTTTATTTTTACTTTGACATTTTAAATAAATATGAACAAATTGAAGTTAACCATTTAAGATATTTACATTCCTCAAGAGCATTATATGCTGGATATATGAAGTATGAATCTGATATATATTCAATAGATGAAGCAATTCATATTGATTTTCTATATAACACTACAGCTGTATCTATGGATTGGCAAGAAAATGAAGGTGATAATACAATAAATAGAATGTTACGTTTTGAAAAGGTTAGTGAATAGAAAAATGGGGAGAACAAAGTGAAAAAAATTATTACAACCTTTTTATGTGCAATTGTTTTTTCAGTTGCATCAACTTTTATGATTGATGATGCAAATAAAAGCATCAAAGTAGAAAATGTTCAAGAAAATAATATTGAAGAAAATGTTATAAGAAGTAAACAAAAAAAACTTAGTAATTCTAATTCTACAGTAGTAGTAAAATTTGATTGCAATGGTGGTGTTTATCAAAAAACCCTTAAATCATTTGAACAAGTTGTTGAATCTGGCTCACTTTTGATAGAACCAGATAAAACCAAGATGACCAAAGAGTTTGCTTTTTTTGATTCGTGGATTACCAAAGACGGAAGAAAATGGAATTTTGAAGAAGATATTGTGACAGAAGAGACTTCATTAATTGCGCTTTGGGAGATAGATTATTCTGAAAAAATAGAAACATTCAATACGATTAATGAATATTTTTTAACAAAATACTACAAGTCAACAGATTGGCATTTAACTGAGAAAAAATCTATGAAAGATGTTTCTGGAAATATTCCAATCGAAGTACGCGATGACGATAATGATGGAAAGCACGACGAGATTGATAAACTATATTTTCCAAAATCTGATATAGATGCAGCAATTGAAGCATCCGGAATTGCTAGTACTTATGGTGGTTGTGGTCCTATTGCAATGATTGGTATTATGGATTATTTTGCTAGATATAGAAATTATACTTCAATCATGGCTAATCCTTTAAATTCAAACGATAGAGTTAATTTAGCATATGATATATTCACTTATACAAAAACATATGAGATAGGATTCTCTTTATCTGAAGAACCTAATGAAAATGTTAACAGCAATTTATCTAATATAAACAATGGCATCGAATTATTATCGGGAGGCGCAAAAGACACTTTAACTTTACCAGATGATTATGTTGAAAGTTTTAATTTATTGATGCTTGAAAAATATCATCTAGATCAACAAATAGTTGCACACAATCAAGGCTTTGGGTTTATCTCAAAAAAACGAAAAATAGATAGGATTAAACAATCAATAGATGAAGGCTTACCAGTTACTATATATGCTGCACAAGCGGGCTTTGGAACGTTTGCAGATCATTACGTCAATGCGTATGAATATGAAGTATGGGAAGGTCAAGATATGTTTGGTAATAAAATAAGTAACACAATATTTAATACAAGAACAAATTGGGGAGAAGATGAAGGACAAGATTATAATTGTCATATGGATGCAGATATGTTAGAAACAATGTTTACTGGTGTTATTTATTATACAGTTAAAGATAAAAATCAAATAATCAGACCAATAGATTTTGCTAAAGATTTTGTAAACGATAATGGCCAAGGACAATATTTCTATTATGAAAAAACCGCCGATATTACAACTGCTGATGGTTTTACATTTGGTACAGCTAGATTAAGATGTGGATACATTGAAAATCAATATGTTGTGTTATCAAGTAAAAGAAAAGATGTAACGGAAGCTTACTTAACACTTAACTTTGATATTGCTGTAAAAGCAATTAATTTTGATATTAGTCAGTGGGGAACTGTGGAAGGATTTGCAAACAATAATTGTAGTATTACTTTAGAAATACCTGATGAAACCGGAGAATATGTTCCTGAAATGTCGTTTTTACCATTTGGTATGTCAACTGATAAAGATGCTCCAGATAATTATTATTTAGAATTTTCTCATCCAACAAACTCCTTTAAGTTTCGTGTTAAATATAATGATCCATCAGGTGATAGAAACAAAGGAAGAATTGTTATTGGTGATATGAATTTATTTTATTAATATCATCTAAGAATTAATGTTTTTTTAAACAACATTCATATAAACAATAAAATCGTTCTGTTAATAAAATAATGGGACGATTTTTTCTATGCATAGCATTTTACTTAATTTATTCATGGTAAGTATTTTGTAATTTAACATTGAATGTGAATATCTATTTAATGTTACTGTGGCATTTTTATGGCCTAATATTTCAGATAATGTTTTTACATCCATTCCAGATTCTAATGCCCTTGTAGCAAATGTGTGTCTTAAAGCATGAAAATTCTTATGTTCAATATTACATTTACATAATATTCTTTTAAATGTTCTTTGATAGCTTCTAATAGAAACCATATCATTATTTCTAGTACTTATTATAAATACTGATTTACTTTGTTTTTTTATCTTTTTTAAACATGATAATATGTTAATAGGAATAGGTATTACTCGCTTAGAACTTTTTGTCTTTGGTTCTTGTAGAATGTTACTATAAATTCCATTCTCTTTGATATTTGTTACTGTATGATTTATAAATAAAAGTTTTCTATCAAAGTCAATATCATTCCAAGAAAGAGCTAAAAGTTCACCAATTCTTATACCAGTATATAAACATAGAATGATACCAAAATAATTGCTTTTATTAGATTTTAAACAATATTTTTCAATTGCTTTTTGTTCATCTAAATTAAAAGCATCTACTTCTTTTTCAATTCTTTTTGGAAAAGAAATAAGACATAGATAATTTTTATTTATAAATCCTAATTTATAAGCAAATTCTAAGGCTTGTTTTAGTATTGATTTAATAGCAAAGATTGTATTTGTAGCTAATGGGCCACCATTAATAAGATTACCATGTTCAACCTTATAATTAATGAAATCTTGTAATATTTCAGCATTTATTTCATATAAATCTTTATCTCCTAGCATTGGACTTATATGTAGTCTAATCATATTTTGATAAGCATAATAGGTTTTTGGTTTAATGGTATTCTTAACATATTTGTTAAGCCATGTATCTAACCATTCATTTAGTTTCATAGTTGTTTTCCTCCTGTTTTTATATAAGTAATATGATATTTAAACACGAGAAAAATCAAGAAAAAAAGACCATCTATTAGTTTAATAGGCGGCCTTTTTTGGTTGTCTAGAATCATTATACAAGCCAAATCTTTTTTTGTCTACTCTAATTTTTTTACTAAAATAATGGTTTTTATACGTCTATTAAACTAATAGACGTCCATTATTGTATTGATGTAAAGAGGGGGAGATACAAAATGGAAAACAAACAATACATAAAATACAAAGATTATTTTAAAAAGCAATGCATTTATACTGCAATAGGCAGTATATTTTCCATTGTAACAATTTTATTTGTTATTTTTTTTGATGTTTTTAAAATTAAACTTAAGGTAGAAGGCGAAACATTAGATTTAATTAAGTTTTCTTTATTTGATGTTATCAAAGATGTAGTAAAAAATCTTAGTCATTTAGGACTTATCGATTTTTTCTTTAGTTTAAGTTTGGTGTTTTTTATTTTTGCTATGATTGGAAGTGGAATTTCAACTTTTAAAAATATCATGAATGTAACAAATTTAGATGATTATTCCTTAACAGAATATGACAATATTAAGCATAGAATAGATGATAAAAAAAATAAAAGAGCAAATCGATTTAATACAAATTATTTCTTTTATGCAGCAATAGTTTATTTAATATTTTCAATTTGGTTCGGTAGATTTATTGGATCTATATCTGATGCATCTGAAGTGGAATTTTCAAATCTTTCATATGTGATGCTTTTCTTAAATGTTAATGGAGTAAACGCAATTGTTATTTTACCTGTGCTTACATTAATCGCATCAATTGTATTTACAGTAATTGGAAGTAATATGAAAAAGAAAATTAAAACATCTATTCTTAAAGAAGAATATAGTAATCCACAAAGTGCTGGTACGTTATAAAAATGATATTAAAATTTACTAAGAAAATATTTAAAGAAGGAATCAGTTCATTTTTTGTTGTACTGATGTTTTTTTCAATGCTCGTTGGATGTAAAGATTTATCTTCCAGTAGTAAAACAGATAAAACATCAACTAGTAAATCAGCTTCAAGCCAATTTAATGAATCAAGTTCTTCTAGTTCATCAATAGATCAACAAAAAATCAATGAATACTTAAGATTTACCAAAATTTATGGGGGATATTCAGTTGCTTTAAAAGAGATGCCTGAATTCACATCGGTCATATCTATTCCTAATATGTATCAGGATGAACCAGTTTTAGAAATTGAAGACAAAGAATTTAATGAATTTGAAATAACGGAAGTAATTATTCCTAGTAGCATTTTAAAAATTGGTGGTGAAGCCTTTAAGGATTGTGACTCATTGCAAAGTGTAACGTTTGAAGAAAACAGTAAATTAACAAGCATTGGGACATCTGCATTTAATTGTTGCGGTGCATTATCAAATATAGTAATACCAAGTGGTGTAACAAATATCGGAGACTATGCGTTTAATTATTGTGGATCATTAACAAATATAGTTATCCCAAATGGTGTAACAAAAATCGCAGAAGGCACGTTTGTAGAGTGTGATTCAATACAAAGTGTTATATTTGAAAAAAATAGTAGATTAGCAAGTATCGAAGGTTGGGCATTTTATGATTGTTATTCCTTAACAAGTATAGAAATACCAAATGGTGTTACAAGTATTGGAGAATATGCATTTAGGGATTGTATTTTATTACAAAGTGTGACTTTTGGAGAAAACAGCAAATTAACAAGTATTGAAGAACGTGCATTTTTGAATTGTAATTTATTACAAAGTGTAATATTTGGAGAAAATAGTAAATTAGCAAGTATCGGAAACTGGGCATTTTGTGCGTGCGTTTCACTAATAAGCATAGTAATACCAAGTAGTGTAACAAGTGTTGGAGAATATGCATTTGATAGTTGTAATTCCTTAACAATATATTGTGAAGTGTCATCCAAACCAAGAGGGTGGAGTAGTAATTGGAATGGTGATTGGGAAAGTAATGAAAATGATTCAATACCTGTTTATTGGTCTGGCGAATGGTCATATGTAGATGGTATACCTACTCCAAATAATAATTAGTAAATTTACTAATTAAGTATTTAAGTATTGGTTATATTATATGGCACACTTTAAAAATGATTTTTTAACTGAATATATCAAAATAAAATAAATAAGTTTAGTCAATTAATTTAAATTGTATTTTAGGAGGAATAAAATGGAAAACGAAATTCAAGATAATCAATATGAAAAATATGAAAAACCATTAAAAAGGCATTTAATTTTATTAATTGTTTCTGAATCTGTTTTTCTTTTAGCAATTTTATTTATTATGTTTGTGAGTTTTTTAAAATGTAAAATTAAAGAAAGTGGAGAAGTTATTTTTTCAACAAATTTTTCGGCATTTACAATTGTTAAATCGATTTTTTCTGAAGCAGATATTACTAGTGTATCATTTGCCGATGTAGGCATGGTTCTTTTATTTATGTTGCTAATTGTCTCATTTATTTATACAGTTATTGCAATTGTAAAGCATTCATTATATTTATCGAAATTAGATGATTATACTATGTTATTTTATGATGAAATAAAAGAAGCTAGAGTTATTTTGTCTAGGACAGGAGCAGCCCCAATTAGCAGATATTCAATTAATAAAAATAATATAGAATACAAAGAGCAAATAAGAAAATTTAAAAAAGAATTGAAAAAAGAGACAGACAAAAAAATTTATAATGTAATTGTTTCTAATTCTTTAATATTTTCATATTCAGGAGTGGCTTTATTTGCTCTACTTTTTGGTATTTTATCATCTGAAATTGCTGGAAATGTAATAGGTTCTGACTTATCAATTAATTTATTAACAGCATGTTCATATAGAGATTTATTGATTAATCATCCAAGCATAAATATGTATATTTTATTACCAATAATTCCGGTTGTAATTAGTGTAATATTTTTTTGTGGTTGTGAGAGAATTATAAAAACTGTATATGAAATAATGTATGAGCAAACTAAAGAACAAAAAGATAGCGATAATCCAGAAAATATAGTTGAAGATAATAAGTCAACGGAAGAAAAAAACGATATTTAGTTTAAAAATAAAGGAGATGAAAATGTATGACTTTATTAAAAAATAAAAAGAAGATTATAATTATCATATTAATCGCTATTTTATCACTTTGTTTACTTATCGGAAGTATAAAGTTTTTGCAAATTTTAAGTAATAACGGTGAAACAAATTATCTTAGAACATTAGAACTTGGTGAAACTACCAAAAAAGATGTTGAAAAAGTATTAGGAAAGCCTGATGAAAAAGACATAACTGAAACAAAATGGGCTTACTATGATGATGCAGTAAAAAAAGACATGTCAAAAATTAAAAAATTATTAGACTCAGATAGTTCAAAAGACGTTAAAAAAGGAATCAAATTATTAGAAGAATTATCTCAAGAAGAACATAAATTTATTTACGTTGGATTTAATTCAAATGGAATGGTTAATGAAGTTTTTTGTGATATGAAGCATTATTATAATCCAACTGAATTTAACGCCTTTGATACTAAAGAAAAAACTCTTAAATCAGTAGATTTATCAATAAATGATGTTGAATGTTCTGTAGATGAAATTCGTTCAATAACACAAATCGATGAAGAAAAACTTGCAAACGCAACATATTATGCAAAATTTAATGATAAAAGTTTTTATAGAGGTTATTGTGGTAAAATAACAGCAAAAGTTAATGGTAACGTTGTTGCTTTGGAATGGGAAGATGAGGTTTTATCATATAAAAAGCTAAAATATGCCAAAGTTTCAAGTAGATTAACTAAATCAGGCGATTTATATTGTTATAGTGATTTTTCAAGTGAAAAATTTAGAAATGATAGTAATATTGTAAATGTATTTATTTCTAGAAATGTAACAAAAATAGAAGAAAGCTCATTTAAAAATTGTTATAACTTACAAAAGGTCACATTTGAATCATATAGTAAATTGAAAAGCATTGGTGCTTCTGCTTTTGAGGGTTGTGTTTCATTAATAAGTATTGAAATTCCAAATGGTGTTTCAAAAATTGCTTATAATACTTTTAAAAATTGCAGTTCTTTAACGAGTGTAGAAATTCCTAATAGTGTAACTAGTATTGAATATGAAGCTTTTTCTGGTTGCAGTTCATTACAAAACATTAAAATTCCAAACACTTTGACAAGAATAGGCGAAGAAGCATTTTCTAACTGTGTTTCATTGACAAATATATTAATTCCTAAAAGTGTAACAAGAATAGATTATTATGCATTTGTTAATTGTGTTTCTTTAACAATTTATTGCGAAGCAGATTCAATTCCTAATGGATGGAATAGTAGATGGAATCCAAATGGGTTGTCGTTTTATAATGGAATCAATAAAAATAATTATTTAGAAGAAAATGGAATAATTTATGTGATTATAGATGAAGAAGCAGCAGTGACAGGGCACACAAGTGAATTAAAAAATTTAATTCTCATGCCATCAAAAATTGCCATTAGTGGAAAGCAATATAATGTAACAAGCATAAATGAATTTGCGTTTTCATCTTGTGAATCATTATCAAGTGTCTTCATTCCAACAAATATAACAAGTATAGAATCACTTGCGTTTTATGAATGTCCTCGTTTGACTGTTTACTGTGAAATAGATGAAAGACCAAGTGCATGGGAAGGAAGATGGGTATCTAGCGAAACTCCTATTTATTGGGGAGTTAAACAAACAGATATCATTATACAAGATGGAATACAATATCTAATAATAGATGAAGAAGCTGTAATAACTGGATATACAAATGATTTAGTTGATACGTTATTTATTCCATCAAAAATTAAAACTAATGGAATAGAATACGATGTAACAAGCATCGGACAATATGTATTTTATAATTGCGATTCATTATCGTTTGTTTTCATTCCAAGTAGTGTTGTAAATATTGGTGACAGTGCATTTACTAATTGTGGATCTTTAACAATTTATTGTGAGGTGTCATCAAAACCGGATGGTTGGAATAGTTATTGGAATTCTTCGAATCGTCCTGTTTATTGGAAATTAACAAAAGAAGACATCATTGTACAACTTGGAATACAATATTTAATCATTGATGGAAAAGCAGTAGTAACAGGACGCACTAAAGAGTTAGAAAACAATGTTGTTATACCTTCAAAAATAATTGTTGATGGCGAACAATATGAAGTTACTAAAATAGGACAATATGCATTTAGTAATTGTGCTACATTAACAAGTATTATTATTCCGAGCAGTGTAACAAGTATTGAAGCCTATGCATTTAGAACTTGTTCTTCATTAACAATATATTGTGAAGTTAATGCCAAACCTGAAGGCTGGCATAATGGTTGGAATTCTCTTGATAATTATTATGAAATATCTGTTTATTGGGTTGATGAATGGTCATATGTAGATGGTATACCAACTCCAAATAATAATAACCAATAGTTATAAATATAAAAAATTTTAAATGTATTAACAAAAAAGAAAGTGAGGTACATTTCAATGATATTAAAATTAGCTAAGAAAATATTTAAAACAGGAATTAATTCATTTTTTATTGCTTTGATGTTTTTATCAACGCTTGTTGGTTGTAGTAATAATAACAATTCCAATCAAACAAATTCTTCTAGTTCATCAATAGATCAACAAAAACTTAATGAATATCTAAGATTTACAAAAATTGATGGTGGATATTCAGTGGCTTTAAAAGAAATGCCTGATTTCACATCAGTCATATCTATTCCGAATATGTATCAAAACGAGCCGGTTTTAGAAATTGAAGATGGAGGATTTAGAGGCTTCAGCAAAATAACTGAAGTTATTTTTCCTAATAGCATTTTAAAAATCGGTGAAGAAGCATTTAGAGATTGTGAATCATTAACAAATATTGTAATACCAAGTAATGTAACAAGTATAGGATCTGGAGCCTTTAAAAATTGCTATACATTAACAATATATTGTGAATCATTATCACAACCTGGTGAATGGAATTATGATTGGAATAATAGTGGTCGTCCTTTTTATTGGGGAATTAATGAAAATAATTATTTAGAAAAAGATGGTATAATTTATGTAATTATAGATGAAAAAGCAGTAATTACGGGGCATACAAGTGATTTAGGAAATAATGTAGCAATACTATCACAAATAACTATTAAGGGAAAGCAATATGATGTAACAGATATTGGAAGTTACGCATTTTCTAATTGCGATTTCTTAACAAACATATTAATACCAAGTTTTATAACAAGTATTGGATTTACTGTATTTTATAAATGTCATTCATTAACAATTTATTGTGAAGCACCAACACAATCCAATGAATGGAATTATGATTGGAATAGAATTGATGCTGATATTTTAAAAATTTATTGCCCTGTTTATTGGGGAATTAATGAAAATAATTATTTAGAACAAAATGGTATAATTTATGTGATTATAGATGAAAATGCGGTAGTAACAGGACATACAAGAGGATTAGAAAATGATATATCAATTCCATCCCAAATAACAATTAAAAGTAAACAATATTATGTGACAAGTATTGGGAAATATGCATTTTCTTATTGTGATTTTTTAACAAATATAGTAATACCAAGTTTTATAACAAAAATTGAAACAGGTGTTTTTTATAATTGTTTGTCATTAACAATATATTGTGAAGCACCATCAAAACCAATTAACTGGGATAGTTCCTGGGCTTTTGGCAACAAGCCTGTTTATTGGGGAATTAACGAAAAAGATATTATTATACAAGATGGAATACAATATTTAATTATAAATGGAAGTGCAGTTGTAACTGGATACACAAATGATTTGAAAAAAGATGTGGTTATATTGTCACAAATAACTATTAATGAAAAGCAATACGATGTTACAAGAATCGAAGATTATGCATTTTGTGAATGTGATTCTTTACAAAGTGTAATATTTGAAAAAAATAGTAAATTGGCAAGTATAGGTACATATGCATTTGCGCTGTGTCGTTCATTAACATATATTGTTATACCAAACAGCGTAATAAGTATTAGAGAAGGTTCATTTGTGTGGTGTGATTCATTGCAAAGTGTAATATTTGAAAAAAATAGTAAATTAGCAAGTATCGAATATTCTGCGTTTTCTGGTTGTGAATCTTTAACAAGTGTAGAAATACCAAGTGGTGTAACAAACATAGGAGATTCTGCGTTTTCTGGTTGTGAATCCTTAATAAGTATAGAAATACCAAGTGGTGTAACAAACATAGGAGATTCTGCGTTTTCTGGTTGTGAATCCTTAATAAGTATAGAAATA
>CANQVX010000015.1 GCA_947627355.1 uncultured Bacilli bacterium | reverse complement strand
TTATCTTCTAAGGTTTTAAGTCTATTTTCTATATCTTCTACTTGAGTAGTCAATTTAGCTGCAACATCACCAGCCAACTTATCTTTTATGCTTTCAAACCATTCGTTAAATTTAGTATCGTAAGCCTCTTGAAAAGTATCCAAAAAGTCATTTACTGATGTTTCAAAATCATCTTGAAATTTGTTTAAGTTATCAGCGTCCAAAGGTTCATAGCCAGTTGGAAACTCTGGGTCAGCCTCGTTTTTATCCCTAAATGGTATTTTTTTTAGGGTTATTTTACTCGCCATTTTTATCACTCTCCTGTTCTTTCTGCGCTTTTTCTTGTTGCTCTTTTACTCGTTTATACAATACTTCAAGTTCTTTTTTCTTGTTCATTTCTGTTTCTGTATAAATTTCAGATATAATTATCGAAAGCAAATAATAAGAAATATTATATTTTTGACAAATTTGATTTATTGATTTAATTATTTCTTTTTTAGATGCCTCTAATTTTAATTCGATAGGTATATTATTTTGCATTTTTCTTTTTCCTTTCTCAGTTTTATTTAATACTTGTTATTAAACCATTCTTTACTGTAATTGTTTTACCACCAGTGCTTATTGTTCCATTAGCTGTTCCTTTTATAAAACTAATCCCACTTTCATTAAATGACATTAGTAAATCTGGTTTATTTTCTTCTGGATCTTCATTAGGATTATAAATATCGGACCAACTTGTAAAAATTCCAAAAGTTGAGCCACGGCAAAACGCTAATGCAACTCCCGGATATCCTTCATCATATCTTTCGTCTAAACTTGCCCAATGTCCTATAGTTCCCATAACATTTTGTGTATTAGCATAATCTACAAATGTTATATTATTTCTACCTATGTATATTGACGTATTACCTTCTGCTGTTTTCAATGTTAATTCTCCAGTTAAACTAGCACTATTACAAGTAAGATTTCCGTCTTTATCTATCTGCAAATATTTAGAGTTAATAGTTATACTATCACTTGTTAAATCTAATACAACACCTTCAAAGCTTATTTTTTCAGCATTTATTTTTATTTCTTCTGGACTAATATTTAACGAAGCAATTATTTCGTTTTTACCAACTTTTTCACTTACTGAAAGATTTATATCTTTCGCTGTCTGTTCAATAACACTATTAAGTTCCAATTTTGTTGCTTGTTCACTATTATCTAAATCAGTTAATGTTGCGAATATATCAGTATAATCATTTTTGATAATATATTTACCGTAGAATAATACCGTTTCCTTTTCATAATCTTTAATATGAATATAGTTTTCTCCTTCAAACAAAGGAATTAACATTTCTCCTAATTCTTCAACTGTACCATCTACTTTTTCTAATCTTGCTTGATTATTTTCTACAACAAATTTTTCACCAGGTTTTAAATGTTTAATAGGTAATTCAATTTGTACTGCTTCTTCTGACATTTTTTCTGTCTTATCAACTATTAAAATAAATTTACTTGGTAATGGATACAAGTCTTTAGACGGATATAAATTATCTGATAAATATAAGAATGAAAGTGGACCAGTGATTGTTAAGTTTCTGATATTGTCTTTATATGCTGTTTCAATATGCAAATAATTTATCCCTTCAACTTCTCTTATCATTTCTTGATTATCGCTTACTTTTTGGTCTATTTTCTCAACTGTTTGTTCTACTTCGGATATTCTATCACTATATTCATCAACTTCACTTACTAATTCGTTAATTTTACCTTCCTGTTTGTTTACCGTGATTTGCGTATTACGTAATGTTTCACGTAAATTCACATTTTGTTTTGTCTTTACTTCTTGTTCTGTCAAAACTGGACTTTCTATCGTACTTTCAAAAGTTCCATCATAAGTGAAGTTATGTTTCAATACATACGTATCGATGTAATCGCTTTCTCTAGCAATTCGTATCTTAGCACCTATTGGTAAAAATGGTTTACCATAATAAGTAGTTAATTTACAATCTATATACTTAAACCCATTTAATCTCTCAAAGATTGCTGGCATAGCCATTTGTCTTAATTCAGCATTATATAAAATATAATCTTCGTTAATAGTTATTGAATGTTCACCGTTTTGAGTAATGCTTTCTTCATCTGTTTGTGTAACATTTTCATCATCAATTTGACTATTTTTAATAACTACTGTATTGATAGGACCATACTGTATTTTTCCACCCTCTAAAGTTGCAAAATCTCCTCTTTCAAATACATAATCTGGTTCTTCACTATCACTTATCCAACCTAAATCAACTTGTCCTAATTCTTCATCTATTTCAATAAATGAACAAGCCACTTTACCTATTGTTTCTAATACCGTTCTATTTGTTTCTCCATTAGTAAATGGATTATTAGTAATAGGTATATGATAATTTAGAATTTTTGTATTTTTAGGTTCAAGTCCTAATTGATTACATACATCAATATACAAATCTTCTAAATGAATGTTACCTTTTGTATAATCAATACCACACACATACTTATCATTTAATTTTTCATTTAATCTGTCATATGCCGTTAATTGAGTCATATTTGCCGTTTCTTCGTCTTTTGGACGCTCCACCTTGTATGTACCCATATTTATATATTCCGTGCTATCATCGGCGTATTTTATACCTATTTCAGCATGTATAGTTTTGTCTATCAAATCTATATTATAAGTATCTAGTAAACTGGCTGTCATTTTCTTTAAATAGACAGTACCTATGATGGTTCCATCTACATAACAACCACTATCTATACTAAAACTTTGTAAGTTATCTGAGTTAGTTATTGGTTCTTCTATTCCATCAACATTTAATCTTCCTAGCCGATTGCAATTTGTATCCTCTTTGCATTCTGTTATAAAGTCATTACTTGCTATCATAGTTCAATCAACGCCTGTGCTACTCCATTATAAAGTTGTACATATTGTCCATCTACTAATCTTGGAAGCAAAGTTTGTGCTGCTCTATCTCCTCTATAACATTTAATTGTTTTCCACTTCCCTGTAAATGGATTTAGAAATTCCACTGTACTTTTTGGAGATTTACCTATTTCTTTGTAAAAGTCTATAAATTCATCTTGAGTTAGTGGTCTAGTAGATAAGTCCAGTCGATACTTTTGTGCTATGACATTTAGTACCATTGTTCCATCTGCATTCGTAACATCACGACCACTATTTTTGGATACATCATACCAACCGACTGTAGATTTGTCTGTTAAATATTTAGATATATCTTGCCCATTGACTTTTACTCTAGAAATAACTATTGCTGGACTAGCCAAAGAATATATATAAGAACCATTGGTAAATTGTTTTATCATGATTTCACCATCTTTCAAATTTCCCTTTTTGAAAGAAAGTGCTACACATTTTATGTTTATTTTGTTATAATCAGATTAAAGAAAGGAGTATATGTTATGAAGAAATGTAAATATTGTCAAACAGAAATTGACTCTAAAGCCAAAGTATGTCCACATTGCAGAAAAAAGCAGAGCAATATTCAAAAATGGATAATTATAGGAGTTGTAGTAATTCTTGTAGTTCCATTTTTAATAGGCGTATTTGCTGATGAACCACAAACTAACGATGACAATCAAAATACAACAAAAGTTGATAATAACGAAAAATCTAAAGAAAAAATTGAATTAAACAAGCCTTTTGAGTTTGATGACTTAGAAATTACAATAAGTAGCAAATATAGTTTTGACGTTGTAGATAATAAATTTTCAGATTATCATAAACAAAGCGTAGTCAAAGTACCTGTTACTGTGAAAAATTTAAAAGACGAAACTCATTCATTAAATATGTTTAATTATAGTTTGTTTGGCTCTAAAGGTACTGAGTTAGAAAATGTTTCATCTCTGTTTGATGATGGTGTTGATGAAGCTGGAGATTTAAAAACTGGGGCTTCTTATACAAAATATTTCTATCTCTTATACGATGGAGATGGTACTTATTCAATTGAATTTGATGATTGGTCTGATAAAATTACTGTAAATTTTGATGTTAAAAAATAATTCAAATTATATAAATGAAGGGGCTGTAATGAAATGAAATAAATTCATTCAGTCCTTTTTTTAATATATTGGAATATCAATAGGACATATACCTGTTTGTTTGGTTTTTTGATTTATTCTATCAACAACTGTTCCCTCATCTGTATGCACATGAACATCGATTTGACTATTTTGAGTTCCCATATATTGACTTATAGCGGTTGCAACTGCTTCATAAACACCTGCTTTAATACCTTCAATTATTTGTACATTATTAACTACGGCTGAACTATTGCCAATTTTACCAACTAATTCTGGTCCATTTTCTCTAGCAACAAACATTTCGCCTACAGATGGAAGTCCACCATTCGCATACCATTTGACATTTAATTTAGGAAGAGTTGTTGGTAAATTTAATGTGTCTAATATTTTCTTTACTGTACCAGTTGCTTTCCAACCATCGGAAGTCCATGTTATATGTGGAGTTTTTATTTTTGCAGAAAAATTTGAAAATACATTTTTTAGTTTATTTATTATTTCTTGTCCACCTTTAACAATGCCATTAAACTTGTCAGACCAATATTGTTTTGTAAAAAATTTAGAAACTCCTAATTTATCCATGACTGATCCAACTCCGCTTTTCCAACTTTGCCAATAACCACCATTATCTTTTATGGCACTATTTAATTTTCCAAAACTTGAACTATTCCATTTTTCAGAAAAGCTACTTTTAAGCTTAGTAAAAGCTGTTCCTACTCCGCCTTTCCAGTTTTCCCAGTAACCGCCGTTTTCTTTTACATAACCATTTATCTTTCCAAAATCACTACTGAAATTTTTTCCTAATCCTCCAAAATCAAAAGTCAAAATATTCCAACCAATTCCTAGCTCTTTTTTCCAAGTTTTCCAATCTTGTTCATTTCCGGTTAATGATATCCCTATTTCATCAACTTTTTTTTCTAATTCAATCTTAAATTCTTTAAGTTTATTTTTACCCTTATCAATTGCCATTCCTACCCCTTCGGTCCAACTTTTCCAAAGTCCACCATTTTCTTCAATTTCTGGAGATATTTCATCCCAAAGTTTCTTCAATGAGACTCCTGCTTGAATACTCAAATCTATAGCGGTAACTGCTAAGGATGCTGTTACATTACCAGTTAAAAGATAGGTTCCAAAACCAGTTCCAACTGCACTTAATATTCCTTCACTAGCATTTGCTAAATTTGGTCCTTCTTTTAAAGTCTTCTTTATTGCATCATAACTATACGTTAAACTTACTAACGCTATCGTTAAACCAGCAGTTTGTTTCAGTTTTTTTGCAAAATCTTTCCCAGTTTTTTGATTTGTTAATTTACTAAAAAAATCAACAACTTTTTTGCTAACTTTCCAAGCCAAAATTGTTTTTCCAATTAGTTTTGCTACTTCCCATATTCTTTTTAAATTTGTATAACTTCCATCTGTTATTCCTAACCATTCTTCTAATTTTTCTTTTATCTCGTTAGCTTTCATTCTGATTTTATCCATACCATTGTCATAGCCCTTGATAGCATCTAATAATCGCTTGTCTATTCCAGTACCAGTAGAACTACCACTACCAGATGAGCCTGTACTTCCTGTATCTTTTGGCTCGTTAATGTTGTTTATTTGGTCGAATCCTAATATTTCTCTTTTTAATTCTTTTACTTTCTTTTTGGCTTTATCTGCACTACTACCAACATCACCAATACTATCGCCTAAATCATCATATACACTTTCCTGTGTAGCTATTGATGTATTATAATCTCCTACTTCTATACCAAGCATGGTGGCTATGGCTTTAGCAACATCTTTTATAACCATTAAAAATGCGTTCACATAAGGTAATATTTGAGCAAATGTACCTATAAATAAATTAGACAATGCTATTTTTGCTTCCGCAAGTTGTTGTTTTAATACTTTAATTTGATTTGCTGGTGATTCTCGATTTGTTAATCTATATATCACTATATAGTCCAGACTATATCTTTACCTACGACATTACTCGTTTAGGTAGTTGGCACTTCGAGTGGTGCTAATCTCCACCCTACTCCCTTTCGGGATAGTCGTTTGACCTTCCTATAAATTATAGGCTTGGCACTGGATTATGTTTAATTTTTTTCCATATATATCCATAAGTTACTTTATTTTTATCTAAATTTTTCCAAATAACTTTATAAGAATTATTTTTTAAATTTAAACTTCTCTCCGCTTCTTTACAACTATCAAATTTATTCAATAAATTTCCTGATATATCATATTGTTCTATTTCTGTTCTTTTTATAACTTTTTTAGATGGCGGTTGTTCATTTTCGTATGTCCATATAAAACCCCCACTTGACTTTACTTTTTTTGTTAAGCAAGATGATATATTAGTTCTTCCTATGTTATTAACTTCACTAGCTTCTGTAATAGAATCATATGAACAAATATAATTTCCATCTAAGTCATATTTCTTTATTTTTCTTTTTCGATAGTTTTTTGGTTTATTATATATTCTTGGACCATTCTTTAGATATTCTTTTTCATACATAAATATGTAATTTTTGTATCTCAAATGTTTGCCTTTACAACAAGCACTTATTGTTGAATGATTTAAACCAGTTTCATTTTCACATTGAGTTATATAATCATATTTCTTTATAAACTTACCATCTAAATTTAACATAACGATTGGTTGTAAGTTCCAATTAGAACCACCATCTCCACCATTCGTAATATTATATCCTTTTGGTATTTTAGAATTATAATAATTTATGTAATATTTTTCTTTATCATTTATTTCTTTCTTTAAATTACATTTATCAATAATTTCCCATGTAAAACCATCTTTTCCATATTTATTTAATGCTCTTTTAAATGGTTGATGATTAGTTCTTTTATCTTTTAAATGTTCTTTTATTCTTCTTTTAAAATTATTTGTTTGTCCAATATATATTTTTCCATTTTCTTTATTTGTAACTTTATAAATATAATACATTTAAACACTTCCCCAGTTAGCAAGAATGTTCATATACCATTTCCTGTATATTATTAATTTTTTTAATCATTCTCACACCGTTTTTGCATACGTTCACCAACTTGTTCATCATATAATTTCTTATATGAGCCGCTATTTTGTTAACGGTATTTGCAAAGTCCCCCATAGCTACTTGCCCTTGTTTTAGCGTCGCTATATAACGTAGTATTTCTTTTTCTGCTTGCGATAATTCTTTTACTTGTTTTTCTATACCTAGACTGTCTAGTATTGGTTGCATGCTTGTCTGTGTAACATCTATACCGTATGAACGTAAAGGCTTCGTTTGTCCGGCGTATACGCCTGCTCTTAATGCCTCTGCCGTATCTGTTTCGCTTTTGTTATATAATGAAGCTAAATCATAAGTAAATTTAGTCATGGTTTCTGACATCAATGACGAGTACTTTTCTGGTATTCCTACATTATCTCCCATTGACCTAAATAAACCTTGATACTTCAATGTTTCTGTCATGTTAGTGCCAAATACTTCATTCATTTTATTTTGAAACTGTGTTGCTTCTTTACCTAATTTAGAAAATGTTTTAACACCGTCTTTTTCTACATTTTTAAATACAACATTAAATAAGTTCATTTGTTCCGAACGGTCGATTGATGTATCTAACCAATCAAGCATAGTAGAAGATAATCTCTTTATTGCTAAATATGCTCCAGACAATGATAATGCTTTTCCTAATTTGCCAATGCCAGACGTAGCTTTATCAGAAGATGATTTTACGTTGTCTAGACCTTTTTTAACGTTATCAGTGCTTGACATCGATTTCTTTTCTATACTTCCTAACTCAAGATATATATTTGTTAGAATATTTTCTGTATTAGTTAAACTTTTAATAAGTTTTTCAATACTATTATTGGCTTCTTCTGCTTTACTTTTAATCTGTAATTCTAAAGTTTGTTCACTCATTCATTTCCTCACCACCTTTGGTTTTATCTTCTCCCTTCGGTAGTGTGCTACTTGTATTTTTGCCCATTATAGCCTGTATTTGTTTGGCTCTTTCTTTTATATTGGTTACTAATAAATCTTGCTTACTTTTCTTTTCGTCTTGTACAACTTCTTGTTTATCTAAATTGTATGGTTTTTCAGGATAATTTACTTTATTTTTACTAAAAGAATTATTTAAAGCAACACCAACCGCCTCGCAAAAGTAAGCACCTTGTAACCAAGCATTGTGATTAAATATTTCTTTATTTATTTTTAATTTTTCATAATAAGAAAAACGATATGCCCAGAATAAGTCGGGCTCTTCTTCCCAAAACTCTTTCGCAGACATACCGTATGTTATTGCCATTGGTAATAAGTAATAAAAATAGTCTGTTAAATTCTTATACTTATTATCTTCATCTACGCTTCGATTATCTCCAGTTCCTCGTCCGTCTCCGTCGAGTTGGTACCGGCTAGGGCATTGATAAAAGATGTGTATTCATCAATGGCAAAGGCTACTACTTTAGCTACGCTCTTTTTACTTTCACTATATGATTCCATTAACTTTAATGCTAAATTAGGATTTACATCTCTATGATTTACTAAAAACAAACTTGTCCATAATAAATCATAATATGTGACTGGTTTAGCTCCAAATTGTTCTAAATCAAATCCATTAGCTTCTAACCATTTGACAGTATTTCTATTCATTTCTAAAGTATAGTCTTTGTCATTTATTTTAATTTTTAATTTTCTCATTTTTTCCCCTACTTTCTTTTAAATTATTATTCTGTTTCTATTTTTTCAGTTACTTGTGCTGATGTTAAGAATTCTGGTGCTACACTTGGTACTGTATGTAATGTACATTCGATTACACTACCAACAGATACTTCATTAACCCAAGTTTGACATTGTCCAGTATATTCAACACCAGTTCCATCTGGTAGTTTAACCAATATATCTTTTGCGGTATTGTCGCAAACTTTTTTTACTGCATTCAATGCTGTTTCAGTATAGTTATAAGTAAAGTCCATATCTCCAGTATCTGGTCTATCTGGAATATATACTTTTACTGCGTCACTTGATGTAGTAGTTTCTACTGTACCACCTGCTTGTCCAGTCGCTGGCATACCTTTTACTGCTACTAGTTTATCTTTAGCATATTTTCCTTCACCATGTGCCTTTACATATAGTTCAATACCTAAGTCAATCATTGCTTGGTCTTTTTCCATTTTTATCACCTCTCATTGTAAATTTCCCTTACAATTTTGAAGTGCTACATTGTATATTAACCAGGATAAATAACCAACTTATTTAATCCATATTTTGTATCTAATTTTCCAGTTATTCTTATATTATTTCGGTGTACATCTGTATCAATATTCGCTACGTCTAATTCTGTCTTAATTGTTACATGATAATTACTTTTTAAATAATCTACTATAACACCTGTAACCTCATTACAAATGGTTCTTTTAGATACCTTTTTACCATCGATTATTTTATCAGTAGAATATACACCAATATCAATACCAAACGTATATGTTTCTTCTCCATATGATAAGTTATTATATTGATTTTCTACTGGCAATAATTTAATAGGAACAATAGGAAATACTTTACTTTCTTGTGTCATTTTTTTAGTAACAAGTGGTTTATATATTGATTTATCTTCTACATATTCTTTTAATTTTGGATAAATAATATTCTCAAATGTATTTTCAACTATCAATATAAATCACCCCTATCCACGTAATGAATTTTTAAAGCTTTGATATTGTTCATCTGTTATTGCTAAATTTATGGCTGTTTGATAAAAGTCTTTAGCATATTTCTTTATCTCCTGTTCAACGTCATAAAATATATGCTTACTAGGTAATCCTCTAGTCCAACCATATGTACCGTCTTTTTTTCGGTATTTCCAACCTTTTTCACCATGTCCGTTTTTATCATATACCCATGATATTGTTGGATTTGGATGCGGACTATTTGAACCTACAATACCTGTCCCATATTCATGAAATATAATTATCCAATCATTTGTCCAAATTCTAAAACCAAAACCACCATCTGTAATTTCAACTTGAATAGAACCAATATGATTACTCAAATTATTTTCTTTAAGAATATTACATAGTAAATTATAAGTTGCATACATCAAGTCTTCTGTAGCAAGTCTAATATTTTCTTTTGTTCTAATTTCTACTCTTTGAAGTCTTGCTATTGCTTCCTGAATGCTCTTTGTTGACAACTCTACTTGTATCTGGTTCTTCTGTGTCATTATCAACTACCTCGACATTTTCTTCAACTGGTTGTTCTTTTTTATTTTCATTTTTTACAAGTTTATATCCTGCTTTAATAAGATTATCTCTAGTTCTTTCATCATAAACTACAATCCCATTTGTAAATTTATACATAAATACACCTACTTTCCTATAAGTTTTTCTAAAAATATAATAATAACTGCATTTCCATTTCTTGGTGGTAATAATTTGTAATTGGCATTTGCACCATTGACTTGTTCGTCTTTTGGTGTTGCTCCATCCAAATAAGCAACATCTAATTCTTTAAAAGTTTCTTTGTATGCTATAGGTATAACCATTTTTTTCATAATACTAGCTTTCTCACCAAATTCAGCAATGTCCACATCAGTATTTACTGGTTGTACATTAAATTGATAAGGTTCTTCGTTTGGTTTATCATAAGTTGGTATCTCATTACCATCTTCGTCATAAGTAACGCCAGTTTTACTTGCTATATATACATCTTGTTTCCATTCTTGTGGATCGTAATTTATATCCAATATCATTTTGGAATACCCGCCTTTGGTGGAGTTAATTCACTTAACAAATCAGTAGATAACAAACTTGTTAAATATGATACTGATAAACCATTCTCAGAATATGATTGAACACCTTTTCTATCTTTTGAATTGTATAGTTCAATAGCACATCTTACTTGCCAATCTCTTGCTATTCTATCTGGTAATTCTGTTATATCTTGATGATAAGGATAAAGTGTATCTAATGCGACATATTTTGCTTGTTTGAGTTTTAGCTTAAATACACTATCTTTATCTGATTTGGTTTCATCACCTAGAATTTCTAATCTCATCTCAAGCAATTGTTGTTCTAATAAGTCATCATTATATGAATATATAATTTCATCATTAGCGTTTGTTATAACTAATTTTGATACTATATTGTTATCATATTTGATTTCCTTTATAACATAGTCCATAGATACACTTCCTTACGTTTTTATTCACTAGGACTTAATGTAAGTCCTGTTAAGTCCAACACTTTAGATGTTTCACCATTTTTAAGTGTTATTTTTTGTGTATTTGAATGTAATTGAACCACTAAGATACCGTCTTCATCTAGAGTGCCACTACCTTTAGTTTTGGCTTCTGATAATTCCCAATTGATTGTTTCACCTTTAGTAGCCTCATCACATTTAACTGCTAAGAAGTTACCTTTAGCGCTCTTGCTAAATTTAGGAAAACTTTCAACATATTTAGAAGTACCTGACACTTTATTTGCTTTGATTTGTACGTTATCTTGTATATTAGTTACATCCATCCCTAAAACTTCGCCCTCGGGTAAGTTTACTGTTACCGTTTTTGAGGGCTCTTTAGGGTGTTTCTGTTACAGTAACAACTTTTTGTCCTACTGGTTTAGTGAACTCAGTTGATAATCCTGTAATTTTTCCATGATACCATTCTGGTCCGTGGTCTAATCCTATAATTCCATATATTTCACCTTGTTCTCCAGCACCTTTTTTGGCTAATGCTTCATAGAAGAAGTTTCCTTTTCCTGGAGTTGGTTGTTCAACAGGTGCGATAACATTAAAATTAAATGCGTATACAGTTCCTTTTGGAATAAATTCACCTAATGCAATATGAATTGTTCCTACTGGTAAAATTAAATCTCTTACTTGAATACCAAAAGCACTCATATAAGCATCGCCTAATTTCATACCATATTCAACTGCATTTCCATTGATTTGATTTAAACTTGTAGTGTCAACCCATAATACTAAGTTAGAAATATCCCCTTGACTATCTTTTATTTTTACAAGTAAATCATTTACTAACCAAATATCTAATGGTTTTTCTCCTGCTTCAATTACATTTGTGGTAATGGCTTCGTCCATACCTCTTGTTTTGTTGATTTCTTCATCAGTTGTAGCTTTATTATATTTTCCTTGCATAAAAGTTTTTTCAATTGATCTTTTAATTTTTTCGAATTTTCTAGCAATTTGGAAATCAAATTCAGTTGTTGGATTAGGAGTTTGTCCTGCAATATTTATTCCACTTAAAGTGTTCATATTAGCCATTTTTGCATAACTAATTGAAATTGCTTCTTGAAAAATTTGTGTTACATTTGTTTTTTGGCTTCTTTTTACACTTGTTGGTTCTGGTGCGGTTAAAGATGCTTGTTCACTGATTGCTGGAATATCTCCTTCTTCGCTTGAAAATTCTTGTCCCGTTACAAATTCAACTGATTGCGTATATCTAACTTTTCCACTAATAGCATTTAAAAATGGTGTATTAGTATTTGATTTGTTATATAACAATCCTGAATAATTTAACGTATTAAAACTCATTACTGTTCCGTCCATTTTTTCTTCACCTCATTAAATTTTCTATTCCCTTTTTAATGAGTGCTACATCTTACATTTTTGGTAATTTTTCTTGTTCTTCTTGTATTAAACGTGTATAAGTTACTTGTTCAACTAAATTATTATTTTTGATTGCTTCCGCAAGTTTTTCTTTATAAGTATCAAGATTACTTGCATTATTATTATTTGGATCCCCTACTATTGGTTTAGGTGTTCCATTTAATAAATCAACCGTTGTTTGTTTTTTTGTTTGTTCCGCTGTTTCTAACAATACACTCGCAATAGTATTGGCTACTGCTAATGTTTGTTCTTTATTATCTGTTACGATATCATTTAGAATTTTGTCCATTTTTTCCTTTTCTAATTTAATACCTTTTTCTTCAAATAAATCTTTAACAGCATACTTACTTTCACTTTTAGCAACTTCTAGTCTTTTAGAATTTAATTCATCAATTTCGGCTTGTTTTTTCTCATCTTCCGTCATTTTAGATTTTTTAAATTCTTCATATTCATTGCTTAAAGTTGAATAATTACTTTCTGTAGTTTTTAATTTAGCACTTAAATCGTTATATTTATCTTTTGGTATAACTAATGTTGCTAAACCTTTTTTGATTGCTTCAACTCTTTCTTCATTAGTTGTTATTGTTTCATCGTTTAATACATTTTCGATTACATCGTTCATTTTGTTCCTTCCTACACTCTTGCGTTTTTATGGTTGTTTCGCATTCAACAATTGAGTGTCATAGATTTATGCCCTCTATGATAGGCAAATTCATGCTTTTATAAGCATTGTACTAATGACATAAAACTTCCCGTCGGTTGCATATGTTCTCGACATTACTAGTATTCATCACTTGACCTCGCAACAAGGCGATATATCATCAGTACACTACCTATAAAGGTAGAAATAATTCATTTTATGGTTACCGGAACAGGGCTCGAACCTGTAAATATAGGGGTCAAAGTCCTATGTGTTACCAATTTCACCATCCGGCAATATGGTTGGAAAAACAGGATTTGAACCTGCAACCTCTCGGTCCCAAACCGAGTGCTCTACCAAGTTAAGCTACTTTCCAATTTGGAGTGATATATCAGAATTGAACTGATACCGACAGCTTGGAAGGCTGTAGTTCTACCTTTAAACTAATATCACATAGTTAAGGGGCTTCTAAAGTTTCCCTAAACTGGTTTTATATATAAGCAAGGTGTGTCACCACTCACACATCTAATCAGAAGTATTAACTTCCTACACTTGAGACTTTTTATCGTCCTCGGCGGTCAGTGTTTTTCCGCCCTCTTGCTTATCAGCATCTTCTGTTTTGGTGTCATTTAATTGTTTACTTGCTTTATCTACAAATAATTTAATCCAATTTTCAATTCCACCATAAAATTCCATTGTCTTGTTATACACTTCATTGGAATCACTATATAAACCACTTGTAGTAATTGCTACTTCTGGAGCAATACCACTTTGTATTTGGTTCATCATTCCTTGTGATTTAACTAAGAAATTATCTGATTTATTTCTAGTAAATTTTTGTTCAACATCTTTGATAGTTAATGTATTTATTCCACTATTAGGAGTTAATCTACATATCATCAAAATTATTTTTAATTCTTCTTTAGAACACATTTTAAAGAACATTTCATCTTGTTTTGCTCTTTCATCTGCCATTGTCCAGCCTTCACCTAATAGTCTAGCTTGTCCAGTGTCACCACCACTTGCTTTATCTTCCATTTTTGGAATACCTACTATTTGTAAAGCCGTATTAAACAATCTATCATGTAATATTTTTGTATCAGCGTGTGATAAATCATTTATCATCTGTTTAATATCTGCTGGTCTACTAGGGTCTGCTGTTGATACTTCTACAGCCCCTAATTCTAACATTTCCACAAAATCTTTTTTATCAATTTCCTGGTTTACAAACACTAATATAGATTGTACAAATTGTTCTAATCCGTCTAAATCTCCAGATGATATTCTATTTAAAGCATTTAAAATACTCATAATAATTTCAATTATTCCTAATCTTGATTTATTTAAATAATATTCAATAATAGGAATAGTTCCCATTATATGTGGCCCTACATATTTAACATCAAATGACGATTCAGCAACTCCTTTATTCAAAGTATAAAATCCATTTTTTGTATATATACTTCCACGAATAGTTCTATCTTTAACGCCTTTTGTATAAGTGCATCCAAATAGTTTTTTATGTCCTAATCCACTTGAATAAACACAAAAAGTAGTTTTACTATCTAAGTTTTGTATATCAAACGGACTGTCTTCGTTAATATCTGGTAAAACCATACGATGACCAATACCAGAACAATATAAACTTTCTGCTAATTCAGTATCTTTTGGATGTTTAGACTCTGCTAGCATATAACTATTTAATATTGCTACTTCTTGACTTGCTATATCACCTCTTTGAACATATTGTATAGGTTCCCCAAACACATAACTTTTTTTAAATTCAACGGTGAAATAAGCATTATTTTCTACTACTTTATTATTTATCGTAGGTCTTACATCTTTGGTTTTAGATAATATAGGTTGATAACCTCTATAATAATCTTCCAAATATTTTATTTCAGCTGCATTTTTCAAATGAATTGAAAAATAATCGTTTAATATTTGAGTAATAGTTTCTTCATTCATTTCATCTTCTGTATAATCAGCATAAATAATTTTTCTACCATAGAATAATGGTTCGTCGTTTTTAATAGTTGTAATTGGTTGCGTTGTTGGTCTTTGTGCTGTTGTTTCTTCTTCTACAACTTCTTGCTTTGCTACTTTATTATCCATAATCCACCTCACTATCTTGGTATTCCCAAAATAAGAAATGTTGGGAACACAACAATAAATAAATTTACGGTTATGCTCCCGTGTAGCACTTGAGCAACTGTGAAGGGATAACAATTGCTCGATTGTTTTATAACTCCTTTTTTAAAAAATTTAAAGTTCTAAGATACGAAACTTCAACAAATGTTGATATTTTTATCACTAAAAAGGTCTTTTTACGGGTTTTGCTTTACCTAAACCACTTCTACCTATGATTATTTCACTAGCATACATACAAACACTGTCTACACCATCATCATGCAAGTTTGGTTTATCAAATGAATATTTTGTTATGTTTTCCATCATTCTACCAATATCAGTATTTGGTTTAACAATAGATTTATCTGGAAAAATAATTTGTTTTTGGACAAAGCCTCTATTATTTTTTATTCTTTCTTCTTTTTTGACAGTGTTGTATTTTTCAATTATTGTGCACCAAAACACATTTCTTTCTTTTAATTTAGTTTCCAACAATGCCTTTAATGATGTATCAATATTATTTTCTATTACTAATAACGTAATTCTATTGTCAATTATCTTCTCTATAATTTCATCATATAAATCATCCATTGGCTTCTGCTTATATATAGCATCTATCAAGTAATGATTACCATTATTATCATTTCTAAGTATTGGCATTGATACATTATCTTTACCTTTTCTTGCCGTATCCAATGTAGCCATTGAATTGTGTGTTAAATTACCTGGTAAATCTATATAAGTTCTAATACATTCCCATGCAAATTCACGTCCTGTAGGTGCAATAGGGTCTTGTTGATAAACACAACTAAATAAAAATGGATCTGTACTTTCTTCTATTTGTTCAGCAATGTTTTGTGGATACACTTCGGGACAAGTAGTTTTATGTTCTTTATCAAGCATAGGTACTCTTATAACCACAGTAGATTTATCTTTGCTTTCCATAACATAAGGATTATCTGTTTCTTGTAATGGTGATACTTTATTTCTGTCCTCAATAACCTTATTCAAAATATCTTCTGGTGTCCACTGTGTACCAACAAATATAAACTTACATCTTTGTCCATCTCGTCTATTCCACCATTCAGTAAGCCATTTATCGTATATAGCTTTATGTATACTTTCACTATTGGCTTCTTCTGCACCTTTAGTCATATCATCAAATATAATGGCAAAAGAAGCTCTTTCTCCTGTAGTCGCACCACTACGTGTACGTGCTATATGGTTTGACTTTGGTACATTAGCATTTCTTATTTTCCAATCTGATTCTTTTTCAACTTCAAATGGTTTTCCATTGTATAACTTAAATAATGGAAATATTTCTGCAAATTCCGGACTACATATAATACCTTTAACCGTTCTACTAAAACCAAGCACTAATTCTTCGGAATATGACATTCTAATAACTGAATTATTTATACTTAAACCATAACTCCATGAGGTAAATAATGTAGCCAAGTATGATTTACCCATCGATGGAGCATATGACACAATTAAATATTGCAATTTATCGTCAAAGGCTATTCGATTTAATGTTTCAACATACGGTTTTAATACTTCCCTTCGATTAGCAAGAACTTTTTTGGCTTGATTCCATTCAATATAATCTACAAAACATTCAAAATCTCGTCTTGCACAAAAACAATATGCTCTTTTATAATAATCAAAAAAGGAAGCCATGTAATCTATGCTCCCTTTCTCAACTAAATTTCTAAGTATTGGTATCAGTCTATGTTTAGCGGTTCTAACAGATTTCATCTCATTTTCCTTAAACCACATTTCCAATACTTCTAGTGAAGTGCTACACCATTTTATTTTTTCTTTTTGACTCAGTCTATTTGACTTTAAGGCTGATAAAATATCCAAAAATGTTTCTTCTAATGTAGTTTTTTCTTCTTCTGGTAATTTTATATCTATCTTATCGCCTATTTTTATTTCTTTCACTTAATCACTCTCCTGTATTCCCTAACAAGAAAGTGCTACACTTCTCATTTAATAATTATTAAAATATACTACTAACTACTTATTTGGCATATTTATTACTATAGGTTTATCTGCTCTATAGCGTTCATCAATAATTACATCTAATTGCTTTTTTACTTCTAATGCTCTATCGTTAGTTTCATATTTACCAACAACAATATTATTGTCTGTAATAATTAAATTTTCTAATTCTTTTTCTTTAAAATAATCATCATCTAATTCTAAAAATTTAGTAATTTTGTTGACAAGTGTTAGTTTTGGTACTTCTTCATCTACTAACACTCGTTCGATGTTATTTCTATAACTATTTCCTATTCCTTTAATCAATTCTTCTTTTGAACATTTTTTTGTTTCTAATGCTTTTTTTAATTTATCCCCAATTAGTCCAGTCGGACGTCTTGCTCCTATTGCTAGACTTCTAGCAAAACAAGTTAATCTACCATCTTGACTAAAAATTAAAATATTATTCATTCTTTATTCCTTCTTCCTATTTTCCAAATATTTCTTTTAATAATACAAATACTAATGCACAGACTAGTCCATGCCAAATTGTCCAGGTATATTTTATTTTAAATACCCAAATAATCAATGCTCCTAATCCCCAAAATATTAGACTAGATAAGCCAAAATTAACTGCTATTATAATTATTGAACCTAATAATGTGCCTAATACAAATAGAAGTTTTTTCACTTAATATCGCCTACCTTTTTCATCAATTCTTTTAACTCTTTTTTTGCTTCTTTGGCTACTGGTGGTTCTACCATATTAACCAATGTTCCCATTGGTAAACTCAACGCTTTTTCAACTTTTACAAGCCATTTCGGTCTGATATTGTGATAGCCATTGAGATAATTGGTTATATTTTGTTGGGTTGTTCGTCTTTCACCAAGTTTTTCTTCTATTTTGTTAATTTCTTGGCAAAGACGTGCTCTAGTCCATTTCTTCTTTTTGAGTAGTATTTTTATATAATCTGTTACATTTAACATATATTATTTTTCTCCCAAACCATATCATTTATAAAACTAGTAACTATATTATCAATATGTCCATACGAGTTAGAAACTAAATCGCATACATTTTCTTCATCATAATTTTCTAAAGATACAGAATACATCCTAATATAACAGTGCATTAGTTCGTGAATTAAAGTTTTTATAGTTTGTTCTTTAGATAATTTATTATCTAGCCAAATTTCTTGTTTATCATAAATGGTTTTACCAAAATAGAAAAACTTATAATCGTTTATTTTATGACCTTCCTCAAACATTTCATTTTGATTCACAAATTTAATTGTAAATATTCTATCATTCATAACAAATTTCATTTTTCCACATCCTTTAATATTTTGATTGTCCTAGTTTTACCATTTATCGTAGATATATAACCTTTTTCTTCTAAAACCATTACTTTATCAAACACACTTCTTACATCACAGTTTAGTATTTTGGCTATCTCACGGTAAGTTGGACTATATCCATGTTGTTTAATAAACCACTCTATTGCTTCATAAACTATTTTTTGCTTTATACTCAGCATAAGTTTCACCTAATACCCATAATAATGTTTCTAATTCATTCTTTTGGGTTATTTTATTCTTGATTACATATTCAATACGTTGTTTTATTTCTTCTCTTGTTTTTATAGTTTTATTTTGTTGCCAAAATTCAAATAGTGCTTTATGCTGAGCGTAAGAAGAGTATAAATCATATAAATTATTTTTTATTTCTCTATCCATTAGATTCATCACACTCATCTTTCCATCTTGACAATTTAAATTCATTATATAAAGATATATATATTTTTTTTCCAACATAAGCCACCCACGGATTAAATACTAAATATGTGCATTTTTCTTCTTCATCTTTGACTTTGTGGATAACATCATTTTCAAATAAGATTTTCATTTGTCGTTTTGCTGTACTCTCACTTACGCCACAAACTTTATAAATATCCTTTAATTTTATTATTTTTCCGTTTTTATAAGTTAAAATGTTATCCATATAACTTAAATAAAGAATAAGTTTATTAACAATAGGACATTCAGTAGCAATCATACTATAAGCAACTGGATTTACCTTAATAAAACTGTATTTAATACTAATACTATCTTTTAAATAATTTAGTGTATTTTTACGTAATATTTTATCTCCGTCAGATAATTTTACATATCTATTTTTACCTTCTATTTCGTCTACCACTTCGCCTTCGGCAGTGACAACATATAATTTATTCAATACTCAACACATATCCTTTTTTATTTTTTGCTACCGCTTTGACTCCAGATTTTAGAACTACGACTGGGCGCACTCCATTCGAATTGCCGATGTCCCAATCCACATACCGGCGGTTCGGGTCCCAATAATACAAGCCGTCACTGCTATAGGCAGACGCCAGCCAATAGAAACAATTTAAACTAACCAAATCATTACCGATAGTTTCTAAATCCCAACTATCACATTTTAATAATTCATCAATATCATATTTAGTTAATGCACGTGTATTCATTGATAATTTCGTATCTAGGTATTTACTACATAACTTGTCCATTTCTAATAAACTTTCTTTAGACTTGCCATATTCATGATAATATTTTTCTGGACAACCAGCACTAACTAACGTTACGTTTACACCATCGTTTTTAAGAACTCGCCAACCAGTTTTATTTTCTTTATTACCAAATTCATCAGTAATATTATTATATTCAAATGGGTAATCTACATAATCTCCCACTTTGGCTATTTGGCTCAATAGTTGTTCTTCAAATTGTTCTTGTTCATCTGCTTTAATATATTTAACACCATTTATAGTTATCTCTTTTTCCATCTATTTCACCTCTATTTTGTTTATTGGAGCTTGTCCACATTTACTGGTTGAATAAAAACCTACTCTTTCACCATAACTGACTTTAACATCTTTACCTATTAAACTTTTAGCTTGTTCTGCTATTTTTTTATTTTCTATACAATACTTTTCTTGCTCTGTTTCGCTTGTTTTAATATATACTGCTGTTGTTCCGAAAAAGTTTTTATCAACACTTGTAATTGTTCCTACAGTAGAGCCACTACCACGGTCTAAAACAAGAAATGGACATAATAACGTAAATAATAATATAACAACATCCATAAATAAAACCAAAAAAAGCAATTCAATACCTTCATCAAAACCACTTGTAAACCCCCATATAATAAACCCCAAACTAACTAAAACTATAATCACATTTACAATAATTAAAATAATATCTAACCAATTCATGTTTACACCTCTACTTTCTTTTTAAAGATACACTACCATTGCAATCTATATTACCGTTAATATCGCCATAACAAACAACATTTCCATTGCAATCTATATCTTGGCTATTTCCATTAACTGTTACATTACCTGTTGTATCTATGTTTCCACAATCTCCATGAACTTCTACATAAATATCTTGATTGTGTTCTTCAAATATTATTTTTCCATCTATTTTTACTTTTCCATTAACAACCGATATGTTTCTACCATTTGTCGTTATTGTTTTTCCATTTATTGTTATACTATTCACTATTCCACTTCCTTATCTTGTAAAATTGATAATAATTTATCAGTATGCCACATAAAATTTCCCAAAATTTTTAAAAAATTATCATCGTATTTATTTGAATAACATATTTTGCTATTTTGTTTTATATATTTTATTGCTTTATCAATTCGTTGTTGTAATTTTTCATATTCTTTATATTCAACTACATCTAATTTTTGATTATCTGATAATTTTAACAAATAGTGTTTTAAGCCTTTGTCTTTAGTTAGTATTTCTTTTATTCTTTCTATTTCTTCATCAGACATTTTAAAACTTAATTCACAATCGCTCATTTTATTCATCTCCTATCTTAAAACAATTATTTTCAAATTGTTCTTTAGTTAAAATACCTAATATATTTAATTCGTTTAATTCAAAGATTTTTCTTTGTTTACATATATTCATTGAGATAACTTTCAAATATTTATCAAAACTAGGTATTTCCTCTACTTCATATTTGTATAAATCGCCATTTAATCTAAACAATATAATATCTCCAATTTCAATTAAATCCATAATATTATGACTTGCTATAACATTATCACAAGAAACTTTATGCGCATTATGTTGGAAATCTATAGTACACAAATTATTATCTAAAATATAATCAATAATACCTATTCCATATTCTCTAAAGTTTTTAATATAACAATACATACCTACTTCTAATTTCATAATCCAAGTTCCTCTAATAAATATTCTTTATTTAATTCCATGTTCTTGTACATTGTACCTTTTTTAAATGGTGGTAAATTAGTAGTATGTCCACAACCTATATAAAAAGTGTCTATTCCTATTTCTTCACAATTTTCAAAAATAGATTTATGTTTTTTAATTCTTATTATTGCTGTTTCTTTTCTAAAAGGTCTAATAACACCACTTAAATATTTTCTTTCTGCTTCGTCAAGTATTGGGTCTTGTACTTCTAAGGTTAGTTTTATTTTTGTTTTTTCTTGTAATTTATTAAATATTTCCTTTTCTCTTTCGTTTAAGTAATTGTAAACTATACAATTAAAACTTAAATGATATTTTTTATCAAGAGTTTCAGTATAATATACATTGCCAATATAAACTTCTTTTTCTAATTTCATTTTATTTCACTTCCTTGTCTCTCTCATAAATTCTTTTTAAATCATTTAATAAATTGTCAATATTCAGACCACTTCTGCTTTCTATAAGAGATTCTATTAGCATTTCAATGCCTAGTAGCATAGTTGTATGTGGTGTTCCTTCTTCAATCTTTAATTCAGCATTATTCTCATCTATAGTTGTAATAGTTATCATTTTTTACCTCTTTCTAATATTTCTACTATTTCTTTTATATCTTCATAATGATATTCAATATCATCAATTTGTTCATAAGCATTTTCATAAGTACGTTCTTTATTATAATCATTTAAAGTCAATTCAATTTGTTCTTTTAATTCTTGCGATAATTTAAAAGCCTCATCAATAACTTTGTCTTTTTCTTCTAATTGTTTTTTATATTCATCAATTTCATCATATAAATTTGAAATATGTTCTTCAATTTCTACTAGAATAGATACACCTTTATATAAACCATTATCAAGAAGTAAATTATCAATAAAATTGCATTTATTATTTATTCTTTTTTCTTCTTTATTCATCTAACCACCTAAAGTTTTCATATTTTTTCTTTAATTTTCTCTTTAGTCTTCTTCTTGAAATTCTATGTAGTTTTTGAGTGTCACCTTTATGTCTTTTTATATATTTAGGACAGTTCCAATCCCAAGAAGTTGCTTCATTCGTATTTTCTCTTTTGAAAAGATCCATTATTTATTACTCCATTTCAACTCTTGTAATTTAATTAGAACAAATTTATATGTTTTAATAATTAAATTTATTTCATTATGATATTCTTTACTATCTAATTCTTTTGTTTGTTTTATTTTTTCTTCAAGCCAATTTTCAAGTTCAGTTAAAATATGTTTTAAATCATAAATTTCACGACTATAATTTATAGAAAACTTTTCTTTGCATTTAGGACAAGTTTCTTCAATTTGGTCCGGACTAAATAGTTGTTGTTTTAATTTTTTGTTTTCTTGTTGCAATTGTTCAATATCACAAAATAATTCATTAAACACTTCTACAGGCAATACATAAGTTCCACCTTTTTGCCAATATTGGTCATAATCTTCAATTTTGATTATTTCTTCATGTCCTACTTCATTCATTTTATTTATACCTTCTTTTAATTCTTTATTTTCCTGTTGTAATTGTTTGTATTCATAATCAAGACCATATACTACATCAGCCATTATTGTTATTTCAGAATTATTTCCTAATTGCTCTAATAATTGTTTTGCTGTATTATTCATCTTTACCACCATTTTCTAATATTTCTTTTGCTTTTTTAAATAAAGCGGTTAATCCATCAATATGAGCAATTAAGGTCTTATTTGTTTCATCTGCATTTATAATAAATATCTCTTTAAAATTATCGCCAGATTCTAAATTAGTCGTTATTATATTTCTTACATAAGCAACAATTTGTTCATCACTCATTTTTACCACCTTTATTTACAAAATCTAGGACATCTTTTAAATTTGTTATAATATATTTACTTGTATGAATATCATTTTGTACTTGTTGAAATAACTCTTTATGCTCTAAATATGGCTTACTATTTTCTATATCTTCTTCATAATTTTTTATCTTATCTTCAAGAAATTTAATAAGTTGTTGTTTTTCATTTTCTAAATTTGCTAAAGTATAGTATAATTTAGATATTTCATATTTTTCATCTTGTATTTTTTCTTGATATTTATTTATTGCGTTATATTGTGCTTCTAATTCTTCTTCATAGTCCATTTTATTTTTCCTCCAATTTTTCTAAATAATATTTTTCGTGTTTATGTATAACGTATTGTCCTTTTTTATCTTCATAAATTTTTAATTCAAATTTTCGACATTTATCAAAAAATTCAACTTTTAATTTTTCATGTAGGAATTTATTATTATCGTCAAATACTTCTACAAAACCATACACAATAGCACAAGAATAAATATTTTTATTCATCTTTATTCTCCAATTTTTCTTTTAAATCATGTAATTCAATATCAGTAACAAAATGATATCTTTTAAATTTAGTTCCTCGTAACTTGTTAAAATTTTCTAATTCTTTTAATGTAATGGGTATTATATCTATTAAACAATAATTTTTCTTTTTTAATAGTTTTATATATTCATCTCTAACTTTTCCATTATCAAAAATCAATAGTACATTATCAGTATTTGTTTCATTTACTAAACGAAGTTGTAATAGATTTAATGCTTCTTTTAATGTTTCACTCATCTTTGTCCAACTTTTCTTTTAAGTATTTTTGATTTTTAATAAGTTGATTACATATCTTACCCATTTTTATTAAGCAAGTATCATAATAACTATCTTCAAATTTATCTAAAAAATCTATTTCTTCTATATCTTCCCACTCATCGTTTTTTTCTGGTAGAATTTCAACTTTTTCATTTAAAATTTTAAAATTATACATTGAAAAAAGTGTTTCATAATTTTCATCATAATAAGTTTTATTTTCAGAATCAAAATTATAAATCGTATTTTCATACCTTATTTGTTTTGGGACAGTTTTATTTTTTGAAATTTTATTCAGCAATTTAATTACTGTTATTTCTTCATTTTTCATCAATTCACCTTCCATTTGTTCTTTTCAACTAAATTAAATAGCCAATTTTCTAATTTTATCCATGAGTCATAATCGCATTTATCAAATATTTCAACTCCATTTTCAAAAAGAGCTAAATAATAGTTAATATCTCGTAGCATCACTTTACATACACGTTCACTTACATATTTTTCATTGTTCATAATAAACTCAGCCGTTTCTAAACTAACATAAGTTTTTCTAGTTAAAGCATATCTTAAAGCCGAAATCATAATATTACCAAAATCATAATCATTCGAATTGACTGTTATTGTATTCATTTAATCACCTACTTAATAACCAATAGCAAATTCTTCTAAATAAGCTCTCATTTGCAGATAAGTCACAATCTCTAGTATGTTCTTTAAACAAACCTATTTTATATAATCTATTGTGGGCTATCCATTCGTTTAAGCATGATTTAGCACTTCTATCTATCAATTCAAGTGGCAAAGTATTTAAAAAATGTAACATATCTTTTTTATTGGTTATTTTGTAAGCATTCACTATTTTAATATTTTTATTTTTATAGCTTATTTTTACTGGTAATTTCATAAGCTGCACCACCTTTTTTTACTCAAATAATTTTAAATTCTCTTTGTTTGAATTATCTTGTTGTTTTTCTTTTAACTGCTTTTTTAAGAGTTTTATCGCTTTTTTTAATTCCTCATTTTGTTTAATAAGCATTCTATTATTACTATCTAGAACTGTAATTCTAGCCTTCATTTTTTCTACTTGTTCAATTAGTTCCTTATCAGTCATACCAACCAAACTCCTTATATTGTTTAATTATGGCGTGTAAATATTTTGTATCTAAAGGACATAAGTTATAATTTTGATAACATTCAATAAAATCTTTTGCCATTATTACTCTATTACCATCATTGTCATGATACATAATTGTTTTTAATTCGTTTTTTTCGTAATCAATTGATATATATTCCAATCCTAATTTGTCAAACATTTCTCTAGCACTCATTATCTATTCCTCCAGTATTTCTCACATTTCTTTTCTTTATAAAATTCTGTAATTGGTAATTCATAACAATAATGATCTACCATTAGTTCTTTCAAGGTATATACTGCTAGTGCTAATGTTCCTAAGAATAAGGCTGTAAATATTACTAACAGCAAGTTTTCCTTTGTAAATTTCAAAAACATCTTTAAACCTTTAATTATTTTTATTACTTTTTCTTTCATACATCCAACTCCTTTACATTTTTATGTACACTTTACATTACTTTACAAAGTAGGTGTCAAATTTGACTGTAAACTACTTACTCTATATTTAACTTTATTTATTAAAGGCTAACCTTTTATTTTACCTAGTGTAAAGTAGGCTCATTTTTGAACCCTTACCCAATCACCATTTTGCCCTTTTGCAATAAGGCTTAATGGCATTTTGAAACCTTTTTTTGTCCTATCTATCTACATCTCCCGATAGTTTATGTATATTCATAATAAATTTTATTAAATATATCTTGGTTTACCCTTTCATACCTTGATGATAGCACTTAATTTACTCCGTTTTCACTCCGGTTTGATGAAAAAATGCACTTTTTTGCAAATTTTTTCGTTTTGACTAAGTTTTTTAGTGCATTTGTACATGAAAAAAAGACCTTGTTCGGTCTTGCTTAGTTTATACCATTGCTTTTTATTTTTTTGGTATGATTGTGGGGGTAAGAAAGCCCCCCTATGTCGTTTAAAAAATAGGGTTGGGGTATGGTGTAAACTCTTAATCGTTCGTTTTAAAAACACTTTAAACCCTTTAAAAACAAAGGGTAAATCAATATCAAATTAAAACAAAGTAAAATAATAAAATAATGATGTTATATATACAAAAAATAACAATCAAGTATTGAAAAACCACCAAGTTTTTATACATTCGTATGAATGTACGCTTTTGTTATCCCAATATCAACATCAATATCAATACCAATATCAATCCCAATATCAACAACAATCTCAATATCAACATCAATATGCAATACTGCATACCAATGTATAGCAATACTACATACCAATAATACCAATATATACAACACCAATAACAACAATCTCAATAATACCAACACACACATATACACCGTATTGCAATACTACATACATATATAACAGCATATAGTAATAATACTGCACATACATACAATACTACATACACGAATGATATAATGCAATAGATACGTATATACTAAAGTAGTGAATAAGCATGACATAAAAGAAGTATTGTATAAAGCACTGCTATACTGAATCAATGTATTGCACTACTCAACTGTATACATATACATGCAATATAGTATAATCAACACCACATATAGAACATAATAGATCTACTAAGTAGTACTACATTAACATAGTAATAAACACCATAAATAAAGCATAATAACATATGAATAAAAAGCGATATAGTTAAGTGTAATACACAGTCTGGTAACTACCTTTTAATAACACGCTTTACATATTGAAATAAAATGCAAAAAGTGTACATAAAATCGCTAAAAAGTGTTGACAAAAAATATATTTATATGCTATAATTAGTATAGGTAAGAGTTAAGGGATAACTAACAAAAAGTAATAGGGTTTTGGTAAAAAACGAAAGGAGTTGAAAAAGTATGTTAGTTATCAAAGCACTGCTTGAAACATTATTAGCATTGATAAGCATAGTAATGTTTGTAACGTTATTAAACACGTTGTTTATTAAAGAATTTAGAAAGTTATTAGAAGACATAAAAAAAGTTGCTTTATCTCAGACTTTGGAATTTCGTGATAAAGCAACAAGAATTAAAGAATTAGCATTAAGCTACTTCTTTGATTAAACAACTAGAAAAGACATAATTTCTATAAAGTTAGAAACATCCCTTTTCTACTTACCATTATAAAATTAAAAAAAATAAAAGTCAAGTACCAAAAATAGATATGGTACAAAAAATTAAAAATTTAATAATGGAAGGAATGAAAAAAAATATGAAAATAAAAGATATGTATGTAATACTTAACAAAGATAATACAATAAAAAAGCATTATATAACAACATTTGGACAAGCAAGTTGTAATTTAAATGGTTGTATATGTTTAGATAATTTAATCGGTACTTTAAGAGGACTTATAAAAAAACACAGAGAAATAGAAAAAAATATTGATGTTTTACTTGAAAAATGGGAAAAGTACGAAACAAACCAAAAAGAAACACTTGGCAATATAATAACATTAAAGCCATATAAAAAAAGTTACTATAGTGAAAAATACAAAGAAGATTCAAAAATAGAAAATAATTTATATATATCATATTACAATACAATACACGCAATTTTAACAGATGATGAAATATGCACGATACAAAAACAAATTGAATATAACTTCATGAGTGATAATTTTATAAACAAAATGATTGAATTATTAGAAAGTAAAGA
>CANQVX010000014.1 GCA_947627355.1 uncultured Bacilli bacterium | reverse complement strand
AAAAAGGCAGCTAAAAATTAAGCCGTCTTTTTTTATCCGTTACGCCTCAAAAGATGGGGTTGCTCCTAAACTCAGGTTTAAACGATTAATTTACATAAAAAGCTTTCCCTTTCGAAAAAGCTTAATATTTAAATTTCAAACAAATTAAGCAGCAAAGTAAACAGTGATTGATTTAACAAATACTCTCTTTGCAAATACGATTTCAAGCATATTTGTTGCTTCTGTTAAATTGAATGTAAGATCACCATATGATCCAATTGTAGCTGTTTGTGTTGCACTACCATTCACAGAAATTGTATCACCTTGAGCGCTCCAAGATTCACAATTGAAAACAACTTTATTAATTTTTGCACCATATGCAAAGCCTAAAGTTAATTCGCCGTTTTTACTACCTGTACCAGTTTTTAAACATCCTGTTGCATTTGGAATTGCACCACTATTAGTATTATTACCGTTATAAATAGATGATGAATAAATGTATGATAAGTAGTTAGCATTATCACTTGTTTGGAATGCACTATTGAATTCAGTTAAAAGAGCAGAACCAGCAACTGCACTACTTGATGCAGAAGTAACAACTGATGTGAAATCATAAGTAGCAGATACTGCAGCAGCTGTTTCAGCTTTTAATACAGTAATTGTTGCTTTCTTTTGAGCTGTAGCAGAATTTAAAGTAAATGTAGCAGTTAATTCAACATTTACATCTGCAGCACCTCTTGTAACTGTTGCATTAGCACCACTAATTGCAATTGCTTCATTATTAGAAGCCCAAGAAATTGTAACATCTGGATTTGCTTCTAATGTAGTATCTAATGTGAAATTGCCAATAGCTTTTTTAACATTAATGTAATAATCAGAAACTAATGTGTCTAATACATCTTGATCATCTAGTACTGATGAACCAGTTTTTTCCATTTCAAATGCTGTAAGTTGGAATCCATTATACCAGTCACCAACACCTTTAACTGTTAAAGTGTCACCAGCTGCTAATGTTTTAGCAAATGTATCCATTTCAGTATAACTAGAAACTTCTTTTTTCAAACGAACAGTTAAATCTGTTTCGCCAACTTTTCCATATATACTATATGAAGAACCGCTCTTTTCAACTTCAGTTTTAGTTACAACAAAATCATTAACTTCAAGTAAAATACCTTGATTTAATGTGTTAGTTAATTCTGTTGCAATTGTAGAAGTAATATTTTTGCGTGTAGGAAGTGTGTTTCCTTCAGAAATTAATGAAGCTTCAAATGCAATTTTTGAACTGCCACAAGCAATTTGATGCAATCCATTATAATTATCTTTTTCACCAGCTACATATACTTTGTTTCCTACTTGCATAATATCATCATATGAACCAGGAACACGATATAGATATAGTCCACCTTCGGTTTCGTTTTGAATATATGCAACGAAATTGTTGTATGAAGAATCAACTGGACCACGGGCAATAACGATACCTTCTGCAGCAACTAAAGTTCCTTTTGCAGCGGCTTGAACAGCTTGAATTGTCATTGCACTAATACCTTTTAATACTTTAACACTCCAAGGTTTTGTTTTTGTGCATTGTCCATATGTAAATGAACCAGTTAAAGTTGCAGTTTTATCAGCTGCAGAATCACGATGAACGATAGCTTTATCACCTGTTGTAGCTACTTCTAATACTTCTGGATGATCAGATGTATAAGTAATTGCTACACCTTCGTATTCTTTTACTAAATCAAAGTCAGCAGTAACACCTTGTGTGTAAAGTTGTAAAGCTAAATATTCAATACTAACTTCATCAATAGCTGCATCTACTCTTTCTTCGTCAGTCATTTCTACTGGGCTAGTTGAATCACTTTGAGTAGGACTAGTTGAATCAGTAATACTAGAAGAATTGTTAGAAGAAGGAGAAGATTTGTCTTTCTTATCGCCGCCACATCCTGTTAAAGCAACAGCTAATGCAGCAACTAAAATACTTAATTTGCCTAATTTTTTCATTTTTACACCTTTTTCACCTTTCATTTTTTGTCATTTAGACATTTTTTATGTAAAACTATAAATTTATAGTTTACAACTAACTTAAGAACGTAATATCGTTGAAATCTGAAATATTAATTTGATTTCCAGCTTCATGAAGTCCATCTTCTGGATCATAATAATTTAAGTTACCAACAATAGTCATAGGTCCTTTATCTTCAAAGAATGATAAATCAGTAATTATTGTATCTTCGCCAATAATTTTTGTAACATCACTATTTGCATAAACAATAATTTGATTACCATCTTCATCTTCTACACAAATAGCAAAACTCTTATTTAATCCATCATTGCTTGAATAACTATTTTCAGCAACATAAGTTACGTTTTCAAGTTTAACTAAAATATTAGTTAATTTTCTTGCTTTTAGTTCAGTAATTGTCATAGTTAATAATGAGAAGTCTTGATTTTCTTCAATAATTTCCGAACTACCTTTTGGCGGTAAAATAGGATTATATTTAAAATCTGTTAATTGCAAATTACCACCATATTCAGCAAGTACACCTTTAAAGTGAACCTCGTTTCCTATTTTAAAAATTTTACTTGTATTTGAATTATAGTTTCCAAATATATATAAACCATAGGTTAACGTTTCACCTAAATTATCTCCTGGAAAATCTTGTTGAACATATGCATTTGATGCACAAGATCTTGTGACAACTGCATTAAATTCAACTTTTTGTCCAAGAACAGTTGATTTGTCTTCTAAATATTTTTCATTGATTTCTTTTAAATCCATTGGAATGAAATCACCATAGTTGAATTCATCATCAAGTTCATCACTCCAAATATTTAGTTTATTTATTCTTGCCTGTTCATTAGCATTATAAAATTCATCTTCAAAATCTGTGCCAGCAGAGCCTTTAGCAATTGAAAAACCATTTTGAACGATTTCAAGATTCAATAGTTTTCCATTAACCCAAATCCAAGTTAGAAATCTACCAGCACTATCATTTGCTATCGCATCATTTTCAGACGATAGAACAATTGGTTTATTATGTTCTTTTGCATCTGTTAGAATACCACAAGTAAATCTAGAAGCCTTTTTACCATATGGTTCAATAGCACCTGTTGATTCAGGAGTATCAATGCCATTAAAACGAGCTTTGACTAATGTATCTCCAACATAGAAATGAGCTGTATCACCATCGACACATCTATCAAGGGTTGCAAGCCCTGCTCCAGTTGTAAAGAAATCTCTAGTTTTCCAATTTGGAACATGTTCTTCAATTGAAATTTGAGCTGCATAATCAGTTAGATTAAGTAATTCAATCAATGTTTTTGAACCTGAAGAACTAGATTTTGCATCTTTATCATTGCATGCAGTTAATGGAGCTAATAACAAACCACAAACAGCAATTAATAAGAAACTCTTTTTCATAGTTTTTTAACATTAAACGTTTTGAGATAAGATACAATCGTTTAATGCACTTTCAAATGCTTGTGTAACTGATGTACCACTACATACAGCAGCAAAGATACCACCAACAGAAGTTCTAGCAGTTGCACTACCTACAAATACAGGAGTTGTGAAATAACCATCTTGTAAAGTTTGTGTTAAGTTAGAAACTGCACTTCTTAAACCATCAGCTGTAGTTGCAACACGATCTGGATTTACATCTAAATGTTGTTCATAAATTTCAGTTTGATATGAAGAATATCTAACAGGTTCATAACCAGTTAAAATAGCGTATGATGCACTATTTACTGGATTAGTAATATATGTATACCATTTCCATGCAAATTCAATTTGTGATTTTTTAGTATAATCACCTTTTTTGTTAAAGAATACATATGAAGGACCTTGTAAGATATAACTAGGTTCTTCATCAGTATCCCATTGAGGAAGTGGGGCTACACCAATTTTAAAGTTACTTGTGAAATTATAACGAGTACCACCAGTAGAACCAACAGTCATATGTAAAGTACCTTCTGTGAACTTAGTAGATGTATAAGTATTGTTACCTAATAGAGCTTTTGTAGTAATGTAACCATTTTCTCTCCAGCCAACTAATTTAGTAACCAAATCTTTTGCGTCTTGATTGTTGAAATCAAATTGACCAACTTTTTTACCACTTATTTCTCTAATTGAAGTATAAGGAATACCTAATTGTTTAAAGAAAGTAATTAACATATTATCATCAGAGTCATAACCTAATGGTGCTTCATAATTTGCAGTATTTTTAACTTCATCAATTGCTAAAATTTGAGCACATAATGTTTCCATTTGATCCCATGTTTTTGGAACACTTAAATTATATTTATCAAAGAAAGTTTTGTTATAGAACATAACTTCTGTTGATTTAGAAAATGGAACTGAATACATACCATCTTCAACTTGTTGAGCACCTTCTTGCCAGAATGCATCGATATAGTCAGTTGAATCAAATTGATATGGATCGCTTTCTCCAGCAGCTGCGCTTGCAGCATCACTAGCTTCAATATAACTATCTAGTTTTTCAACAACGCCAGCCTTTAGATAGTCAGCAACGTGATCTGGATAACACATAGCAACAGTTGGAAGTGTTTGAGCAGGAATTGCTTTTAAAGCATCTGATTTTAATTGATCATAGTTTCCTTTAGAAATGAATTCAACTGTCCATTCTTCATTGCCAGGAATTGCTAAGAATTGTTCAGTCATAGTTTGAACAGCTTCAAGGTTTTCTTTTCCCATAGCGTGCCATACTTGAATGTGTTTATCACCAACAATTTGTGTTGAGGATGTGCTATCAGAAGCAGTGCTAGTATTCGAATTTGAACTAGAACTTGTTTTTGCTTTATCTTCATTACATCCAGTAAGACTAAGAATTGCAATCAATGATAAAACTGAAATTGATAAAATTTTCTTTGATGTTTTCATAATGTTTTTCCTTTTCTTTCCTTTCTTTTAATTTTTTCTTCTAAAATTTTATTTTATATTTAACCCTTTAGACCAGCACGAGAAACGCCTCTCATGATGTATTTTCTAAAGAAGATAAATAACAACAATAATGGAACTGTTACAACTACAGTACCTGCCATTTGTAGGTTGTATTGTATCATTCCTGAACTTGTGTCTTGGAACGCTCCACGTAGACCATTTGAAATTAGACGCCAATTTTCATTATTAGCAACTAAGTTTGGCCATACATATGAGTTCCATGAACCCATTAATTTCAAGATAAAGATTGAAATTAGAATTGGCATAGCAATTGGAACCATTACTTTCCATAGATATTGCCAATCTGATTTTCCATCTACTTTAGCAGCATAATATAATTCGTTTGGAATTTGTTTGAAGTTTTGTCTTAGTAGGTAGATATAGAAGACACTAACCCAGAATGGAACAATCATCGCTAGATATGCGCCAGTTATATCACTACCAACCCAACCTAAACGAGCAACGGTGATATAGTTTGTAATAACAAGCATTTCACCTGGAATCATCATAGTTGCTAAAAAGATAGTAAATAATGTATCTTTTCCCTTGAAATTAAGTCTAGCAAAAGCAAATGCTGCAAAGATAGTAGTAATTAAAGTACCTAGTGTTGAAAAGATACCAACAATCAAGGTGTTTCTAAGATAAACCCAGAACTTAAAACTACTATTAGGGCCTAAAGCTTCAGCATAGTTTTTCCATTGAGCAACTTTCGGAAAGAAATATTGTTGTGAAGCTCTAATTTCTTCCATTGTTTTTAAGGATGTTGCTATCATCCAATAGAATGGAATAATGACAATAATTGCCATTACAATGATAAATGCATAAAGTACAATGTTTGAAAGAATTTTGAATACTTTTTCAATTTTTTGAACTTTTTTTGCATTTATTTTTTCATCATTAAGGACTAATTTTAAATCTGTCATAAAACTTTTTCCTCCTTAATAATGAACTTTCTTATTACTTACATACAATTGAATGAATGTAAAGAATAAGACGATTAGTAATAGAACAACGGCTGCCGCTGCAGCAAGTGACATACTAGCAGGCTTATCCATCATGTTATAGATGTAATAAACGATGGTAAGTAAACTATTGTCAAGTTTACCATTTGGACCTGGGTTATTTAATAAAGCTACAACGGATGAATATTCCTTAAATGCCCCAATGAACGATGTAATAAATACATAAGCGATTTGAGGTGAAAGTAAAGGAATAGTGATTCTTGTAAAGACTTTAACTTTTGGAGTAGAGTCAATTTTAGCTGCTTGATAATATTGTTTATCAATGCCTTGTAAACCACTTAAGAAAATCAAAATCTTATAAGGTAAAGCGTGCCAGATAATATAAACACATAATACAAACATTGCTGACCATCTACTAGCACCAAAATCTATCCAGTTTTTATTTGTGCCAAAAATCATGTTAATCAGACCGAAGTCTTTTTGGAACATAACTGCGAATACCATACCAATCGCTATCGCGTTGGTAACATATGGCATGAAGAATATTGTTTGGAAAATTCTTCTAAACCACTTAATAGAGTTAAGTCCAACGGCTATCAATAATGCTAAGAATATTGATGCTGGAACAGTTACGAATACAATTATCAAGGTATTAATTAATGCATACCTCATAAATGTTGTCGTATAACTAAATGTGCCATCTATATAGTACTGCCCTGTTTTACCAAAAATTAGCAAGTAATTATCAAAAGTAAAACTAGTGCCAGCAAAAGTATTTTGTGTATAGTCATAATGTTTTAAAAAGGAAATAATAATTGTATTTATTAATGGATAGATGGTAAAGATTAGCATTAATATAATTGTGGGAGCAAGATAGAGCCAAGCTTTCCAGTTATTTTTCGATTCCACTTAGAAAACCCTTTCTTCTGTTTCACGATTAAATACTAATACTTTATTTTTCTTGACTCCCAATACAATCTTTCCAATTTTTATATCGCTATCGGCATTGATGATGGCTTTAAATGTTGGTTGTGTACATTCATCTTTTTTACAAATCATGGAGATATCTCTTCCTAGAGTTTCAATTTGTTCAACTTCAGCTCTAAGCACTCCAGTTGTTTCACCAACAGTAAATCCTTCAGGTCGAATACCTACATAAACGTCTTGATCTTCAACATCTTTAGGTGCCATGAATAATTTATTTTTACCAATGTATAAGGCATGGTCTTCAATTCTTCCTAAAAAGACATTGATAGGAGGGGTACCTAGGAATTTTGCAACGAATAAGTTGCTAGGATTGTTATATACTTCTTGAGGTTTATCTCTTTGTTGTTCAACGCCATCTTTCATAACAACGATTTCATCACTGATTGACATTGCTTCTTCTTGGTCGTGAGTTACAAAGATTGTTGTTACCCCTGTTTCTTTTTGAAGTCTTCTGATTTCTTCTCTTGTTTGTAAACGAAGTCTAGCATCTAGGTTACTTAATGGTTCATCAAGTAATAATACTCTTGGTTTTTTAACAAGAGCTCTAGCAATAGCTACACGTTGTTGTTGACCACCAGATAATTGACTTGGTTTACGATCTAAGAATTTTTCAATTTGAACAAGTTTAGCAGTTTCAGCAACTAAATCAGCAATTTCTTGTTTTTTAAGTTTGCGTTTACTATAAACAATAACTTTATTTTTAATAGCTTCTGCCTTATTTTCTTCAAGTTGCTTTTCTAGTAATGTGATTTCTTCTTCAGTTAACTTAGTTGTAACTGATTCAACTGGAAATTCAAGACAAACTTCAACTTTGTTATTTTCTAAATTAAGTTTGAAGTTTTCAATTTCTTGTTCAGTCATATTACGTTTACATGTAACAACTTTGGCTGTTTTTGACTTAACTTGATTGCCTTCTTTATCTAATTTAGGCAAAATAAATAAAGAAGTCGTGATAATGTTTACAAGTTCGTCTTTATTAGACTCTAAATCAACAGGCAAGAATTCTTTTTTAACCTTGAATTTTTTACCTTCGATTTTAATGTTAACTTGCTTATTGTTTTCATCAAGAACTTCTTTATTAAGGGCTTTAACTTGACTTTCATCAAGTTCATATTTAGTTTTTAGATAATGAGTTTCATCTTCTAAAATAATTGAGCCAACTGGATTGATTTTATAATTATTATTTTCATCAACTGCTGGTTCAATAATAGAATTAGGTCTTCCTTGAACTTTTAAGTTTTCTAAAGGAAAAGCAATATTTTTAAAGACAGTCATATGAGGATACAACGCATAGTTTTGGAATACTAAGCCAATACCTCTTTTTTCAGGTGATAATTCAGTTACATCTTCTTCACCAAAAAAGATTTTTCCGCTGGTTGGTTCTAAAAGGCCAGAAATCATATAAAGGGTTGTGGATTTCCCACAACCAGAAGGACCAAGTAGTCCTACTAACTTTCCAGAAGGAATCGTGATGTCTAAATTATCAACAGCACGTGTCTCATTTTCTTTTTTATTGTCTTTGAAGATTTTTGTAAGATTTTCTAAACGAATTTCCATTCAAATTCCTCCAATCGTTTAACTAAATTATAGATGATGAAAATCGATTTTACAATATTTTTTTTATATAATTAATAATAAAAAAGAGCCAAAATTTGGCTCACAAAAATTTATTTTAAAAAAACTAAAAATTTTGTCGAATTTGGTCTTATCAAAGTTAAAAATGTGTGCTATAATGATAAAACACAACACAAAAAAACAAAAATTTAAGACTTATTTAGTCTTATTTTTTTTTAGACTTTTTTGACTTATTTATGACAATAATTTGCTTCAATTCATCATCATTTTCACAAATCAAAATGTGAAAAATATAAGAAAGTTTATCTTTGATGTTTTGACCATAATAATAGAACATGAAATTGTTATAGATATCATTTGCATAGTCAAATAATTGTTTGCATAAGTCATCTAAAGCATCAGCTTTAGTTTTTCCTTTTCCCCAAACATTTAGTTTACTAGCCCATAGGACTGTGTTTTTATCTTTATCTGTTTCAAGACTAGTTTCAATCAAACTATCTTGTAAAAATTTTTTTAATAATGACTTTTCAATTAGAACCGCTTCATATTTTCTTCTTTTTAAAATTATTGGTTTTTCAAAAATAACAGAATCAAAGAAATTACTCATTTCTTTTCTTGCATCAGTAACATTAATTTTATTCATAATTTCACCCTTTTCTTGTTCGATTTTATTATTGCACATATTGTTTATTTTGTCAATAGTTTATTTTATGTATTTTTATTACATTATGTACATTTATAAAGTTTTCTAAAAACATAAAAAAACAAGACTATTTTTTATAAATTTTCATAGTCTTGTCTTGTTAAAACATAAGTTAAAATCTGATAAAAATGATAACTTTTATAAAAAGTTTCTTGATTATTAATAAGCTTAAAATGATTCTTTTCAATTATTCTTTTCGAAGCATAATTTTCATAAATATGTTTAGCTAGACAATAATCAACATGATAATCATTAAAGCTTATTTCAATTAGTTTTGGCATTAATTCAGACATGTAACCTTGATTCCAATATTTTTCATCTAATAGATAACCTATTTCAATACATTTATAATCATTTTTAAAGGTTAAACTACAACTACCAATAAAAGTATTATTTTCTTTTAAATAGATGGCATAGTTATAACTAGAGTTATGTAAATATGCATCAATCATATTTAAAATAACATTTTTTGTTTGGCTTATATTAGTATGAGGTTTGAATGTTAAATATCTAGTAACATTTTTGTTACTACATATGTTATACATATCTAAGATACAATCTAAATCAATGGGTTTAACATATAATCTTTTGGTTTCAAAACTAAATATGTTCATTAAGCATCATGGTTATGGTGACAGCAATCATCATCACAATCACAGTCATCTTCATCACAACAGCCACATTCACAACCATCATGTTCTTCCATGAATTGGTTGAATACTTCTTCTAGTTTATCATAATCTTTTTCTTCAGTTACTGGAAATAATCTTCCTTCATCATCATATTCTGAGACGATGATTTCGTTATCTTCATCTCCTTTATCTTCATAGTAGAAGACATAATTCTTATTTGTTTCTTCATCAGTATAAGTGAATAAAATATTCATTTCTACTTCTGTTCCATCTTCAGTTATTACTGTAAATTTTGCATCATTTTCCATAATCTTTTTCTCCTATCATTTATATATATGCTTTATTTTAACATATTAATCTCTTTTTGTATCTAAATAATTTTGTAAAATAATGGCGGCTGCCACTTTATCAACCACTTTTTTACGATTTTTCCTACTGACATCAAAGGTTAGTAGGCTTTTAGTTGCTTCAACCGTTGATAATCTTTCATCTTGAAAATGAATTGGAATATCAAGTTTTTCTTTAATAAGACTTGCAAATCTTTTAGAACGAACACAACCTTCGGATTCATCTTTATTAACCATGTGATAAGGCATACCAATACAGACATCATCAACTTCTTTTTCTTTGATGATATTGATGATTTCATTAATTACTTCATTTTCATCAGTATATCTTAAGACTACATAGCAACTAGCAATCATTTTTAAAGGATCACTTAAAGCAATACCTACCGTTACACTTCCAACATCTAAACCAATGACTCTCATTTAAGTAACTCCTTAACTTTAATAATAGCTTCGGCTATTTTATTGATATCTTTAGCACCCGCTTGAGCCATATCAGGACGGCCACCACCATTACCATTACAAATCATAGCAGCTTGTTTTACAATGTTACCACAATTGATACCCTTAGCTACATATTCTTTACAAGTCTTTGAAACAAATAAGACTTTATCATTACTTACATTGATAAGTAAAACTAAGATATCTTTATAAGTATCAACTAGTCTATCTGCAATGCTTTTAACAATGTTTATATCATCATAACTTACTTGTTTTATTAATAATCTAGTGTTATTTATAACTTCGATGTTTTTAGTTTCATCTTCTAGATTATTCATAGCATTATTTTGACTTTGTTCTTTCAAGGCTTTATCCATGTTTTTAATGATTTCTTTATAGTTTTCGATAACTTTTTTATAAGATAGAATCATCAAGTAACTAGCTACAACATCTAATTTAATTTCATTTTTAGTTGTATCATTTAAAGCCTTTTTAAGTTCATCATATCTATTTTTAGCATTATTATAATCATTTATTAGATTAGGATTCATGTTTTCTAACTTAGTTATGATATCATTTCCGGTGATTGCTTCAATACGATAAATACCTGAGCCTTTTGATTCAATGCTACTGATAGCAAAATCAATGATTTCACTAGTGTTAGATACATGACAACCACCACATAATTCCTTAGAATATGCCATATCAACAACTCTTACATCATCTTTATATTTTTCATTGAATAGGGCTGTGATTTTCTTTTCTTTTGCTTCTTTTAAGGAAGTATGATAGATATTAACCTTTAATCCTTCTTTGATTTTTTCTTTAACGATTTGTTCAACTTTTAATAATTCTTCACTTGAAATGTTTTGATAATGGTTGAAGTCAAATCTTAGGTTAGTGGCACTTACCATGGAGCCTTGTTGTTGAACATGATTACCTAAGACATCTTTTAAGGCTTGATGGAGTAAATGTGTTGCACTATGGTTTGCTTGGATTTGTTTACGTTTATTTACATCTATTTTCAATGTAACTTCATCTAATTCATTTAAAGTGCCTGATTCAACACTAACTTTATGTAAATGTTGACCATTAGGCATAGTAATGGTATCAATAACATTACCTTTGAAGTTATCATTATAGATAATTCCTGTATCTCCAACTTCACCACCCATTTCAGCATAGAATGGGGTTTCTTTAGTAACTACTAGTAAACAATCATTATCATTAAAGATTTTGATAACAGAGCTTTTAATAGTATCTAATTCATAACCAACAAACTTACTATCTTCAACAAATTCCATGAAATTAGCATTTTGACTTGTCATGCTGTTTGCTTTTTTTCTACTACCTCTTGCTAATTCTTTTTGTCTTTCCATAGCTTTTAAAAAGCCATCGTGATCAACTGTGATATTTTTTTCATTAGCATATTCAAGAGTTAGTTCAAATGGAAAACCATAGGTGTCATATAAAACAAAGGCATCTTCACCACTGATTGCATGTTTTTTATTATATAGTTCATCTAGTTTCTTTTCTCCATCTTCTAGTGTTTGCATGAATTTAGTTTCTTCTTTGCTTATTAAATCTTTGATATAAGCTGATTTTTCAACTAGATATGGATAGAAATCTTTCATGATGTTAATTACTTCATCAACTAATTTAGTTAGAAATTCTTTTTCAATTCCTAGTTTTTTACCATGTCTTATAGCTCGTCTTAAAAGACGACGCAAAACATAACCACGGCCTTCATTTGAAAATGATGCTCCATCAGCTAAAGCAAAAGTGCAAGTTCTTAAATGGTCAGCAATGATTTTAAAACTCGTCTTTGCATCCCCTTCATATTTAAGTTTAGCTAGTGTTTCACATTTTCTTATGATTGGTAAAAATAAGTCGGTTTCATAATTGGTTGGTGCATCTTGTAAGATACATGCAAATCTTTCAAGTCCAGCACCGGTATCGATGTTTTTATGAGGTAATTCTTGATAGTCTTCTCTTTTTTGATTAGCTTTTGCTTGATATTGAGAAAAGACAATGTTCCAGATTTCAATATAACGGTCATTTTCGATATCTTCTTTTAAAAGTCTGATACCTAAATTATCAGGATCATAACTACTACCTCGATCATAATACATTTCAGTATCTGGACCACATGGACCTTCACCAATTTCCCAGAAGTTATCTTCTAAAGGAATTAGATGATCTTTATTTATGCCATGTGATAGCCAACAATTATAAGTATCTTTATCACTAGGATGATAAGTGATATAAATCTTATCTTTAGCAAAGCCAAAATATTTATCATCAAATAAGATTTCACAAGCATAATCAATGGCTTCTTTTCTAAAATAATCACCTATTGAAAAGTTTCCAAGCATTTCAAAGAAAGTATGATGTCTAGCTGTGTGACCAACATTTTCAATATCATTAGTTCTAATTGCTTTTTGAACATTACAAATACGTGGATTTTCAGGAATTATAGTGCCATCAAAATATTTTTTAAGGGCAGCAACACCAGCATTTACCCAAAGTAAAGTTGGATCATTAATAGGAATTAATGAAGCACCTGCTTCAACATGATGACCTTTAGATTTAAAAAAGTTAAGCCAAGTATTTCTGATTTCATTACTAGTCATTTTTTTCATAAAAAAAGTTCCTCCAATCGATAATAAAATCAATGCAGGAACGAATAAGTTCGCGGTACCATCCTACTTCACTATATAATAGTGCTCTTAATTAATCTTTAACGCAGAAATACGGCTAGTATTAGTAGCTTTCCAAAGTAGCAATTTATTAAAGATAGCAACTATTTCCACCAGCAAGTTGTCTCTTGTTTTTCTATCTATTTTAATAAACCTTCTTTTTCATCAAGTTGAAGATATTATAACATATTGTCAAGGGGTTGTAATTAATAAATTTATAAAAAATGTTACATTTCTTTTGTAAATTACACTCCCTAAAAAATTTAAATATTAGTTTAATATTTATTTTTTAGGGAGAAGAATAGCATCAAGATAGTTAACAATCACGTTATAATCACGCAAAAATAAGCTAGCATTACACTAGCTTATTTAACGATTCGACCGACATTTTTTAACTTAAAAAATTTGATAAGAAATGTTATACACACAATATTGAATCAACTTTTTTGCTTTTCGTTTATAAAGTCGATAATTCACTGAAACTGATTTAGGAATATCTGAGTCATTTAAAAGTGCTCTAATAGCTTTTTGCTGATTTTTCTTAAATTTTGATAAATTATAAATATATTTATATTTAAAATTGCTAAAAAACATTCTATCTAAAATGCTAGATTTTTCTAAATCTTTAACAATAAATAGTATTTTGTTTGTAAGTTCTTTTAATAAATACTCAGTTTTTTCTTCAATAGATATTTCGTTCCAATTATCAATTTTTTCATGTTTACCAAATAAACCATCACAGAAAACTTCATTTACCATGATTCTTTTTAATTCAAAAAAATCTTTAAAGGTAAATTGTTCTATTTTAGTTAAAATATTATTCTTATAATAGTCAATTAGTAATTCACCATTAATTCTAATAGAACCAATTAAATGATTTATTAAAAATCGATAAGAACGTTTCTTTCTTACATCTTCAACTTTGGAGGTATTATTAACAAGTTTTAGTAACAATTTATCTAAACTACCTTTGGTATCGACAAAACTAACACCAGTTCCATCAACCATAATATTAAACTTGTCTATTGTTTGCTTAGCAAATTCTCTAGTTTCTTTGATATCATTCTTTGATTTCAATGAAAATTTATCTTTTTTATCTTGTTGTTTTGTTAATCCAGTAGAACGTCCGTCTCGAAGTCGTAACTCGTCCACTTTGGATGTAATAACATCGCCATCACGTTGTGCTCTATTCCTAGTTTCTCCATATCTTCGATTAAACTTATATCTGCTTCTTGATAATTGCGTTTCTTTGCTTCCTTGAGGGCTATTTCTTTTAATTGGCTCATTGACAATTTCATTAATTTTTCCCACGTGTATTGTTCTTCCATTATAAACTACCCCCTTTTCTACAATTTCATTATATACTCCATCTGTTTCATTATCAATATTTTCTTCGGTGCTTTTCATGCCTTCTATATAACTAATTGGAACGTATCTACCAGATTCTATAAATCGCTTAAATGCTCTATTTATAGAAGTTACTGAACTAACCTTAACATGAATAATATCTATTTCATAGTTAGCATCTGCATATAATGAAAGCGTTTTACATATTTTATTATATTTAGATCCAACTGTTGGCAATACAATATTATATTTTTCTTTAATTAGTTTTTCTTGAACTAGTTTTTGGGCTTCTGAAACAATTGGCTGAATAGTATTCGCACCCAATCCACCATCATAAAATTCAGCTAAACATGGAACTGCTTTTGCTATATCGTTATCAAATTCAATAGCACCATAATTATTTAAAAAGTTTATTACTTTCCCACTAGATTTGCCACTACCTGGCAAGCCTGTAACAACAAGCAATTTTCCTTCTTTATTATTTATGTTACTGCCTTTGTTTCTTTCATTTGCTTCAGATAGTATCCTATCTTCAAATTCTTCCGCAACTTTTTCAACCAAAGCCATATTTTTTTTAGGATCTAATGGCGCATGTTCTTTTATATAGTTTTCCGCATATTGATAAATGTGTGATGCCTTGATTTCATCAATAGAAACATTTCCCTTTGTCATTTTATATAGTAAATCAATATCACTTGGAATAAGATGAGGCAACATTACTGCATCAAGTATTTTATTAAAATATTTCACTTGAGATATTTTGATTAATTTATTTTGATATTTAATTGGTAAACTATCAAAATATTTTTTGTTTTCACTTGATTTAAACTTATCTTGTTGCTTAACACTATATTTAGTATTTGTTTTACTATTTGCCTTACTAACATTAGTATTATTTAGTTTTTGGAATAACTTTAGATATTGATCTCTTAAACTATTGTTTTTACTTCCACTTCTAAAGCCCCTTATCATATCTTTAAACTTTTCTAAGGTTGTTTTATTGGTAAATGCTTTTGATAAGTCACTATAGGATTTAAAAAAGTTATCAGCAATATATTCAGTTATTGATTCGTTATTTATATCTGCTTCACTTAAGTTTTGGTCCTTATAATCTTCTCTTACTTTTTCTTTGATTTTGTTAAAGTCTTCATCTTCTACTAAATTATCTACCATTTCTTGCAAAATATCGTTATATTCAGCGTTATTTTCCATTGCATGTGATATTTCATGAGTTAATACTTGTCTTAATGCTTTTGTGGTATTTTTTGACAAATAAATAGTGTTATTTTCTCTATTATATTTACCATTAAATTTACTATTTTCATCCACAAACTCAACATTAATTTTAGAAGATAAATCTCTACCTTCATTTATTTCATTTATCGCTTTAATTGAGGCATTTTCATATATATTAAGATCTTTTACCTCGAGTGCCATGGAGCCCTGGACTATATCATGGGATTCCAAGGTGGCGCCACTTTTAGCAATAATCATTCCTTTGTATTTTTTGAATTCTTCACTGTTTATAATGTTGTCAAATGCAGCCTTTTTAGATTGTGAAGATTGATCTAATTGGCTTTTTTTAAAATTATTTTTGCTTATTCAGCAACACCTCTTTCCTTTTTTTTATAAATATTGTTATTTAACTTTTAATTTTTAAATAACAATTAAACAAGTTAAATTTAGCACTATCACGCAAAATTTTCAATACTTTTTTGTATATTTTTTTACACAAAATAGTTAACCTAGGGCGTCGTTAAATAGAATAAAAAAACATATCGTGAGATATATAATGTAATTTTCGCATTAATATTATTAAAATAAATCACCCGATATGTTTTTAATTATAATAACCGATTAGTGCTGGAGTTATAGCCTCTACTGTCCAGTTCTCTTTTAAAAATTGAGAAAAGTCGTTCTCGTAAACTTTCATTATCCTTTGTGTAGATTCTTTCCCCACGACTTTTACTAAATTTTCTTCTACTTTCTTTTTATATTCTTCTAAAGTCATAGTGTTACTCCTTTATATTAAATTCCATTACGTTTCAAAAACATTAATTTAATTAATGAGGCTGCTTCTTTTGGTGGAAAGTTTTTCTTAACCGCATTATCAATAAAAGCATCAAAAACTCTCATTAAATCATTTGCTATTTCATCAGTAAAATAATTGTTTTCAGTTAAAGCTTCTCTTACTTTTATTTTATATTCTTCTAAGGTCATATAGATAACTCCTTTAAATAAACATTAAAAGGTAATGTGGAATTGATAATTTCTTATCTTGAAGACCAATATTACCATTAATTAATTTAATAGCAATTGAAGGTTTGAATTCATCAATAAATAAGTTAAGAGATTTAGTAGCAGTATTGCTTGCTTTAACTTCAAGAGGGATAACTTCACCATCTTTTTCAATTAAGAATTCTAATTCTTGATTATCATTTGGTTTGTAATAATGAATGGTATACCTTTTTTTTATTAAAGTTTCAGCCACAAAGTTTTCATATATACCACCTTTAGCAAAACCTTTTAAGGTATTATTTAATAATGCTTGTTTAGTAGAAAATCCATACATTGCAAGTAATAATCCTGTATCAGATAAATATAGTTTGAATTCATTTTCTTTTTCATAAGCCTTAAGTGGTAGTAATGGTGTAGTAGTATTATAGCAAATGTAAGCCATATTAGCATCACTTAACCATTTAATGCTATCGATAAATTTTCTAGCAGTGGCTTTTTTTTCAACTTCACTATATTTAAACTTCTTGTTTTCTCTTGCTAGTTGTCTAAAGATGCTATCATAACATTCTCTAACTTTTATTTTTTCAACACCTTTAGCGTGTTTTGAAATATCATCGATATAGGATGATAAAATCTTATCTTGAACTTCTTGAACTTGGTTGAAATCTTTGGTTTTTATAAAGTTTGCTACAACTTCTGGCATTCCACCAACAACAAGATATTCACGAAGGATAGTCTCAAATTTATTATTTATTTCAACTGGTATTTTTTTATTAGATTCATAGAAACTTTTAAGATAATCAATAGTTGTATTATCATAACCATATGCCCATAAAAACTCTTCAAAATCTAATGAATACATCATTAAAGTTTTTTCATATCCGACTGGAATTGATTCAACTAATTCAACTTCGTTATCATCATCTTTTCCATAGGCTAAACCTAATAATAATCCTGATGCTATAACATCATATCTTCCATCTAGAGCAAGGAACTTTAAAGCCGTTCTAGCATTAGCACATTTTTGAATTTCATCTAGAAAGATAAGTGTTTTATGAGGAATCAGTTTGATGTTAGCAATATTTGCGGTAATTCTTTTATAGATTTCATCAGCTGTGATATCACCTTCAAAGATAACTTTTAAACTTTTCTTTTCTAGAAAGTTAATTTCAACAAAACTATCATATTCATTTTTAGCAAATTCACGAATTAAATAGGTTTTTCCTACTTGTCTTGCTCCTTTTATTAAAAGGCATTCGTTTTTATGATTGTTTTTCCAAGTTAACATTTCATCATATAGCTTACGTTTTAACATCTTATCATCTCGTTTCACGACTTAATTATAGCATTTTAGATATATATTTTCAACACTTGTGCATATTTTAGGATATTGGAGAATTAAAAAAATGCATATTTTAGGATATTCAAAATTTGAAAATATGCATATTTTAGGATAAATATAACTTCATTAGGCTTGTATTTTATCTTTTGATGCTTTTTGTTGTTTAATTAAAATTTTAATTGATGTCACTACAATTGGTGAGATAATCATACCAATTAAACCAAATAAAGTGGTTAATATACTTATTCCTAAGATGTTTTCTAAAGGATGTAAATAGATAACATTTTTCATGATAATAGGTTGAACTATGTTTCCATCGATTAGTTGTAAACATATTATGATTATTAATGCTGTTATACCAAACTTAGTGGAGATTAAAAAACTTATCAAAACTATTGGAATACCTGATATATATGGACCAAATAAAGGAATACAATTAGTAAGACCTAGTAACAAACTAAAAAACAAAGCATCTTTAAAACCAAAGATAAAAAAGATTAAAAAGCCCATGAAACTAATAAATAATGAATCTAGTAATAAACCTTTGATGTATTTATAGATAAATGGTAAGAATTCATTAAAATAGTTAATTATCTTTTCTTTATGTTTTTTAGGTAAGAGATTCTTGATACCTTTTTTAAAATTAGGATAATCAAATGATAAAAATAAGGAACCAACTATAACAATACTGATATCAAAGCCAATATCAAATGTTTTACTAGCGATTTTAAATATTTTCTTAACATTAGAATTATTTATAGATGGTAAGATTTCATTGAAATCAAAATGAATATTAATTTTGATTAAATGGTTAAATAGTTTTTCAAGTTCTAATAAGATATCAGGAAGTTTATCTAAAAATAATTTACCATTTTTGATTATCAAAGGAACAATTAATAAGATTAAACCTATGATTAAACTAAAAAATATTAGATAGACTATTAAAACAGCAATGAATCTTTTTACTTTATAATTTATTAGTTTTGTAATAATCGGTTCTAATAAAAAACTGATAAAAACAGCGATTATAACTGGTAAAATTGCTTTTACAATTTTAATAATAATTTTCGTGATTTTCAAATAATTTAAGCAAAAAAAGACGAGACAAACTAGAAGTATAATCCCGCCATAATAAAGTAATTTTTGAAATTTTTTTGCTAACGTTTTATTCATCAAATTTAATTATCATTAGCATTTGCTTGATTCTTTTTGGTTACTTTAGATTTATTATCAAATAGATTCATAGTTTTATTTTTTAATCTTTTTACCATTTGAAATTCATCTAACATTAAACGAACCATTTCAATAACAAAAATACCTTTGACAATATTTTTAAGTGAACAAATACCTTTCTTTTCAATATACATAACTATCACCATTGATAGTTTGTGAAAATTATTTAAATCTTAATTGGTAATATTTGGATTTAATAAATCTAAGATTCTTAACTTTAGTGTAGTATTTCTTGTTGTTTTATCTTCAGCCTTAGAACATTTAATAAATGTTTCAAGGTTACCTAAAATTATTAATAATTTCTTAGCTCTACTTACAGCAGTATAAATAAGTTTTTTATTAAACATGCTACCATATTCTTTAAAAGCACCCATGATAACTATTTCAAATTCACTACCTTGTGATTTATGAACACTGATAGCATAAGCAAGTGTTAAATTAGTATACATGTTTTTATTATATTCAACAATGTTACCATCAAAATTAACAGTAATGGTTTCATTTTCTTTATTGATATCAATGATATGACCAATATCACCATTATAAATATCATCTTCAGGTTGGTTTTTTAGTTGTAACACTCGGTCATATAATCTAAATAATTGATGGCCCACTCTGATTTCAGGTTTATCGATACTTTTAGGATTAACGAAATCTTGAATAGTTTGATTCATGTTATCAATACCAGCAATAGCTGCATAGACTGGAATAATCACTTGAATTTCATCAATATCAAAGCCTTGGTTTATCGCCACTTTGATAATACTTATGATTCTATCGGAAATTTCTGTGTTTTTGATATTATAGAATCTGATATCATCTTTAAACTTATAGTCATCTGTTAGTTGATTATAACGGATATCATGAGCAAGTTTTATGATAGATGATCCTTTGGCTTGTCTAAATATCTTAGTTAGTTTTAAAGATGGAATATGAGGAATAGATAGTAAATCATATAATAGATTACCTGCCCCAACAGATGGTAATTGTCCATCATCACCGATAAGTATGATTTGACTAACACCTGTAACACCTTTAAGTAATGAAGCAAATAAAATTGTATCAACCATTGAAAATTCATCAATGATAATTATATCCGTTTTGACCGGATTATTTTCGTTTTTAACAAAGGTATTAGAATGTAAATCCCATTTTAAAAATCGATGAATAGTACAAGCATAATGATTAGCTAACATGCTCATTCTTTTACTAGCTCTACCTGTTGGAGCAAGTAGTGAAATACTAAGTTCATTACGATAACCTTTTTTATAGATTTTAATTAAAGCATCTAGAATGGTTGTTTTTCCAGTTCCAGGGCCACCTGTAATGATAAATAAACCATGTTTTAAGGCTTCTTTTAAACTGTTTATTTGTTCAATGGTATAAGTTATTCCATCTTCTTGTTCAATTTCATGAATGATATCATCTAGGTTATCTTCAAAATCAACATGAATATCTCGAATTAGATATGGATATAGTTTATTTGCTATATCAATTTCTGCTTTATAAAGTAAATAATGATAATAACGGTTATCTTCTAGAATAATATATTTTTCTTCGATTAATTCGTTTAAACAATCATCAAAGAAATCATCTTCAACAGTAACTAATTGATATAAACCTCGTTTAAGTAAAAGATAAGAAATATAGGTGTCTCCTCTAGAATGGCAAGTGTTTTGAAGTGAATATAAAATAGCCGCTTTTATTCTTCTTTTATCGGTTAGTTCCATTCCTAAAGATAAAGCAAGTTTATCAATTGTTTTAAAGCCGATGCCATCGATATCGATAACAATTTGATAGGGATTTGCTTGTAGTACAACATCGATTTTATCTTTATAAACTGATTCTATTTTCATGATGTTTTTCATACTAAAACCATGTTTAATTAACATTTGAATAGAACTACTAGTATAGTCATAATCTGATAGACCATTTTGAAGACTAGTTGCTTGTTTACTATTGATGATTTTTTTAGATATTAAAATATCATATGTTTCAGGACTATTAATTAAGATTGAAATGCAATCATTACCAAGTTCTTTATAGATTTTACTTGCCGTTGATTTACCAATTTTATTAAATTTAGAACTTGATAAGAATCTAACAATCATTTTTTCTTCAGTTGGTAACATGACATTTATTTCAGTTACTTCAAGTTGCATACCATATCTTGGATGTTTTATAAAATTACCAACAACAAAAAGGCGATCTTCCTTATTAAATTTTGGAAAATAGCCAACAATGGTAATTACTCTTTCTTGTAAATTATCATCGATTTTAAATAATGCAATCTTATAGCCGGTATCGGCATTTTCATATTTATAAAAGATTATAAAACCTTCTAGTTTTACAATTTCTTCATCCATTAGATTAAGTCCAATTTCTTGTTATTTTTATAACATTCTTCAATAACACCAGCAGCAAGTAATTGTTCACTATCAATATCATAAAAACAAGCGATTTGACCGATAGTTATAGCTTTTAATAGAGTGTTTGATTTAACTCTTATAGTGTTATTATCTAGCTTAGTTATAGTAACTTTGATATCATTTTGACGATATCTAAACTTAGCATTTACTTCATATTCTTTATTTAATTCTAGGTTAACTAAATCATTTACATCTTTAATGATAACTTCATCACAATATAAATATTCGTTATCATCACCCATAGCAACATATAAAATGTTTTTATAAACATCTTTTTTAACAACAAACCAAGACTTACCATCAGTGCCTTTTATACCACCGATGTTTAAGCCTTTTCTTTGGCCAAAAGTATAATAATAAACTCCTTGATGTTTACCAACTACCTTATTAGTTTTGATATCAACTATATCACCAGGTTTTGCAGGAATATAGTTTTTTAAAAATTCTCTAAAGTTTCTTTCACCAATGAAACAAATACCGGTCGAATCTTTCTTTTTAGCTACATTTAGATGTAATTCTTCAGCTATTTTTCTAACTTCTGGTTTAGTAATATTAGCAAGTGGAAACAACGAAAAATTAAGTTGGTCATTATTTAAAAATGATAAAAAATATGATTGATCTTTATTTTTATCAAGAGCTTTATATAGTTTTGCTTTACCATTTTCATGAACAACTTTAGCATAGTGACCTGTGGCAATATAATCAACATTATATTTTTTTGCAAATTCAATAAAGCAATCAAACTTAACATATTTATTACACATTATATCAGGATTTGGTGTTCTTCCTTTTTTATATTCACTTAAAAAATAACTAAAAACATTATCCCAATATTCTTTAATAAAATCGACACGATATAAAGGAATTCCTATAATTTCGGCTGCTAATTTAGCATCATTATAATCTACTTCTTGAGGACAAATATCGCCATCCCAATCATTGCCTAAAATATCATTATTTAAGGCTGAATCCCAGTTACGCATAAAAGCGCCAATGACTTCATGGCCTTGTTTTTTAAGCAAATAAGCAGCCACTGCACTATCAACGCCACCACTCATACCAATCATAATTTTAGCCATAAAATCACCACCAAAAATATTATACACTTTAAGAATTGATTAGTAAATTAATAGTGTAACGATTTTTTAAAGTGTGCTATAATCAATTTGACGCCGAAATAGCTCCAATGGCAGAGCGATTCACTCGTAATGAATAGGTTGTCAGTTCGACTCTGACTTTCGGCACCAGTTAGTATTTTTGCTAATATTTAAACAAATATTAGCTTTATTTTATAAAAGTTGGTGATTTTATGAACTTTGAATATTATTTAATGTTTTTCTTTATTTACTCATTTTTAGGTTGGTGTGTAGAAGTAGCCTACCATACTTTAAAGACTGGTAAATTCATTAATCGTGGATTTTTAAATGGACCAGTTTGTTCGATTTATGGTTTTGGTGTAATTCTTGTATTATTACTACTTGAACCATTTAAACAAAACTTACTTTTATTATTTCTTGCTTCAATTATAGTTGCAACTTTACTTGAATTTTTAACTGGATTTATTCTTGAAAAGTTTTTTCATCGTAAATGGTGGGATTATTCTAATGAACCATTTAACATCAAAGGTTATATTTGTTTAAGGTTTTCTTTGCTTTGGGGCATTGCTTGTTTATTTGTTGTTAAAGTTATTCATCCACTTATCTATAAACTTGTCAGCATCATGCCACCAGTATTAATTTTAATTCTATTAATTCTATTTGGTATTTATTATATCGTTGATAATGTAGTAACCATCTTACAAATCGTTAAATACTCAAGACACAGTAAAGAATTAGAAAAAATACGTCAAATGTTACGTATTTCTTCCGATTCTATCGGTAAAAATCTATCAGATACCACTGAAGTATTGATGACAAAATCAAAAGATTTACTTGCAAAAATTAAAAAATCAAGGTTGGTTAAGGCTTTTCCTAAACTAAATCATGATGAAGATGATAAGGATAACAAAAATGATTAACATTTATTTTGGTAATAAATTAGACCATTCTATCAATGAAATTATCGATAAAAACGTTAAAAATAGGTTATTAAAGATAACTAATACTAAACAACAAGTTATAAGTATTAATGTCTATTATTATATGCTTGAACAATTACATTTAATTGATCCAAACATTGAAATAATTTTCAATGAATATAATAAACCATTAGTTAAAAATCATGATAACTTATATATTAGTCTTGCTCATTGTAATAGTAATTATATCTTTGCTATTTCAAATCAAGAAATTGGTATTGATCTAGAATACAAAAAAACATTTAAATATAAAGAACTTAAGCAACTTTATAACTATATTTTAAATAACAGTGAACAATTAAATTTCTCGTGTGATTCATTAAATTTATTAAAAACATGGACTATTAAAGAAAGTTATTTAAAGTTAATTGGAATCGGTATTCAAACTGATTTAAAGAAAGTAAACATTATTGAAAATAAGGTGAGTCTTATCAATCATAAAACTGCTTACTTTGAAGTTATCGATAATCCCGACTATTATCTAACCATTGCTAGTTTTAATAAAGATAACCATCAAATATTTGATATTTAGCGACAAGAAACTATAAATAGTTTCTTTTTCTTTACTTTTTTGGTTTTCTAGTGCATAATATGAGCGGTGAAAAAGTATGGAAAATGTCATTTATAAGTTTGAAAAGATACTAAAACAACTAAATATTACAAAATCACTAGATAAGATTGCATTTTTAGATAATAATAAACAAATTTCTTACAAAGCATTAGAAGTTAATGCTCTTTTTTTTGCAACTAAAATTATTGAAAAAACTAATAAAAATGATGTCGTTTGTATTTTAATGAAACGTGGAGTTGATATGGCTGTTATGATGCTTGCTTGTATTTATGCTAACACTCCATATGTAATTTTAGATGATGCCCAACCAATTGATCGAATCATTAAAATTTTAAATATCGCTAATCCTAAACTTATTGTTTATGACTCAGATAATTTTACTAAATATGAACAATTAAAAGATTATTGTAATTTATATATTAACAGTGATATGAATGTTGAATCTGTCGATAAAAACGTTGTTTTTAATCGAGTAAATCAAATAGTATCAACTGATCCAATTTATATTTTATTTACTTCAGGATCAACTGGTGATCCTAAAGGTACTGTAGTTAGTCATTTAAATGTTTGTAGTTATATTGAATGGTTTATAACTTGTTTTAAGATTAATAAGAAGACTGTTTTTGCTAATCAAACACCATTTTATTTTAGTATGTCTGTTTCTGATTATTATGCAACATTACTTACCGGTGCTACTAATGTAATTGTTCCTAAGTCATATTTTTCTTTTCCAGTTAAGTTATTTGAAATGATGAATGAATATAGAGTTAACACTATTTATTGGGTTCCATCGGTTTATCGCCTTATTTATCAATTTAAATTACTTGATTATGTTAAACCAAATTATTTAAAACTTGCTCTTTTTGCTGGTGAAGTAATGCCAACAAAGATTTTAAATGATTGGATTAATCATTTACCAAATGTTACTTTTTGTAATTTATTTGGTCCTACTGAAACTACAGATATTTGTACTTATTATAAAGTTAATCGGAAACTTGATAATGATAAAGCTATTCCAATTGGAAATGCTTGTAAAGGTCTTGAAGTCTTTTTAATTGATGAAAACAACAAATTAATCACTGATAATAGTATTGGTGAACTAATTGTTAAAGGTCCATTTGTTGCAAGTGGTTATTATAATAATCCTACTAAAACAAAAGCAAGTTTTATTCAAAATCCATTACAAGATAAATATCCAGAGATAGTTTATAAAACTGGCGATTTATGTTATTATAACGAATACCACGAACTAATGTATGTTAGTCGGGTTGATTTTCAAATAAAACATCTTGGTTATCGTATTGAATTAGGTGAAATTGAAACCATCTTAAATGCTAATTTTTCCGTTAAAATGGGCTTTTGTATCTATGATAAAGATAACGATAACATAATTTGTTTCTATGATGGAAAAATAACTAAGGAAGAACTAAATACCTATCTTGAATCTAAGCTTCCTTACTACATGATACCTAAATATTATCTAAAACTTAACGATATAAAACTAAATCAAAATGGTAAAATTGATCGTAACTATTATCAAACAAACTTCAATGAATTACTAAAGGAGGAATAACCTAACATGAAAGAAAAACTAATTGAACTATTAACTAAACTAAAACCTGGTATTGATTATCAAAATCAAACCAATTTAATAAGTGGAGGATACTTTACAAGTCTTGAAATTATGCGTTTAGTAATGCTACTTCAAGATGAATTTGATGTAACTATTTCACCTCTTTATATTGTTCCTGAAAACTTTGAATCAGTTGATGCTATGTTACATCTAATCGAACTTGTTGAAGACGATTAATTATGGGTGCTTACGAACAATTAATATACTTACTAATATTTTCAAGCATTGTCTATTTAATTTACATGGTATTTGTTAAAAAATACCGTTATTTAGTCTTGCTTGTTTTTAGTCTGGGAATCTTTCTTTTTGTCAGTCGATTCATGACTATTTTAATGTTAGCAAGTACCTTGATTGTTTATTTATTTGCCTATTTTATAGGTAAACGAAACAAGAATTTAAAACTTCAAAAAGAAACTCTTACAAAAGATGAATATAAGGCTCTTAAAAAGAAAGTACAGAAAGTTAATAAAAGATTATTAATACTAGGTGTTATTTTAAATTTAAGTCTTTTAATTGGCTTTAAATACATTAATTTCTTTGATAGCATTTTAAACACTATCTTTTCTTGGTTCCATGCTGATTTATCAATTCCAATGTTTAAAATACTATTGCCTCTAGGAATTAGTTATTATACTCTAGCTAATACTGGTTATTTAATAGATGTTTATCGAAACAAATATGAAGCAAGTACTAATTATTTAGATGTATTATTATTCACTTGTTATTTTCCATGTTTATTAGAAGGACCTATTAGCCATTATGATATCTTATTACCTCAACTTAAACAACCACATAGTTTTAATAAAGAAGATGCAAAAAAAGGTCTATTAATTATTTTAATAGGATTATTCAAAAAGCTCGTTATTGCCGATAGATTTGCAATATTTGTTACAAATATTTTCGGTTTAAATGTTAAAGGTCCAATGTTAATTTTAGGAATTCTTTGTTTTACAATTCAATTATATTGTGAGTTTTCAGGTATCATTGATATTGTAAGAGGTGTCTCTTTAATGTATTCAATTAAACTTGAAAAGAATTTTGAACAACCTTTCTTTTCTAGTTCTGTTAGTGAATTTTGGCGTAGATGGCATATCAGTTTAGGTGCTTGGTTTAGAGATTATGTTTTCTATCCAGTATCTATGTCTAGACCTCTTATGGCATTACGTCGTAAATTAAGCGGTAAAGTTTCAACTTTCTTTGAAACATTTATTCCTAGTTGTATTGTTTTATTTGTTATTTGGAGTTTAACCGGTTTATGGCATGGTGCTAGTGTTAAATATCTAGTTTATGGTTTATATTATTATCTAATAATGGTTTTTGAATTAATCATTGATCGTTTTATAAGTCATGAGACAAATCAAAAGAAAGGTGTTAAAATAACTAGGATGATATTAACATTTTTCTTTGTTAATATTGGTATGATTCTATTTAGATGCAATACCTTGACTGATTTTGGTAATTATATTGCTAATATCTTTAGACATAGCAATTATCGATTCACTGAAGTATTTGAAATAAGTGAACTTATTATTGGATTTGTTATGATTATTGGTTTACTTGTTATTGAAGGATTTCAAAATCATAAAGTTGATATTTACCAAAAATATCAATCTTTTCCAGCAGTTTGCCGTTATCTATTAGCTGTTGGATTAGTATTTATTATAGTTATATTTGGAGTCTATGGTGCTGGTTATTTACCACCTGATCCAATCTATGGAGGTTTTTAAAATGAAAAAGTTTAAAAGATTTATCTTGTTTTTTTCCATAGCCATTGTTTTATATGCTCTTAGTTGTATCATTTTAGTTCCTAAAGGTGCTGATGATGTAGGTGCTAAAAGTTATTTTGAAGGAAAAGGTTACTTAGCTGAAAAGAATAATACTATTGAAGTAGTTGCCTTAGGTAATAGTGATTTATATAGTGGCTTTATTCCTTTAGAAATCTATCAAAAATATGGTTATACTAGTTTTGGTACTGGTGTTAGTAAACAAACAACAGAAAATGCTTATAACACCTTAAAAGATATCGGTTCTAAACAAAATATCAAGTATTGTATCTTAGAAACTGACTTAGTATATGATGAAGGTACAATTGCAAATTTTATGCGTAGTGCTCAAAAGTTACAAATAGTTGCAGCACCATTTATATATCATGCTAGATGGAAAGACTTAAAACTTAGAGATTTTACTACTTTACCTACTAAAAAGAATCATTATGATTATTTAAAAGGCTATCAAATAGACACAAATCGTTTTCCATTTGAATATAGAAACTATATGGATGATCAAAATATTAAACCTATTAGAATTCCAAGAAAATCTATGAAATATTTACATAAAATTAAAAAGTACTGTGATGAAAAAAATATTAAACTATTATTTGTTAACATTCCTTCACCTTATTCCTGGAACTTAGCAAAACATAATGGTATTGAAGAATTTGCTACTAAAAATAATATTAATTATATTGATTATAATATGACACCTGAAAGAATTAATTTTGATTTTAGTAAAGACTTTCGAGATAATGGAAACCATTTAAATATCTATGGTGCTAGAAAAGTAACATTAGATATAGCAAAAGAACTTGAAAAACTAGAAACATTAAAAGATTATCGAAATGTTAATACTCGTTGGAATAAAGATTTAGAAAGATATCTAAATAGACTTAAAAAACTAAATGTTACATTTGATGAAGAGTTATGAAAATTGAATCATAACTCTTTTAATTATTCAAAAAAGCACAAAAAAAGCCCGGCAACGTGCTATTCTCTCCATCGGATACCTTCGCCGCTACGGTGCTTAACTTCTG
>CANQVX010000013.1 GCA_947627355.1 uncultured Bacilli bacterium | reverse complement strand
AAGTTCTCCTTATTTAATTATATCAAAAAACAAACCTAAATCAAACTTTTTGGGGTTCGATTTAGGTTTTGATTGGCGGAGAAAGGGGGATTTGAACCCCCGCACAGTGTTACCCGTCTACTAGCTTTCCAAGCCAGCCCCTTCAGCCTCTTGGGTATTTCTCCAACGACAAAATAATAACATAATATAAAGGAATATACCATTTAAAATAATTGGTTTTTTGCATATAATAAATACGCAGATATAAAAATGGAGCCCCCGATGCGAATCGAACGCACTACCTTATCCTTCGGAGGGATACGCTCTATCCATGTGAGCTACGGGGACAACAAAATTATTATATCACGCTTTTAAAAAGGAGTGAAACACATGAATAAACAAATGTTGAAAAAATATGCCAAAGCAATTGTTCGTATTGGAGTTAATGTTAAAAAAGGTCAAGAAGTTATTATCTTTAGTGAACTTGATAGTGTTGAATTAGTAAGACAAATAGTAATAGAAGCTTATAAAGCAAAAGCTAGTAAAGTAAGTGTTGAATGGCAAGATTCAAAAATAACTAAGGCTCATTATAAATATCAAACAATTAAAACGCTAGCAACCATTCCTGAATGGCAAGAAAAAAAGCAAGCCCATATAGTTGAAACACTTCCTTGCTATATTCGTATTAAATCAGCTGATCCAGATGCTTTAAAAGGAATTGATCAAATAAAAGTTAGTAAAGTAAATCAACTAACTTATCCTATCTTAAAGCCTTATCGTGATGCTTTAGATAACAAACACCCTTGGACTATTGTTGGTGCTCCAAGTGTTGCTTGGGCTAAAAAAGTCTTTCCTAACTTATCTAAAAAGAAAGCCGTTGATGCATTATGGGATGCTATCTTAAAATCAGCAAGAATTGATGAAAACGATCCAATTGATAACTGGAATAAACATAATCAATACTTAAAAGAAAAATGTGATAAATTGAATAATCTTAACATTCATCATTTACATTATAAGAGTAGTAATGGTACTGATTTAACCGTTGAAATCATGAAAAACACCTTGTTTTTAGGTGGTGGGGAAACAACTTTAGATGGTCAATTCTTTAATCCTAATATGCCGACCGAAGAATGCTTTGGTATGCTAAATAAAAATGGTGTAAATGGCATCGTTTATGCAAGTAAACCACTATCATATAATGGTGAACTTATCGAAGATTTTTCATTTAAATTTGAAAAAGGTAAAGTTGTTGAAGTACATGCTAAAAAAGGAGAAGAATTATTAAAAACCATGATTAATATGGATGAAGGCTCATCAAGACTTGGTGAAGTTGCTTTGGTTCCATACAATTCTCCTATATCATTATCTAATATCTTATACTACAACACTTTATTTGATGAAAATGCTAGTTGTCACTTAGCATTAGGTGAAGCTTTTTCAAACAACATTAAAGATTATGAAAAAATGACTTCAAAAGAAATTGAAGAATTTGGTATGAATCATTCAATGATTCATGTTGATTTCATGATTGGTACTAAAGATATGTCAATTGTTGCAACCACTAATGATGGTAAAGAAGTTCCAATCTTTGTTGATGGTAACTGGGCAATTTAAGAAAAAACTTATAAATTTAAACAAACCAATATGTTATTTAATGTATTGGTTTGTTTTTTTGATAACTTATTTATTCTTTTTATCTGAAACCCATAGAGGTTTGACTCCAATAGTTATGGTATAACCAGTTCTCGTCACCCATTTTGCTGGAGGCAAGCCAAGCTTTATAAGCATTTCGTCTATCTTCTTTCCCATAGAATATGCTGTGGATCGGTCTTTCTTCGATTCCATTATAATTTCCTCCTGTTTTTATTAAAATTTAATTATTTTTTTGTTTTTTATGTAGGATCATAATTAAACAATATCCGGTTTTTGTTACTCGTTTTGCTGGAGGTAGTCCATGTTTTTTTAATATCTCGTCTATCTTATTCGCTATAGAATTCGCTGTTTGTACTTCATTCTTTTTCACTATTATGATCTCCTTTTGTGTTATGAATTTTCAACTCTTCTATTGGCTTCTGAGACATAGTTATAATATATCCGGTCTTGTGACTCCATTCTGGAATTGGCCAACCATTCTTTATACAAATCGCGTCTAGTTTCTCTGCTAATGAAGCTGCTGTAGTGTGTGTTTGTTTATTATCCATTATTATAATCTCCTTTTCTGTTATGAATTTTTAACTTTTTTTGAGGTCTTTTTCAACTCTTCTTTTGGCTTCTGAGACATAGTTATAATATATCCGGTCTTGTGACCCCATTCTGGAATTGGCCAACCATTCTTTATACAAATCGCGTCTAGTTTCTCTTTCAATGAAGCTGCTGTAGTGTGAGTCTCTTGTTTATTTTCCATATTGAATTTCTCCTGTATCTTTTAATTTAATTAAAACGTTGTTGTTAAATAACAATCAAAGCAATAAAAATGTTGTTTTTGTCGACAAAAACACACAAATTAATCGTTATTTTCTTCGTTGCTTTTTTCACTTTCTAAATAATCTTTAATAAACTCTTTTGCAGTATACGTTAAATTACAAATCTTGTATCCCCAACCCCATACGGTTAATCCTCCACTGACGTGTAAAATATAATCTTCTTGTTTATTTATAGGAACAAACAAAACACATTGATAATATTTTGGATTGTGTACTTTACTTTCAATTTTATAACCGTGTTCTCTAGCAAAATTTAAAAAATCTTTTCTTTCTTGTTTATTATCAAAAAACACAAGCCAATGTGTTGTTATAATGTTCATGGATTTTGCTCTATCATAATTTATTTCTTTCATTTTTGTTTTTGGGTCTTTTTTGACATTTTCTTTTTCATCCGGAATAGCTGTGCGTAGCAATTTTCCTGCTATAAAGTCTTCGTTTCTTTTGTCGTTTAGTGTTTTTGCTTTATTTTTATATCCGTGTTTTAAAAAAATATTATCAACCTTTTCTATCCATAAATCCGCATCTTTTTTTCCCATGTTATTATCCCCCATTATTTGTTTGAATTATTAAACTTATTTGTGTGTATAATCTTTGATTAATTGTAATATTTTAAAACAAAATCATATGTTTTTGTTTGGTTTTTTTAATGCATTTTCTAAATTATTATGGAAGGGAAGGTAATTTGGTTAAAGTGTTGAGTCTAACTTTTCTAAAATATCTATCTTCAATATTTCCTTCTAGTTTGCATAATAATTTATCAATTTTATCTAAAACGAAAGTCCTGTTTAACTCGTGTTCAAGTATAATAATTTTATTATCTTTAAAACCGGCAAAAGCTAATTTATCCTCACCGAACAATTCGTTTATTATTTTTTCAACGCCGGTTTTATCTTTAACTATTATTGTTAATTCTACTCCGTCTGCATTAGGATCTTTTTTCTTTAAATATGTATATTTCAATATGTATTGATTATATTTAATTGGCATTTATTTTACCTCCGTTTTTTAATTTTTTGTGTTTTATAAGTTTTAAAATTTTAATCATCAGTATTGCTGGTTTCTTCTACCATTATGTAGCAAATAAATCTTCTTGTTTTGGTGTGGCTTTTGATGTGACACCGCTTGAATTTGTGCGCATTTTTTTGGACTCCTTTCTTTAAGATTCCATAAAAAAACTCCCATCGACACGATAGGAGTAAATATCAATATTAATATATAATCCCATCGTTCAAGCTTTAGCACCTAACTTAAAAGGTTGCTGACGGTTCCGAGCTTGTCTCTAGCCGTTCTCTTTATGGTGACTTCATTTTACAAACAAAAGAAATACATGTCAAATATAATTTTAACTATGTCTTATTTTTTGTACATTTAAAAATTGCCGATAAAATCGAAAAAGTCTTTGAAAACAATCGAGCAATTCATTATAATTAAATTAGTATCGAAAGGAGTTATAAGATGATAAAAACATCCTTAAAAAACTTTTGGAAAAATTTAATATATGTTTTTATTTCCATGGGTATACTTTATTTAATTTTATTATTAGTTTTATTTTTTGCTTTTATTAGTATTGGAAAAGAAGCCGGAAATGCATTAAAAAGTGTTTCAGATGTAATACAAGCATCAAGTCAAGAATCATCAGCGTCAGTTAATCAGTTCTTACTTTATTCATTTGAAAAGATTAATTGGGATAATGGTGTTTATGAAGGACTTAAACAAATGTTGAGTACTAATTGGTTAGAAAGTACTATCAAAGGTTTCTTTCAAACATTAAATGAATCAACTGGTGGTTTTGATAAACAAATTCATGCAATCATGGTTGAATTCAAAAATAATCTAAAAGCCGTTTTAAGTGTATCAATTGTCTTTATGTGTTTAGGTTTATTCTTAGCTAATTTTGCTACTAAGTTTGCTATTCGTCGTCGTAGTGCTAGAAAAGATTTTAAAAAGCATATATTAGCTTTAACTATTGTACCAATCATGCAAATATTAGTTATTATTTTAGGTTTGTTTTTAGCATCTTTAATTAAATATTATAGTGTTTTAGTTGTCTTATTTTTATTAATATTACTTGGTATGTTATCAATGTTTAGTTCATGGATTGTTCATCGTGATGAAAACATTAAACTAAAAGATGTCTTAACTTTTAAAAATGTATTCTTTCAATTTCTAGCAGCATCTATAATCTTATTAATTAATGTTGTTGTTATTGTTGTTCTATCATTTATTAATCCAATATTTGCTATTTTAGTCTTTATACCATTCTTTATTTATTCATTAAATATTATTGATGTAAATACTGATGCTTATATTTTATCATTAGTAGAAAACCATTGAAATTATCGATAATTATTTTATATATAAAATAAGTCAATTTGATTTATAAAATAGATAATGCTAAAATGAGTGTGAAAAAAGGTCTATAGGAGGGGAAAACTATGAAAAAAGCACTTCAATGTTTCAAGGTTATTTCTTTAGTTTTTGCTTTTGTTGGACTCATTAGTTTACTTGTAGGACCTGGTATTATTATAACTGGTGCCTGGAGTAAAGAAACCTTGAATGGAATGACTGTTGTTTTTGGTAATAGTTTAGATATTAATCGTCGAGAATCATCAACTGTTTCTTTGTTTGCTTTTGTTATTATTACCATAGCCATTATTACTTTGACTGCTAACATAATTCTAGGAACCTTAGATAAAAAGCATACCTTTGCTTATAAAATCTTTGATGTTTTTCCTACCATTTGTTTTGTAGTTAGTGATGCAATGTTATTCTTTGCAAAGATTGACTGGATTAATTGTAATAACATAGCAAATCAAGCAAAAGCAAACGTATCATTAGGAACAGGAATTCTTGCTTCTAGTATCTTGTTTATTATTTCAGGAATCCTTGCAATTGTTCCTTTAGTCTATGATGTGTTTACAACAGAAGAATAAAAAACTCGATTCTATCGATAAATTTGAAAGGACAGGTTATTTATGAAAAAGAAAAGAAACGTTACCATGCTAATATGTTCAATATTTGCTTTTGTATTTATGATACCAGCTATTGTATTAGCAATCTTATCAAACAAAGAAAAAGGCTTTAATTTATTCAACATTCTATCTCTTGTTTGTATATTTATAGCTGCTTGCTTTGTTTTCATTCCAATGATTGTAAATAACCTAAAAACTAAAAAGATTATTAAACAAATGATAGATGAAAAATCAAATAATCCTGCTAGTTTTGCCGATTATATCATTCAAGATTATCGTCAACATAACTTACAATTATCATTAGATCACATTGAAAAACAATACTTAGAACCATTAATTAATGAAAACAACGAATTAGCTATTCGTTATCATACTTTATTTGTTTATCAAAAGAATATCTTAATCTTCATAGAAGTATATTTCTTATCAGATAAAACAATTATTCTATTTGATGAAGGAAAAGAATTCATGTTAGAACTAAGTTATGAAAATCAAACTGACACCAAAGATTTCTATTATCAAATATCTTTAAAAATAAAAGAACAATTAGAAAAAATTATTACGAATCAAACAGCTTTGAAAGACTAACAAATTCAAAGCTCTTTTTTTGTAAACTTGGAATTATTACATCTAAGGATGATAAGGTGTTAGTATAAGTCTTACTACCATCATGAAAAAGCATAATATCACCATTCGAAGGCTTATTTAACATATATTTTATGATTTTTGAATCTGGTGTTTTATTCCAGTCTTCGGAATCTTTATTCCACAATATTATTTTCATATTCAATTCACCACAAACCTTTTTCAAGGCGTCGGTTACTATTCCATATGGAGGACGAACATATTTAGGTTTATAACCAATTACTTTTTCAATTAATTTATTATTTGATTCAATGGCTTCTTTAATTTCTTTTTCAGAAGCTTTTTTGATATTAATGTGTTTATAAAAATGATTACCTATGTCATGTCCTTGGCTTACTACCATCTTTAAGATATCTTTTTGATATTCAACTTCTTCACCAAGAACAAAAAATGTGGCTTTTACTCGATATTTTTCAAGCAATGATAACACTTTTGGTGTTTGTATTTTATCTGGTCCATCATCAAAAGTTAAGGCTAGATATGGTTTAAGAGTTTTATAATTACGATAAACTTTGGTTTCAATATTACTTGAAGCAACCATTTGTTCTTTATTAGTACAACTAGTAGTAAATAAAAAGCATTGCAAGACAAAAAAGAATTTAAACTTCACACTAACACTTCCTTGTTTCAATGCATTATATGAAAACAAACAGAAAATATTCTAAATTAGATAAAATCGTTGTTTTTATCGACAAATTATTTAATTTATTTTTATTTTGTTATATCTTTTTATTTTCTTTTTGTGTATAATGATATCAAGTTTGGAGTGATTTTATGAAACATTATAGTTATAGAACAACCGGAACTTGTTCTAGAGAAATTCAATTTGATGTTGAAGATGGAAAAATTTATAACGTTAGTTTTAATGGTGGATGTAATGGTAATTTACAAGGTATTTCTAAACTTGTAGAAGGCCAAAAAGTTGAAGAAGTTATTCAAAAACTTGAAAACATCCGTTGTGGTTTTAAAAACACATCTTGTCCTGATCAATTAGCGAAAGCATTAAAAAGCATTTAATTTTTGTTTAGTTATCTAGTTTTGGTTAACACTAGAACTAGGTGATAAAATGAAAAAGTCAAAAGAACAAGAGTTATATGAAAAAAGACAATTAGAAATAGCTAATTCTTTATATGAATTAGGACTTGATGAAGACATCATAAAAGCCATTACTAAAATGGAAATGGACCAGGTCTTAAGGTTTAGAAATGATTATGAATCGAGCCTCAAAGAAAAGATTGACTCAAATAAAGAAAATAGGCTATAATTATTTCCGCACAAAAGCTCTTATTAAGAACCACTAGATGGAAGGAATCTATGACGTGGTAGCAACCCTTTTTTAAAGAAGGTGCTTTATCCTCAGCAAAGTTATCTTTGAACGATAAGAGAAAGCATAAATAAATATTGCTTTCCTCTTGGAGAGCTTTTTTATTTATAAGGAGAGTCGAATTATGAAGTATCGTAAAGTTTTTACATCGGAATCTGTCTCAGAAGGACACCCAGACAAAATATGTGACCAAATATCTGATGCTATTTTGGACGCTTGTCTAGAACAAGATCCATACAGTAGAGTAGCCTGTGAATGTTATGTTACTACCAACCATTTAATCATTGGGGGTGAAATAACAACTAAAGCTCAAATAGATTATAAAGAAATCGCAAGACAAGTTTTACGCGATATAGGCTACACAAATAAAAAGTATGGCATTGATGCAAATAGTTGTCGTATTGATGTTTATGTTAAGCATCAATCACCAGATATTGCTCGTGGCGTTGATGCTCAAGGCGCTGGCGATCAAGGTATCATGTTTGGCTATGCCACAGATGAAACAAAAGGTTATATGCCACTACCAATCGTAATGGCACACAAATTGGTTCGTGTTGCATCTACATTAAGAAAAAATGGCGAATTTAAATGGGCTCGTCCAGATATGAAATCACAAGTTACTGTTGATTATAGCAATCCATCTTTACCTCGACTTGTCACAGTTTGTATGTCAATACAACACGATCCAAACTATAAAAAAAGAGAATTCAAAAAATTCATTAAAGAAAACATTATGTTTGAAGTTGCTAAATCTTTCAACATGAACACGGACTTTAAAGTAGAAATCAATCCAACCGGTAAATTTGTTATCGGTGGTCCTCAAGGTGATGTAGGACTAACTGGTAGAAAGATTATTGTTGATACTTATGGTGGAAGTGCTCGCCATGGTGGTGGTGCATTTAGTGGAAAAGATTGCACAAAAGTTGATAGAAGTGCTGCTTATATGGCTCGTTATATCGCTAAAAACGTAGTTGCAGCAGGACTTGCTAAAAAATGTGAAATTCAACTTGCTTATGTTATTGGTCGAGTTGAACCGGTATCAGTCATGATTGATACCTTTAACACCAATGTCATAAGTGAAGAAAAAATTCTTCAAGCTATTCTTGAAAACTTCTCACTTAAGCCCCAAGATATCATCGACCAATTAGAATTACGTAAACCTCAATTTAGACAATTAGCAAGTTATGGTCATATTGGTCGTCACGATATTAAAGTTCATTGGGAAGCATTAGATAAAGTTGAGCAACTAAAAACCTATCTTAAATAAGAAAGGATGCAATTATGAAAATATTATTAATTGGTGCTGGAGCAATTGGCGCATCAGTTGCGGCCTGTTTAAAACAAAATAAATACGATGTTACAGTTGTAGCAAAATATGATGAATATGCCAAAGCAATAAGAGAACAAGGCTTATATATTTCCGGTCAAAAGGGTGAATTTGTTGTAAAAATGAATGCTGTAGCACGCCTTGAAGAATTAAATGACAAATATGATATTATCTTTATTGCTACTAAAGCATATGATGTTGAAGAAAACCTAATAAAGATAAGACAATATATGAAAGAACAAGCAAGTGTTGTTTCTTTACAAAATGGCATTTGCATAGATTTATATAAAAAATATGTAGGAAGCAAACATACTGTTGGTTGTGTAGTAGGATTTGGTGCTACTATGCAAGAAAGAGGAAACATTATTATTACTAGTTCAGGGACACTTGAAATAGGTAGAGTTGGTAATGACTTTGTTGGTAAACTAAGTGAAGTTAGAGAATGTTTAAACTCAGTATTTCCAACCAAAATAGTTGATAATATTTATGAATCTTTATATTCTAAGTTGATTATTAATTCTTGTATTACTTCCTTAGGTGTTATTACTGGTAAAACATTAGGTGTTATGCTTAAAAACAAGACAGTTCGCAATGTCTTTATAGGAATTATTAAAGAAGCAATGGCGGTTGCTATTAAATTAAACATTCAAGTTCCACCATATGCAAATAAAATTAATTATTATAAGATTTATAAAAGAAAAACCAATAGTTTTATAACTCATTTAATCATTAAAATTGTCGGTAAAAAGTATAAAAACTTAAAATCTTCTTCTCTTCAATCGCTTGAAAGAGGAAAGAAAACTGAAATCGATTATTTCAATGGTTATATCATTAAACTTGCTTTACAAGGCGAAGTTAATGTTTCTTTAAACGAACAATTAGTTAACATGGTTAAAGAAATTGAAGAAGGTAAAAGAAAATCTCAAATGGAAAATATGTTGGATATACAATATTCTTAATTTGATTGATTACAGATTTCTCGTTTTATGTTACAATAAAGATAGAAAAGGAGAGGTTTTGTATGAGATATCAAATTATTAAAAAAGATGTAAGAATTTCCAAACAAGATGAAGAAAAAATCATTGAAAAAATTTCTAGACTTGAAAAGACCTTAAACAAGAGTGAAGAACTAGAATGTAGGGTTGTTGTTAAAAGTCATGGAAAGAATCAAAAAGTGGAAATTACCATTCCAACAAAATTTCTTGTTCTACGCAGTGAAGTAGAAGCTGAAGAAGTGCTAGATGCTGTAGATAGAGCAAGAGAAAAATTAGAATCACAAATAAGAAAAGTAAAAACAAAATTAGATAGGACTAATTCTAAAGCAAACTTAGGAAAAGCCTTTGTATTAAATGAAATCAAAGTTGATAACGAAGAAGCTGAAGAAGACATTTATGTACGTACTAAAAGCATTAAACCAACTCCTATGACATTAGATGATGCAATCATTTCTATGGATGCTTTAGGACACAGTTTCTTTATTTATCTAGATCAAAACGATCAAACCGTTTCGGTTGTTTATAAACGTAATGAAGGCGGTTATGGAGTTATTGAAATAGATAGCTAATAAATTTTAAAAATATTTGGCAGGCAATTAAATGCTTGCCAATTTTTTTGAAAATATTCCTTTATATCGACAAAAAATTGTTTTAAAGAAACAACCAAAGTTATTTGTTCTATTTTCTATAAACTGGTTAATTAAAATATGGTAAAATATAAAAGAAGCAAACAGGAGAAATAAATATGAAAACTAATGATAAGACAAACAAAAAATTACAAGACGAAATTAATAAATTAAAAGACGAAGTAACTAAAGAATTTTATTTGAATGGTAAAAAAGTAGAAGAGTTAGTAAATATTACCGAAAAAGATGATGCTTATTGTGTTTTATATAGTAATGATAACACAGCTCGGATTATTTCTTTTGCTAATGGTTATGCTATTACTTTACCTCATAAACACGACTTAAAATTAGATTTATTTGCTACTATTTATCGAGTTCGATATCTAACAGATGACTATGTTTTAAGTTTATCTATGGAACATTCAAACACTTATAACGAATGGAAAGTATATCACGATGAATGGATTATGAGATATCTTACAAGTGAAGCAGCACCAGACGGCAAAAAAGATGTTGATTTATATTTTGATTCCAATAAATTGAGATATATCGAACAACCAAGATATACTTATGATTTATTAAATGGTTATGAAGTTGAAATCGTAACTGTTGAAATCTTAGAACATGAAAACATTGAAAAACCTTATTATCATATCGCTGTTATAAAAGTAAAAGAAGACATTAAAAACTTTGCATTATTAGTTTTAAAATCAAAGACTCCTATGGTTAAAGAATTTGAAAAAATCATCGCTTCTGTCGACTTTTTTGATAAATATGGTGCCTTAAGAAAACCAGATAAATTTGATTTAAAAGTTCCTGAATACTTAAGCAAAGAAACCAAACAATATTATGAAAAACTACGTAATCAAGATTATATTGATTGGGGTATTTTTATTCATTCATTACAAATTGATGGTTGTAATGACGATGCTATAGAAACTAAAACAAAACGTTTTGAAAATAAAGAAAATATGGATTATACCTTTGATATCATGCCAACTTACACTCATATAGGCCCTTATGATAATCCTAAAAGTTTTCCAACAAAGACAGCATTAAAATTTGCTGGTGGAAACGGTTTTAATGGTAAACCAGTATTACAATTTACTTTACAATTTACTACTTCTAATAATGTTGGTTTACATGGTTATACTCCAATGTTTGATATTTTAAGAGGTAAATATGATGACTACTTTAGAGTTTTAGCTAAAGATATGAAAGCTTATGAAAAACCAATTCTATTTAGAGTTAATAACGAAATGAATTCCGATTGGACTAGTTATTGTGGTCAAGTAACTTTATTAGATCCTGATATCTTTGTTTTAACTTATGAAAGAATGGCTCGTATTTTAAAAGAAGAAGGTTGTAATAATTTGCTTTACATCTTCAACCCAACTGCTAAAACATATCCATTCTGTTCATGGGGCGAAGATTTGTGTTACTTACCATCACTTGAATTTGTTCAAATCCTTGGTTTAACTTATTATGAATATAATAATTATTTACATGGCGAAGACGCTATTTCTTTTAAAGAATTATATTCATGGTTGTATCAAAAAAATAGCCCAATGTGGCAAGATTATCCTGCTATTATTTCTGAATTTGCTTGTGGTGCTGGTGGAGTTTTCCCAGAAGGTGAATTGTATCGTAACAGTGATTCTCAAGCAAAATGGGTAAAAGATATGTTTGAACTATTCAATAGTGATAAAAAAGAAGAATTCGTTAAACAAATCAAAGGTGCTGTTTGGTTTAATGCTGATGATTATTACAACTATCAAATAAAAAATTTATTAGTATTAGATGTTGAAAAGAACGCTAAAACAATAAACGAATTTAAAAAAGGTTTAGCAAAAAGAAAAAATAAATAACACAAGGAAGTAGTATTATGAAAAAAATATTCATTTATTTAATGACCTTTATTATGATTGGTCTATCAATAAAAGGTTTTGATAGGCAAACAAATAAATTAAAAGCTAATAACGATGATGTAACTATGCGTCAAATAGCTGATTTTTTAACTGACAAAAAAGAACATTATCCATTATCAGATGAATTTATTGAAAAATATCAACAAAAGAGTGGTGGCTATATTGATTTTGCCAAACAACAAGGCCTAATTGTTGATAAACTAAGACATGAACCAAATCAAAAATGGCATTTTTTTGATTCATGGCTTAATGAAAGTATAGAAGCTGGAACATTAACTTGGGAAGATAGTGCTAAATCAAGAGTCTATACCAAACTATTATGTCCAGAATTACTACTATGGATTTATGAAGCTTGTGGTGTAGATCCTGTTAAAGTAAAACAAGCAAAAGATGTTGCTGAACAAGGAAAAGTAGCAGGAACAGCAACCACAACGATTGCTAAAAACATGCGTGCATGTGTGTCTTGGGAAGATTTTAATATAACTATATAAAGGAATTAAATAAATGAAAGCAAAACAAATATTATCTTTAATATCAATGGGCGTTTTACTAGTTGGATGTAGTAAAACTCAAGAAATAAAACCAGCAAAAATGTCGGTCGTTTCAGAAGAAATTAAAGTAATTCTAACTAGTGAAAGAGATTTAGATGACATAGTTACGATTAAGTTTGAACCTAGAAATACAACTAACAAAGAAGTTACTTGGTCATGTGCAAGTAATGATGTTTTAACATTGCAAGGTGACATCATAAAAGCAAACAAAATTGGAAAAGCAATTGTAACAGCTACTAGTAAAGCTAATACAAGCCTTAAAAAAGATGTAACTATTAAAGTATGGGATCCAAATTCTAATCAACATTTTGTAGATGTTGTTAAAAATGATGAAATTCAAATAACAGGTTTACAAGATACATACCTAGCAGGTAGTCTTGTATCATTTTCGGTTCAAGTATTAAATAATGAAAAAGAAATAGACAATGTTTTCTTAAATGATACGATTCTATCGACAAAAAGTGAAACAAACTATGAATTTATAATGCCTTCTAAAGATGTTACAATTAATGTTACAACTAAGAAAAAAGCACCAACCATTGCAGCAACTAGTATTCAATTAAGTCAAACATCTTTATCTTTAGTTGTTGGAGAGTCTGATGTAACACTTAGTGCTACAGTTGAACCATCAAACACAACACAAACTGCTAGATGGGAAATAGTAGAAGGTAATGATGTTATAAATATTAATGTTAATAATAATGAAGCAACGGTTCATGCGATCAAGCAAGGGACAGCTAAAATAGTTGTATCTTATAATCAAAATGTTAAAGCAGAATGTAATGTAACAGTAACAAGAAATAATGCAGGTGTAACTTCAGCAAAATATGATGTTGAATTTGATATGGGAACAAGAAAAACAGCAAAGCCGCTTGAAACACCAGAAGAAGTGTTTGACACTCTTAAAATTTTTGAAGACGATACACCAATTCTTGATTCAATTAGTGAAATAGAATACATCTATGGCGGTGGGAATGGTGGTAGAGGAGAAACGGCTTGGTATGCCGGTAACATGCTAAAGTTTGGTACAACAAGCGTTAACGGAAGTATAACTTTTTCTCTTAATAGTCCTATTAATCAAATTAAAATCACAGGTTATACAACTGATAATAGTAGTAAGATTCGTGTTGGTGATAGTGAGTCTTTAGATTGGACAGATGAAGCAACCGATAACAAGACAACGTTAGTTACTTGTACGGATATGGTAGAAATAACTAAAGATATAATTGATGCTAATCAAACATCAACAATTACCATTGATTTTGAAACTACAACAAGTCTAAAAATTGCTACAACTAACAAGAAACCAATCTATATAACAGCAATAGAGTTTCTATTGGTATAAAAGGAAGTGTTTGTAATGAAAAGAATAAAATTTTTCTTAATATTATTTAGTGTTATAACACTTTCTTCATGCAACAAGGTTCCACCTGTAGTTGAAGCCACTTATACAGTAATTTGGCAAAATGATAATGGGAATATTTTAGAAATTGATCGAAACGTTAAAGAAGGAACTATTCCCACTTATGATGGAACAACTCCAACAAAAGATAGTGAATCAAACTATTCTTATACCTTTGCTGGTTGGGATCCACAAATAAGCGAAGTTTATGAAAACACATCATATACAGCAACATACACTAAGACATTTATCGGAAATAACGATATGCCTGGAGCAATTCCGACCTTATCAGAAGATAAAAAGACTATAAAATATGGTTATTATCCTCAAACACATGTAAATGATGAATCATTAATATCGGCTCTTAATTTATTAGAACCAACAGAAGTTAATGGTTGGTATTTCTATGAAAACAATTATTATTGTAAAGAAACAGCAAAAGTTTTTAATAACGAACAATATACTTTTGATGATAAAACAACTATCCAAGATAAAGCTGAATATTGGTTTTTATGTGAACCAATTACTTGGAACATTTTAAAACAAGATAGGAATAATTATTTGCTACTATCTTCAATGTTATTAGATACTCACGAATACTACACAGATTATGAAACTAGAACGATAAATAATAAAGACATTTATGCTAATAATTATGAATATAGTACGATACGAAATTGGTTAAATAATGATTTCTATGATCAAGCTTTTGTATTTAATGGTTCCTATGTTCAAGAAACAATGATTGATAATAGCTATAGTACTTTTGATGGAACAGCAGATAGCATTTATGCTTCAAATCAAACAACAGATAAAGTAACATTATTAAGTTACAAAGACTATCTTGATACTAATTATGGCTTTGAATCAGATGCTAATAATACATCTATAACAAGACAAGCAAAAACAACAGATTATATAAGAATTAGAAATGCTTGGTGTAATACAACACTACAATATAGTGGAACTTATTGGACAAGATCACCATCAAATGAATTCTATTATGCTGCTTGGAATGTTAATTCTGGCGGTTATTTAAGCACATATGTTGTTGATGGAAATAGTCATTGTGTTCGTCCTTGTATCACCATCAATATTTAGTCTCAAAATCATTAAAAACCTATTGCAAACACCCCTACCCCTCTTTTATAATTTAGGTAGAGAAAAACGAATTATAAATTTAGGGTGATGTGAAGTGAGTATGATTAGTGATGCATTTTTAAAATGCAAAGTTTTAGTCTATAAATTAATACCCTATGGATTTATTAAAAACAATGAAAACTATGTGATTTCTAAAAACATTTTAAATGATTCTTTTAATGTTGCTGTTACAATTAACAAAGATAATCAAATAGATGTTAAAGTGATTGATAATGAACTTGAAGAAGAATACGAAAACTTTAAAAGTGATAAACAAGTAGGCTCATTTGTAAACAAAGTTAGAGAAGAAGTTTTATCATTTTTAAACGACATTAAAACAAATTGTTTTGTTTCAACTTATTTTGTTAGTAACCAAGCAAATAGAATTGCAAAACTAATAGAAGAAACTTATAATGATTTACCAGAATTTTTATGGGAAGATGAAAATACTTCAGGAGTTTTTAGAAACAAAACAAGCAACAAATGGTATGGAATAATTATGAATATAAAAAAGAATCGTCTAGATAATTTAAGCCATGATGTTATGGTTGATGTTATGAATGTTAAACTTGATGAAACATTAATTCAACAATTATGGTCTAAAGAAGGTTTTTATAAAGCCTATCATATGAACAAGAAAAGTTGGATTAGTATCATCTTAGATGAAACATTATCTGATGAAACTATTTTGAAATATATTAAACAAAGTAAAGAATTGACCGATAAAAAATAAGACTAACAATGATTCTATCGACAAATTTTAATAAAACACAATTTTTCTCGATAGAATGGTCAATTCAAGTAAAAAAGCAGTATAGGAGTGATAGATATGCGAGTTGGTGATTTAATATTTAATAAGGTTATAGGTTTTGGAATCGTATCTGAAATTAGAAACCTTGATTTTATTGTTTTGTATGGAAATGATGAACAAGTAATATTTGGAAGAGATGCTAAAAACATTACAATTTTAAATAAAGAACTTATCGATTTTGTTCATAAAAAGTATTCAGAATTAAGTCTTGAATCCTTTGATAGCACAAAACATCGTACACTTAAAGTAGAACAATTTGTTGAACGTAATTCTATGAGTTATGATATTTGGTTTACTGATTTAGAAGGAAAACAAATGATTATGATGGATCTTTATGGAATTGCTGTTTGCCCAACAGACAAATCACACGATTGTGTTCATGTTAAAGAAATCATCAAATATTTGAATGAAAACATTTCTACAATCGAAACTAAATATAAAAATGGTGGCGTTTTATTCACAGATATGATTGTTGAAATGAATGAAATGTTTGATTTAAATATGTTAGATTATGAAGCTTATAAAAAGTTTTTTACTAGAGTTAAAAGCATGCAATATTTAGAACAATGTCAATATCTAAAAGCTATTAGTAAATCAAAATTAACTACTGATGAAAAATCATTTTTAATTCTAACAATAGCAACCCTTAGTAATTTTTCAACAGATCTTTATAACGAATTTAGAAGAACATCACCTCTTATCAACCAATGTTTTAATTATCATCTTTATATGCCTCATCAAAGATCAAATTTCTTATACCAAATTAACGATACTGTTCGTGCTATCACAAACGAAAACAACGCATTTGGCATAATGGTTGATAACATCATTAGTGATAGTAGATATAGACGTGAGTATCAAGACCAAGGTATTATAAGTGAAATTTATAAAGGAGTTATTAATCACTTTACAGATTATGAAGAATTCAAAACATTGTGGATTGATTCAATATTTAAATATAAAGATAAATATTATTATGGCTATGATTATGTCAAATTTATGGATTTCACAACGTTGTATTGTCGAAAAGAAATATTATGTAAATTAATTGATGATGGTCTTGTTGAAAAAATTGATAAAAACATAGCTAATAAAATAGGATTTGAAAAAATAATGGAATACATAAATAGGATTTCAGCATCTTATATTGGCGATTTTATTGTCGATTATTTTGATAAAATAGTTGCAATAAATCCTAAAATTGTTATTGATTTAGTCTTAAATTCAAGACAATCAGCACTAGCTTTTGATACTGAAAAAGTAGGAAAAGCAGTTGGAAAAGCAATAGATATGCTTCCAGATAACGAAGCCTTAAAAGTGTTCTTTAATAAAACAGATATGTTTTTTGATGTAAATATGGCACCACTGGACACAATGTATGAAACAAATGAATTAGAGGTGAAGACAAATGATTAACATGGAATCTATTTTAAAATATTTTACACCTCATATTAGATTTTCAATAATCGATAAAAAGTATCTAATAACCGAATATTATTTGGAATATAAAAACGACATTTTTCCAAATGAACGAGGTGTCACCTCATTTTATGTTTATGAAGTTGAAGATTCAAAAGGAACATCCATTGAAACCTCCTCTTTATTTCGACGTGAAGAAACACGTGTTTTTGAAGGAATTGACATCAAAGAATGGATGAAAAATGAGCCATCTCTTGAATATGAAAAAAGACACAAAGAAGCAATAGAGGTTATTAGAAAAGAAGTAGAAAAAGAAGAACTTAAAAAGTTTTCAAAAGAAATGAATATGATTTCTAAAGAAAGTATCCGTAAATTCCAAGGAAAACTATTATCTAGAAATTTAGTAAATGTTGAATACTGGTTTGAAACAGATAAAAGTAACAGAAACTTTATCTTATCTTTAAATCTAAAAGTTGGTATTGATAAGATGTATTATGTTAAAAATCTTTATGAATTTTTTGAAGCAATTTACAACTTTGAAGTAATTACCTATGGAAAAAGTCTAAGTTTCAACCATCAAATAGAAAATTTTAATCCTCAAGAAAGAGAATTATTATTATTTATTTCTAAACTAGGATTCGAAACTGATAGTACTCATAAATCAATGCAACTCGATGAAGAAATGTTTTATCTGATAATTGACAGACTAAAAGGCAGAGTTTGTTATTTTGATAAATATCCATTCTATATTCGTCTAGAAGAACAAGAAATTAACCTTTCTATCGACAAAGATTACTGTATCCATCATGATTGTAAATATCCAATTGTTGCTTGCTTTGCAAACGTTTATATCTTTAATACCGATGAACATTGTATAGATATAGTTAAATGCTCAAAACAAAATGTAGACTTATTTAGATTGTTCATGTTACATGAAGGTATCTGTATTAAAGAAATATTTGATGAATTCTATAAGAAAACATATGTATATTTTAACAATTACATAACACTGGCTCCTGAAATTGAAGAAAATTTCAATGTTGGTTTATTTAACATTGAAGCTTACTTTGATATGGAAGATGCCACAATATTGTTGAATACTAAATATTTGCTTGGTAATAAAGAAATAACTGATTTTGATTTAGATTCATTAACAGAATTTGAAAAAATCAAATATGAACAATATAATGACCAAATCAACGAACTTGGCTTTGTTGACAATCAACTAACTGAAGAAGATGCGGTATATCGTTTTTTAACAACTGATTTATCTTATCTAAAAGATCAATGTAAAGTATTCTTGTCAGAAAGCATTAAAAACAAACAAGTTGTTAAATTCCAAACTCCAACATTACATGTTTCATATGAAGGTAACTTACTTACATTCTTATTTGAAAACTTAAAATATGATAGAGATGAATTAAAAGATATCTTATCAGCCATTAGAAAAAAGAAAAAATATTATATCTTAGATAAGAACACAATTATCGATTTGACCGATAAAAAGGCAACAAACTTCTATGAAATGATTGAAGATTTACAACTTAAAGAAGATGAAATTTGTGATGAAAGTCAAGGGGCTCAAAGGCCATTATATCAATCATTTAAATTACATGACTATAGCGATAATGTAACTATCGATGACCATGTTGAACAAATAATTAAAGAAATAGCTAATTTCAAAATGGCAAAATACAATGTTCCAAAAGTTAATGCAACTCTTCGACCTTATCAAGAAGAAGGCTATCGTTGGTTAAAAGTCTTATCTTGTTATAATCTTGGTGGAATTCTTGCTGATGATATGGGTTTAGGTAAAACTCTTGAAATTATAACCTTACTAAAAAGCGATAATATCTTAATGCCATCATTAATTATTTGTCCTAAGAGTTTAATATTTAACTGGAAAAGAGAATTTGAAAAATTTGATCCTGAAACTACAATAATTGAAATTGGTGGAAGCGTCAGTGAACGCAAGAAAATCATTAAAAGTATCGATCCTAACGACAAAATTATTTATATCACTTCATATGATTTACTTAGAAACGATACTTACCCTAATGATTTACAATTCAATTATGCTATTGTTGATGAAGGACAATATATCAAAAATGCTCACGCCCAAAAAACAATATCAGTTAAACAAGTTAATGCAATTCATAGATTTGTTTTAACAGGAACTCCAATTGAAAACAATGTCTTTGATTTATGGTCATTATTTGACTTTGTTATGCCTGGTTATTTAGAAAAACTAAGTCTATTTAAAACTAAAATAAATGAGGATGGATTCTTAGATAACCTTAATAAAAAAGTAGCACCTTTTATCCTTCGTAGAACTAAAAAAGAAGTGCTAACTGATTTACCTCCTAAATCTGAAAGAATTGTTACTACTGGTTTAAATAAGATGCAACAACAAATATATGATGCTTATGTTTTAAAAGCCCAAGAAACCGAAAAAAGTGAAAAAAATCCTGTGGCTGTCTTTGGAATACTTACAAGGCTTCGTCAAATTTGTATTGATCCATCAATGTTTATCGATAATTATACTGGTGGTTCAGAAAAAATGAAAACATTAACAGAATTGTTAGAAGAACTTATAGTGGCAGGGCATAAGATGTTAGTTTTTTCACCATTTGTTGAATGTTTGGAACTAATCGAAGCTGAACTTACTAAAAAGGACATTCCTCATTTCTTATATACTGGTAAATCATCTGATCCTCAAAGGAAATATATGACTGATACATTTAATGAAACGGATGAAGTAAAAGTATTTCTAATTTCACTTAAAGTTGGTGGGGTTGGTCTTAATTTAACCGGTGGCGATGTTGTTGTTCACGTATCTCCTTGGTGGAATTCGGCAGCTGAAGACCAAGCAACCGATAGAGCCTATAGAATAGGTCAAACTAAAAAGGTAGAAGTCATAAGACTTATTTGTTCTAAGACGGTTGAACAAAGAGCTATTGAAATTCAAAAGCATAAAAAAGATCTAGTAGATAAGTTAATATCTAATGATGATTCATCAATTACTAACTTAACTAAAGAGGATGTTAAATACATTTTAAGTTAATATTAAAAAGGTATCCGTTAAAATTGTTGGATACCTTTTTGTGTCCATTTGTTATTTTAAAACATATTTTGTACTTGGACCATTGCCGATTTTATCGATAATTTTTTGATTTACCATCTTAGATAAAATTGCTGTCACAGATGTTTTTTCTTTGTTAATTAACTTCTCGGCTTCTTTTCTTGTAATTGATTTGTTCAAGTTTATATATTCAAGAATGACTTTAAAATCATCTTCGATATCTGAAGCAGTTGCAAGTGTAATACGAGGAAGTTTTACTCTAAAAGCTGATGGTAGAGGTTCAATAACTAAATTTAATTTTCTACTCTTATAATAAGAATCGACTCTTCTTAATCCGCTTCCAATTGCTTCAACGCGTTTAAGTCTTAAAAAGATTGTTTGCAAGTTAGGGTTTCTTGTGGCTGATAGACCAGCTAAAATATCTTTAATTGTTATGTCTCCATACAATGGGCCATAACTAATAAATTCAACACCATCATCTTTGTAAATATTAACAATGTTAGAAGTAATTGTAGAATAATCTCTATGAATTAAAGAGTTCAATAGAATTTCTCTTAAAACAAATTCTGGATATTCTTCAATGTCCTTTCTAATCGTGTTTTCAATCAAGCCATATGTTAAAGAATTAACTTTTAAATATTCTAATGTTTTGTCATAAAGTTCAAGAATAGAACCACTAAACTCTTTACGATCTAAGAAATTTGTTTTGTTAAATGTTTCATAAACGGCAACTTTTATTGTAAAAGGGTTTTGATCTGATAATAAAAGAGCTAAGTTGGTATATTTGTTGTTCGAATCACACATCTTTAAAGAACGTTTTATATTATCTTCATTAATATCAATATTAATTTCTTTAAAAGCATTAGTAATGTAATTAAAAGTTAAGTTTTGTTCGATAGAAACGGATGTTTCAAAAGATAAATTGCTATTTTTTAATAACATTTGTTTTATTGTTTCATCTGTGGCTGGGATGGAACAAGAACCTTTTCTTACATAAGTTCCTTTTAAAATGCTTTTGTCTTTTAAATAATATACATTGAGGCCTTTACTAACATTTATAACAATGTAATCTTTGTTATCGAAAGTTTGAGCGTTAATAGAAACAAACACTGTACAATCTGGAAAGATTCGTTGGCCAACCTCATTAGAAATTTTTTCTTCGATTTGTTTTACATTTTCTAACCCCAGCAAATCACCATTATCATCATATCCAATATAAATTGTTCCGCTATAAGAGTTCAAAAAGGCGACTATTTCTTTGTAGATGTTTTCGGTATAGTCTCTTTTAAATTCGATCATTTCGTTTTCAAGCATAATATCACCTCTAGAGATATTATATCACAAAAATCGTTCAATCGTTCAAAAAATCGTTCAATCGTTCAAAAATCGTTCGGTCGGCAAAAGCCAAAATTAACCAACAAAAAAACAAAAGGTTCCATTTTGTCGATAGTTTTAACAATTTTTAGAATCGTTCAATCGTTCAAAAAATCGTTCAATCGTTCAATTAAAAAAAGGCCAAGATATTAAATCTCAGCCTTTAGTATCAAATGTTATGACTATTTCTTTGCTTTAATTGCGGCTTGAGCAGCAGCTAAACGAGCAACAGGAACACGGAACGGAGAGCAAGATACATAATCTAAGCCGGCATTGTGATAGAATTCGATAGACTTAGGATCGCCACCAGTTTCACCACATACACCAACGTGTAAATCAGGTCTTGTTTCTCTTCCAAGTTTAACAGCCATTTTAACTAATTTACCAACACCATTTTGGTCAAGTGTCTTGAATGGATCTTCTTCAAAGATCTTAGTTTCGTAATATGATGGTAAGAATTTACCTACATCATCACGAGAGAAACCAAATGACATTTGAGTTAAATCGTTAGTACCAAATGAGAAAAATTCAGCTTCTTTTGCAATTTCATCAGCAAGTAAAGCGGCACGTGGAATTTCAATCATTGTACCAACATGGTATTTTAAATTAATTCCAGATTCAGCAATTAATTTATCAGCAGTTTCACAAATTAAATTCTTAACGAATTTTAATTCTTTTACTTCAAGCACTAATGGAACCATGATTTCAGGAGTAACCATCTTACCAGTTCTCTTACTTACATTGATAGCTGCTTTGATGATAGCTCTTGTTTGCATTCTACAAATTTCAGGATAAGTAACAGCTAAACGACAACCACGGTGTCCCATCATAGGGTTTGCTTCGTGAAGTTCTGCGATTCTATCTTTAACTTGAGCAACAGTTTTTCCGATAGCTTCAGCAAGTTCAGCAATTAGACCTTCTTCTTGAGGTAAGAATTCATGTAGAGGTGGATCTAGTAAACGAACGTTAACATTTAGACCTTCCATGATTTCATATAAATCTTCAAAGTCTTTTTGTTGCATAGGTTCGATTTCAGCTAATGCTGCCTCTCTTTGTTCAGAAGTATCTGCTAAAATCATTTTTCTCATTGAAAAAATACGATCTTTATCAAAGAACATATGTTCTGTACGGCAAAGACCAATACCTTCAGCGCCAAAGATTCGAGCTTGTTTTGCATCACGAGGAGTGTCGGCATTTGTACGAATCTTTAATGTTCTATTTGCATCAACCCAAGACATTAATCTACCAAAGTAACCAGCAGTTAAATCAGGTTGAACAGTTTTAATTGAACCTAAATATACATTACCAGTTGAACCATCAATTGAGAAAGTATCTTGGTCAGTATAAACTTTTCCAGCAATTGTAACAGTTCTTGCTTCTTCATCAATAATTGCAGCTGAACATCCACAAACACAACATTTACCCATACCACGAGCAACAACAGCAGCGTGTGATGTCATACCACCACGCATTGTTAAGATTGCTTCGGCAGCAACCATACCAACGATATCTTCTGGAGATGTTTCGGCACGAACTAGAACAACTTTTTCACCATTGCTATGTCTAGCTTCAGCTTCTTCAGCAGTGAATGCAAGTTTACCAGTTCCAGCGCCTGGACCAGCAGCTAGACCTTTAGCAATAGGAGTAGCTTTGTCTAATTCTTTTTTATCAAAGCCAGGTAATAATAATTTATCAAAAGAAGTAGCATCAATTCTTAATACAGCTTCTTTTTCATCGATTAAGCCTTCATCAACTAAATCACAAGCAATCTTTAAAGCTGCTGCGGGAGTTCTTTTACCATTACGAGTTTGTAAGAAATACAATTTCCCATCTTCAACAGTGAATTCCATATCTTGCATATCACGATAATGGTTTTCCATTAATTTAATTGTTTTAACGAATTGTTCGTAAACTTCAGGCATTCTCTTTTTAAGTTCATCGATATGTAATGGTGTACGGATACCAGCAACAACATCTTCGCCTTGAGCATTAGGTAGATATTCAGCTGAAATAACGTTTTCACCGGTAGCAGGATCACGAGAGAAAGCAACACCTGTACCAGATGTTTCACCCTTGTTACCAAACGCCATTGATTGTACGTTAACAGCAGTTCCCCAAGAATAAGGGATGTTGTTCATCATACGATAAACATTAGCGCGTGGATTATCCCAAGATCTAAATACTGCAGTTACAGCTTCCATCAATTGTACAAATGGATCACATGGAAATTCTTCATTAAATGTTTTCTTATAATAAGCTTTGTATTTTTTAACTAATTCTTTTAATTCATCTGCAGTAACTTCAGTATCTAATTTATAGTGTCTAGATTCTTTTAATTCTTCTAACATTTTATCCATTTCAGTTCTTGGATGACCTTTAGCAATGTTAGTAAACATTAAAATGAAACGACGATAACTATCGTATGCAAATCTTTCGTTATTGGTTTCTCTTGCTAAAACTTCAACAGTTTCATCATTCAAACCTAAATTTAGAATTGTATCCATCATTCCAGGCATTGATACACGTGCACCAGAACGAACAGAAACTAATAGTGGGTTTTTATTTCCGCCAAAGTTTTTACCAGTTTTTTGTTCAACAACTTTTACTGCTTTTTTGATTTCTTCTACCAAGTATTCAGGTAGTGTTTTGTTTGAATCATAATAAAGCGTACAAGCTTCTGTTGAAATGGTAAAGCCTGGAGGAATAGGTACACCAATATGTGTCATTTCAGCAAGACCAGCACCTTTTCCACCTAAAAGGTCCTTCATACTGGCATTTCCTTCTTCAAATAAATAAACATACTTTTTTGCCATATTTTTGTCTCCTTTTTTAATTAATTCAAGCAAATTAATAATGACAATTATTAATCACTGCTTAATATTATAATTGAAAGTAAGCCTAAAATCAATTAGCAATAAAATGGGTTATTTTAAAATATTTTTAAAATAAAAGTCGCTAATTGATAAAAAAACAGAACCATTTGGTCCTGTTAATTTAAACTATTTAAAATAACGATCTAGTAAAGCTTTTAATGCTTTTCCATGTCTTGCTTCGTCTTTTGTCATTTCATGAACTGAATCATGGATAGCATCTAAATTTAATTGTTTTGCTTTAGTAGCAATTGCTTTTTTACCTTTGCAAGCACCATTTTCACCAGCAAGCATTTTTTCTAGATTTTCTTTAGTGCTATTTGAGACAAGTTCACCTAACATTTCAGCAAATCTTGCTGCGTGTTCAGCTTCTTCTTTAGCGATTTGTTCTAAAACTAATGCTACTTCTGGATAACCTTCACGGAATGCTTGACGTGCCATTGCAAGATACATACCAACTTCACTACATTCACCTTGGAAGTTGTTTCTAAGTCCTTGAAGAATTTCTTCATCAACACCTTTAGCAACCCCTAAAACGTGTTCATCAGCCCATACTAATTCTTCTTCTACATAAGGAACAATTTTATCACCAGTTGCTTTACATACCGGACATTGATCTCCTTCAAAAATCGCACCACAAATTAAACATTTCATTTTTGCCATTGTTTATTCCCCCTTTTATTTAAACATGACTTTGTTTTTATAAAATTTGTCGGTCAAATCGTTTATTTTACGATTCTACCGTAAACTTCTTTGCCACATCCTGCAGCATTTGATTCATCAGTATCAATGTGCATAGCTAAAGAAAATTTATCACTAACACGAACAACAACATCTTTAAAAATTAATGAACGTTCTTCGGTGTTAATTTCAACACTAACAACATCTTTTTCTTTAACTCCCAATTCTTTTGCGTCTTCAGGTGTAACGTGAATATGACGTTTTGCAACGATAACGCCTTCTTGAAGTTCAAGTTCGCCACAAGGCCCTACTAATTTACAACCAGGAGTGTTAGCTAAATCACCAGATTCACGAATAACAATTGGAAGTCCAATGCTTCTAGCATCAGTTGCTGATAATTCTACTTGTGATTTATTTCTGAAAGGACCTAAGATTGAAACATTAGCAATGCTTTTTTTAGGACCAACAACTTCAATTCTTTCTTCACAAGCAAATTGACCAGGTTGTGATAAATATTTTTTAGGAGTTAATTTTGCGTTTTCTCCAAATAAAACTTTAAAATCTGCTTCAGTTAAATGTACGTGACGAGCAGATGTTTCAACAATAAATTCTTTACTCATAATGTTTCCTCCATCATTTCCTTATTTATTATACACTTTTTTAGTGTATTTTCTATAGATATTTAGGGCGTTTGGTAAAATTTTGCATTCAAATCTGTTGCCTTTTAATATTTTTCCATCAATGTTGAAATAAAAATCATTATCATTAGAATAAACTACTTTTTTACATGGACGATGTTCATAAAAAGAATAACGGTTTATCTTACCTTTCATGAGTTTAATTAGATAATATGGTATTTTTATCCTGCTTATCTTTTTTGCAAAGGCAAAGTCAAGTAAACCATCATCCATAATAGCATCAGGACAAATTCTAATACCTCCACCATATTGGCTACCATTACATGCTGCAGTTATAAAACCAACATAAGACTTTTCTTCTTCATCATCGACACTTACATGAAACGTATACCATTTAAATTTGAGCATTGTAACAAACAAAGCACAAAAATAACGAAAACTACCTTTTAATTTTTTATATCTTTCAAATCTTAATAGGACATCAATATCAATCCCAGAACCAGCAATATTGATTCCTTTCATACCATTTACTTCAATTAAGTCAATTGGAATAGGCTCACAATTTAAAATTAAATTTAACGCTTCTATCGGATTTTTTGTATCTATGTTTAGTTTACTAGCGACATCGTTTCCCGATCCTGTCGGAACAATTCCAACTTTCCATTTATCTAAATTGGTAAGGCCATTGATTACTTCATTAAGTGTTCCATCGCCACCAATAACGATGATTTTACCACCCTCAGGATAATCATTAGATAATTGGTTAGCAATTCTAATAGGATCTTCATATGCTTTTGTTTCATATAAAATGTGTTCTATATTATTTTCTTTAATGTATTGAATAACGACATTATATTTTTCGTTTTTTTTCTTTCTTCCTGCTGTTGGGTTAGCAATTATATGATACATCCTTTATCAATCCTTTTTTCACACTTAAAGAATATAACTTAAATCTTTAGTTTGTCAACCTTAGAAAAATAAAAATCCCTTAGAAGTACTAAGGGAAATTTACTATTTTCTACGATAAGTTTCACACCAGGCATCACAATCAATTTTGACATCACTTGCTCTACAAAAACAATCTTTATTGAAAAAACAAGATAAATCATTACAACTAATTGCTGTTTCAATATCAGCTGGTGGCATGTCGTCCAATGCAAATTCAACATTTAAATCGGTTGGTTGCCTTTTTTGATAACTACAACAAACCGCATCGTCATCTAAGACAATACATTGTTTATTGCATAGACAGAATTGATTATGCTTACATTCTTTTTCAACACACTTTAATTTACTCATGATAAGACTCCTTCCATGAGTAATATGTGTTTGATTTAATTAATTTATACTAAAAATTAGAAAATACCATAAGGTTTATTGTTTTCATCTAAACCCATTTTAAGTGCAGCCGGTTCTTTTGGAAGACCAGGCATAGTCATAATAGTTCCAGTGATACAAACTAGAAAACCAGCACCAATTGATGGTCTAATTTCACGCACATGTAAGTTAAAATTTGTCGGCCGATTGATAAGTTTTGGATTATCTGATAAAGACATTTGAGTTTTTGCAATACATATCGGTAACTTGTTCCAACCTAGTTTATTGAATTTTTCAATTTGTGATTTAGCCAAATCTGAGAATTCAACACCATCAGCACCATAAACAGCGGTTGCCACTTTTTCTATTTTTTTCTCGATAGAATCGGATAAATTGTATAAAGGTTTATAATTGTTTTCTTGATTAGCAAGAACTAAAACCTTTTTAGCTAATGCAATACCACCCTTACCACCTTTTTTCCAAACATCACTTAATTCAATGTCATAATTATGACGTTTTGCCCATCTTTTTAAGGCTGCAACTTCTTTTGGTGTATCGGTTGGGAATTGATTAATAGCAATGACAAAAGGCAAATTAAATGCTTGGATAGTTTCAATGTGTTTTTGTAGGTTTTCAGTTCCTTTTAACATTGCTTTTACGTTTTCTTTAGCTAAGTCTTCTTTTAAAACTCCACCATGCATTTTTAAAGCCCTTATGGTTGCGACCAATACAACAGCACTTGGTTTAATATTAGCGGCAGGGCATTTAATGTCTAGAAACTTTTCTGCTCCTAAATCAGCACCAAAACCAGCTTCAGTTACAACATAATCAGCCAGATGCATACCCATTTTAGTAGCAACTATTGAATTACAACCGTGAGCAATGTTAGCAAATGGGCCACCATGAATTAAAACTGGTCCACCTTCTAATGTTTGTACCAAATTTGGTTTAAATGCGTCTTTTAATAGCAAAGTTATAGCACCACCAATTTTTAAATCACTAACTGTAATTGGATTACCTTTGGTATTATAACCAACTACTATTCGATCAATTCTTGTTCTTAAATCTTTATAATCACTAGCTAAACAAAAAACAGCCATGATTTCACTAGCAACCGAGATGTTAAAACCATCATCTCTACTAACTCCATCTTTAGGTCCACCTTGACCAACTTTAACAAAACGAAGGGCTCTATCATTTAAGTCTAAACATCTTTTCCAAGTGATATTGTTTAAATCAAAATCTAATTCGTTGCCTTGATAAATATGATTATCAATAAAAGCGCTGATAGCATTGTTAGCGGTTGTGATAGCATGAATATCGCCGGTAAAATGGAGGTTTATTTCATCCATTGGCATAACTTGAGCATATCCTCCACCAGCTGCTCCACCTTTGATTCCCATAACAGGACCAAGGCTAGGTTCACGTAAAACAGCAATTACATTTTCTTTCATTTTATATAATGCTTCAGCAAGACCAATACAAGTAGTGGTTTTACCTTCACCAGCACTAGTAGGTGTAATAGCAGTAACCAAAATGACTTTACCATTTTTAGAAGGACGATTAAAAACTGAAAAATCAACTTTTGCTTTATATTTTCCATATAATTCATAATCATCTTCAGTTAGATTTAATTTTTTTGCAACTTTTTTGATTTCTAGCATTTTAGTTTCATTTGCTATTTCTAAATCTGATTTATACATTGTTTCACCTACTTTTTCTTTTTCCATTTTTTCTTCTTTTTCTTTATAGTTGGTTTATATTTTGGTTGTTTTTTCTTTTCTTTTTCGATTCGTTTCTTTTTCTTTTCTTTTTCAACATGGTCTGTAGCATTTTCTGCCACTTCTTCTTTTTTGTTTTTATCTGGTTCTTTTTTAGTTTCTTTTTCTTTTACTTTTTGTTCTTTTTTATTCTTTTTAGATTCATCACTACCTAATGGAAGAACATTAGGAATAGGAGTTTGGAACAAGCTGTATAAAGCTGTTAAACCAACAAATAAAACTAAACCAGAAGTTGATAGAAAGACACCTTCAGGCATCTTAGGAGTAGAATAACTTAAAACATATTTGGTTTTACCACTAGGAGCAATAAAGCCTAAGAATCCACCATCAACTTTATAAAGTTTAAGATCTTTATCATTAGCCTTTAAATGCCATCCTTCATCATAAGGAATATGAACAACAACAATCTTATCTTTATCATAATTAGTAGTGAAATCAAAACTATTTGTATGATAAACAACATTTTCAAGTGGATATTCTTTGAGTTTATCTTGAGTCGCAGTTATATCTTCTTGATATGCAAAATTAATGTTCATTTGTTCCATGTAACTGCTACCTGTACGATACAAACTTTGAAGGCCGGTATCGTTGACAAATTCAATAACAATCTTTGTTACCGGTTCATGAACATAGAAACCACGCTCTACTTTCCATTCGTATTCTTCACTAGAACTACTATGGAAATCCATATGAGCATCCTGAGTTAATAATTTATCTCCATTAAATAAACTAATTAATACTCTTGGGCCCATTTTAAAGGAAACATTTAAGTAACATGCATTGTCTTCAGTAGCCATTGGACAAATTTGTTTTCCTTCATCTGTTTCATATATTATTTCATCACCAAAGAAATGGAATTCATCATAACGTGAATGCATGAATTGTTCGTTTGACATTAATGTGCTTTGCATTTTGTCTCTTGTTATATCTTGTTTTTCAAAAGGTTCTAAATGTCTAGGCATTGTTTTAGCATAGTCATGAATATCCATATTGCTAGGATATTGAATGAAGCAATGACCATTAGATTTGTTATAATCTTGTGAGCAGTCTTCTCTTAGACTCACAGATTTGTTTAATTCATAAGAATTTACTCGGTCATATTTTCTTTGATAAGAACCAAGTTTATTAAAATCAGCAAAGTCTTCAAGATCATCGTTTTCAACAATTACAACATTGCTATACATTTCTTCATATTGAGAAGCCGGGTTAGATCTACCAACCGATGAAGAACTAATATAATCATCTAAAGCAAAGCCAAGTTCAATAAAGTTGGTATTTACATAAACGTCATAGTATTTATATGATTTATATAATTCATAGCCCCAAGGCATATTTAAATCGTATTCCTGTTTATCCATATCTTTATTAATTCTTCCATCATAGAAATCATTAATAAAGGTATCGTTATTTTTGTCCAATTTATCGACAATATAATACTTAATGCCAACAAATTGATCATAATAATATCTCTTTTCATGATAGCCCATTGACCATGAACCATTATAAGCCATTCTAGAACGATAAATGAAGTCGTTTAAATCATAATCATAAGTTGAACTAAATACCGATTCGCCATTGTAGTTGAATGTTGATGGTAAGTTAACATTACTACGAGTTGCTAAAACATTATAAATACGATAGAAATCTTTGTCTTTTTTCTTAATGTCGTTGATTATCTTTTGTTGTTCCTTCATTCTTTCGGGTCCACCCATTAAATAATGATAATCGACATAACCTTTCGTTTCGACTGTTATAATTGCTGACATCGCAACTTCACCAACAATCATACAAAAGAAGATCTTTTTAAACCATTTCCATTTGATATAACTAAAGCCAATTACTAACCATGTAGCAACCATATATAAGAATTGGAAGATGATTACATAAATTTTATCTTGATCTGTAAGTTTTCCACTTTGATTGGATGCTGCCACAAAGAAAATACCAATAGCAACATTTAATAAGAAACCTAACAAAATATATCTCTTTTTAATCGCGTTAAAGTTATCAAAAGTGCATAGAATAAAGATCAAAGCTATAGTCATTACAAATAATAGCCATCTACCATATAAAAGAGTAAAGCCATGGAATAAATAATATGAAAAAGGAATAAATGGCATCATTATACCTGCAATCATACCAAATATTGTCCATGGACGTTTTGATTTAATGCCATTAATGATAGCTGGAACTAACATCATGATAATAGGTGTTGTGATAAATAAACCACCAGCCATATTATCAAGATTACCATTATGATAAACCGTCATTGTCCAGACATCAGTATTCATAAACAGAAAACCTGTAAAGATATAACCAATATCTTGTCTAGCTTTAATTACTTCATTACCACCAATATAACGATCGTTCCAAACAAAGATATATTTTAGTAATCCTTTTAGATTATCTTTATTAAAGAATTGAGAAAAACTTTTTAATGATCCTAACGACAATTTTTCATTTATTCTTCTAGGATTCTTAAAGAAGAATTGTAAGAATTGGATAAGTAAATTAGAATCTCCTCTACCACTATCTAGGGCAACTAACATAGCTGGGAAAACAATAACACAAGCAAGCAAAGCGCCTGCAAAATAATACAATATCCCTTGAAGTAAGACACCCCATCTTTGTTTAGCACTGTAGCCTCTTTTTTTACTAACTCCATAGATATAAATCCAACGGTATAAAGCATATAAAACACCAAGTAAAGCAAAGGTGAAGAAAAAGAAATAGTTAGTAATACCAATTAAGAATAATGATAATGTTAAAATGCCGCCTTTTCTTTGTTGTAAACAACGTTCAATACCAATTAATAATAGCGGGAATAACGCAGAAACATCACTGAAATGGAACCAAATATAGAATAGATTCCAACCAGAGAAACTATAAATAACACCACCAATAATGGAAGTGAATTTTTTTAAATGGAAATATTTTCTAAGTAATACATAGAATAATAAGCCGCCTGTAGCAAACTTAAGAATCATATTAAAGAAGATACCTTGATATAACAAACTAGACGGACATAATAATAAAAGCCAGAAGAAAGGACTAAATAAATAATAGAAAGATGCTGTTCCTATATAATTAGCACCTAAAAAGTTAGAATAATCAAATAATGGAAACTCGCCAGTCTTGATAAATTCCCACATTTTATGATAGCCTCCAGCATAAAAGGCATAACTTTGATAAACATAGTCACCATTTATAGGTAACATAAAATTATTTGAAAGTAGAATGTATAAAAACATACAAACGCCAATAGCAAACAATAATAAAAAGCAAAAAACATATTCGTTTTTAAAAAAACGTAAAAGTTTTTCTTTTACAATATCAAGTTTTGTTTTTTCTTTAGCGTTTTCCATGTATCTTTTCACCTTAAATTTTATTATATAAAATTTTAACCACATATTCAATAATTATTCAAAAAACAATCAAACTTAATTTTTGTCGGTAAAAAGGACTTTTTTAGAAAAAACTATTGAAAGAAACATTAAATAGATTATAATAAAAACGTCGATGTAGTTAGACTTAAATATTATGAATAACAAGGCTTGTTTTTTCTTGTTTTAAAAACAATTTAGTCCATTCTGTCGACAAAAACACGCGTGAAGCGGTATCGAAGTGGTCATAACGGGGCTGATTCGAAATCAGTTTGGACGGAAACGTCACGTGGGTTCGAATCCCACCCGCTTCGCCAAAATTTAAAAATAAAATCGTCCTATCAAATTAAAAAGAAACGGACGATTTTTATTATGTAAACTTTTTAAAATAAAAAATCGTTATTATCTCCTGACAAACGATATTTTAGAATTATCATTTATTTGATATGTTAAATCTACACCTGTATTTTCTTCACAACCCTCCCAAACATCATTTTCAAACGACACATAATCGATAGCTATACTTATATATCCACTATCTCCAATAAAAATATTGGCAGGAATATCAATATATTCATAACTATTGTACTCAATATAATAACCATATCTTTTTTCTACAATAGTAAATTGATATTTTTCTGAATCTGCATATTTATCGTATTCTTTAAGCACTATAGATGATTCAGAATAATATGTTGAAGTTGGTTCCGATGATACATTTGCATAAAGAAAAATTTTTAAATCGTCTTTTAGATCGTTATATTCATTGTCATGCCAAAACCCAAGATATGTTTTGATTGAAATGTTTTCTAAATCGTATTCTTTTTCAAAATCGAACTTTATATGTAGCAAACCCATAAAACGATCAATTATACGAAAAGAAGAGCAACTACACAAAATTAATAATGGAATAAAAACAGCGTATGTTTTTTTATTTTATTTCAGCCTCACCAAAAATATAATATCACAAAAATTATTTTAATCAAAATTGGTAAAAAAGGTTTGAATTTTTTGTTAACCGGTCATTTAAAAATTATAAAAAAAGCGAATAAATTTTCGCAAAACAGTAATGCCCCACTAAAAACGCAAAAAACGCATATTTTTTGAAAAGTCGCTCGGAATTTAGTAAAAATAGTAGCAAAAGTCGCTCCGAATTTAGTAATAATATATTGAAAAGTCGCTCGGAATTTAGTAAAATTAACTTGAAAGATAACGCAAAAAGGAGGATGTTTTATGTATTTACATAGGAAAATAGATAAATGGTTAATTGATTGGAAAAATAAAGAAAATAAATCTCCGGCATTAGTTGTTGGAATTAGACAATGTGGAAAAACCAAAAGTATTCTTGAATTTGCAAATAATAATTATGAAAATGTTCTTTATCTTAATTTTTGGGATAATCCAGAATATAGTTCTGATTTTGATGGCCCTTTAAATGTTGATACAATCATTTCTAATCTATCTCTTAGGTTTCCTAATATTAAAATAAAACCTCATGAAACATTAATATTTTTTGATGAAATACAAGAATGTCCTAAAGCTAGATTATCATTTAAAAACTTTGAATTAGACGGAAGATTTGATGTTATTGGTAGTGGTTCATATCTAGGAATTAATGGATATGTTATTGGTGATTCAACACCTGCACCAACAGGGTATGAAGATGTTTATAACATGTATACTATGGATTTTGAAGAATTCTTATGGGCTAATGGCTTTAGTGATAAACAAATAAATGATTTAGCCAATTATTTTTATGAAAAAAAGAAAATTCCAGATAATATTCATGAAATATATAAAGATATGTTTTTAAAATATATTTGTGTTGGTGGTTTTCCTAAAGCTGTTAAAGAATATGTTCAAACTAAAAACATTATGGATGCCTTTAGAATTGTTCAAAGTACAGTTTTTGATATGAAAACAGACTTTGGAAGAAGAAAAGATAAAAATGGTAATCCATTATTTCAAGCATCTGAAGTTTCAAGAATTCAAAATGTCTTTGATTTAATTCCAACTTTTCTAGCAAAAGAAAACAAAAGATTTGTTGCTTCAAAGATCTTAAAAGGCTCTAGTTTGCAAAAAAATGACGCAATTGAATATCTAAATCAAGCTCATATTGCATATAAAGTTTATAACCTAGAAAACCCATCACTACCTTTAAAAGGTAATGTTAGGTATTCACAATTCAAACTGTTTCCTGCTGATATTAGTATTGTTAACGCTTTATATGGAGTAGATACTCTTATAGCCTTAAATCAAGGAAATTTAGGCCAAGCCAAAGGAGCAATCTATGAATCGGTTGTTTTTGATTCGTTAAATAAAGCGGGAATTGATGTGTTCTATTTTGCTAAAGAAAGTGGGCTTGAAATTGATTTTGTTATTTGCTATGAAAATGAATCTTGCCTAATTGAAGCAAAAACAAAAACAGGAAACACAAAATCAAGTAAAACAGTTATGAGACATCCTGAACACTATGGAAGAACAAGGTTAATAAAAATAGGAGACTATAATATTGGCTTTGAAAACAACATTTTAACTATTCCTCATTACTTAACTTTCGTGCTTGGTAAAAACAAATAAAATTAATGATTTTATCGACAAATTTAATTGTTTTAACTAATTGTTAATAAAGCTTGTTGTTATATTTTTTATTGAAAATTAGAAACTTTGATGTATAATTGTTTTCGGGAGCTTAAAGAATTAGGCTGAGATGTTTTCTGATACTGAAACGAACCGCACTTGATCTAGGTAATGCTAGCGTAAGGATTTTTTTAATATGTATTTTCAATCCTTTTAGGCATTTTCCCGGTCAAAAGGATTTTTTTATTTGAAAGGAGAAGATGTGTCGTATGAAAAACAAAATAACGACAAAGGTGTTAGCAGAAATTGCTATCATGGCAGCTGTAGCTTTTGCTTTAGATGCCTTACAAGGTGGTATTTTTAGAGGCTTATTCCCTAATGGTGGTTCAATTGGAATCGCTATGCTGCCTATTTTAATTTTAACCTATCGAAGAGGTTTTCTTCCAGGTTTGCTATCAGCATTAATCTTAAGTTTTATTCAAATGTTAGGTGGCATTTATACCATTGCTGATTCATGGTATATGGTATTGTTACAAGTGTTATTAGATTATGTTCTTGCTTATCCACTTGTTTGCTTTGCGGGTTTCTTTGTTAAAGGATATCGCAATGCAACAACTAATAAACAAAAAGCATTATTTTTAATACTTGGTGCTGTTGTTGGTGGTGTTGCTAAATTCTTAGCGCATTATTTAGCCGGAGTTATTTTCTGGAGTTCTAATTGTCCTACTGATTTTCTTGGTGGACCTGCTGTTTATAGTCTTGTTTATAATGGTGAATATATGTTACCAAACATCGTTATAAATGCTGGCTTATTATGTTTTATTGGTATCAAATATCCAAATTTATTCTTGTTAGAACAAAACAAAGGAGGCGTTGTTGATGAAAACAAAAATTGCTAAATATATTAGTCTAGTTGTTGTTGGTTTTGTTTCTTTTGTTTTAAGTCTAGTAAAATACATTATGAGTTTTGAAAAATACAGCGATGAATGGGGAACAGATATTTCTTTTAACGAAGATTATATTGTTGCTATTATGATTTCAGCTATTGTTTTAGCGTTTGCTATTTATTGTCTAGTAATGGTTATTAAAAATAAGAAAATCAATGAATCTACCGGTAGTTTTGTTGGTGGTGCAATTTCTTGTTTAATTGCTTTTTATCCTCTTGGAGTTTTATTTAAAGCATTAAATAAAGAAAAACCATTTGCAGATTATCTTAATTATTTGTTTGTTGGTTTATTTGGAATAGCCTTATTAGTCTATTTTGTTTTCTCATATCTAGAAAAGAAAAAAGAAAGCAAATAACATTGTTTTTATCGACAAAAACGAAGACTTTAACTTTTATTTAATTGGCTAGGGGATAAAACTCTTAGCTTTTTAATTTCCTTAATTTACATTATAAATTAAGAGTGTTATAATAAGTCGTGGTCAAAAATAAAATATATGGGAGGAAAAATATATGCCAATTATTATTGATGTTAATGCTAGAGAAGTTATCGATTCTCGTGGTAACCCAACTGTTGAAGTTGAAGTTTATACAGAATCTGGTGCTTTTGGAAGAGCCATTGTTCCAAGTGGTGCTTCTACAGGTGAAAGAGAAGCTTTGGAACTTCGTGATGGTGATAAAAAGAGATTTGGAGGTAAAGGTGTTTTAAAAGCTGTTGCTAATGTTAACGAAATCATTGCTCCAGAAATCGTTGGAATGTTTGTTGATGATCAAGTAGGAATTGATAAGAAGCTAATGGAACTTGATGGAACTCCATTCAAGAAAAAATTAGGTGCTAATGCAACTCTTGGTGTATCACTTGCATGTGCTAGAGCAGCAGCTGATTTCTATGGAATGCCTTTATATCGTTACATTGGTGGCGTTAATGCTAAAAAATTACCTGTTCCAATGATGAACGTATTAAACGGTGGTCAACACGCTGATTCTTCAGTAGATTTCCAAGAATTTATGATTATGCCTGTTGGTGCTCCTAGTTTAAAAGAAGCTTTACGTTGGGGTGCTGAAACATTCCACGCTTTAAAGAAAGTATTAAAAGACAAAGGTCATATCACTGCAGTTGGTGATGAAGGTGGCTTTGCTCCAAATTTATCAAGCAATGAAGAACCTTTAGAAGTTATCGTTGAAGCTATTAAAGCCGCTGGTTATGTTCCAGGAAAAGATATTTGCTTAGCTATGGACGTTGCTGCTAGTGAATTCTATGATCCAGAAACTAAAACTTATGTTCTATCTAAGAGTGGTCAAGGAACTAAAACAACTGATGAAATGATTGCTTGGTATGAAGAATTAGTTAAAAAATATCCTATCATTTCAATCGAAGATGGTTTAGGAGAAAGAGACTGGGATGGTTGGAAAAAGTTAACTGAAAGATTAGGCGATAAAATTCAATTAGTTGGTGATGATTTATTTGTTACTAACCCTTCAATCTTAAAAGAAGGTATTGAAAAAGGTATCGCAAATGCAATCTTAATTAAAGTTAACCAAATCGGTACTTTAACTGAAACATTAGATGCTATGGAAATGGCAGCTAGAGCTAAATATACAACAGTTGTTTCTCACCGTTCTGGTGAAACTGAAGATACAACAATCGCTGATTTAGCTGTTGCTTTAAATGCTGGTCAAATTAAGACTGGTTCTATGTCTCGTACAGATAGAATTGCTAAGTACAATCAATTATTAAGAATTGAAGATGAACTTGATTCAACAGCAATTTTCCCTGGAAAAGATGCTTTCTATAACATTAAAAAGTAAATAATAACCATTAAGCACATTGACTAACCTCAATGTGCTTTTATGCACCAGTGGCGGAATGGTAGACGCGCACGTTTGAGGGGCGTGTAGGGCAACCTGTACGAGTTCAAGTCTCGTTTGGTGCACCATCTTATAACTAGCATTTTGATACAAGGCAAGGGTCTCAAAATGAACGATATTTGCTCGAGAAATCGGGCATTTTTTTATTTTTGGCGTTTTGCTAGTAGATATAAATTGATTCGAACCTATAGATTTTCTAATTTTAGTTCTACTAGATAAACGATACCCCTACTAGAAAAACGTTAGACTACTAGAAAAACGAAACCCTACTAGATAAATGACACCCCCTAGAGTTTTACACATGGACGGGTGGCGCGGCCATATTCTTTATATCCTTCTCGAGCGGGTTGGCGCCAACCTTTGGGGGTACAGGATTACCTTAGCTCAAAAGTAATACGAAGATTCTGGTTACTCCCTTGGTTTTGCTCCACTATTGTCAAAAAGTCATTTCTTTTAAGCTCTTTCTTTTCAACTAAAATATCTGCCACTCTTAGTATTAAACCTTTGTATTGGCTTAATTGCTTTTTGACTAACTTATAATTTTTTCTCATATAAACAGATGCTTTATGATCAAAAATCCTATTTAAATATTCAGAATTAGATTTTCTGTCGAGATATCCATCCCTGGTACAATAATTTTTGATACCATCAATACATGTTCTATTAACCAATCTAAATGAAAGGTTATAAACCTTTTCTAAATCTTCACCACAGCCTATTCCATGATTTTTAAGCAAGAGATCTTCCGCTATTAAACCTGCTAAAGCGCATCTAATTTTCTCTTCACGGTTTTCTCTTGTTTCATTTTCTTCTAAATCACGATAGACAGTTTTACCACCATCATTATCAAAATAAATTCTCAAGAACTTTTGCGTATTTGAAAATAAATAAAGATAAACAGCATGGCCAGCCTCATGAATTGCCACCCTTTGAGTTACTTTAAACTTTTCATTTTTTTGTATGAAACCAGTTCTTAAGAAATCTGCTGTATTTATGATGTCGGTTATTGTGCATTTGTTGCCATATCTTAATGAAGCATTATTAAACACCGCTCTAATAAAACTAGCATTAAGATGAAAGAAAAGTTCTACCAGTTCATTTTCATCAGTTTCACTTAATTCAATCATTGCATCTTTAGCGAAGCCTCTAATCATTTCTAAAAGATCATCTTGATCGTTAATTGAAGTTCTAAAATGTCTATCAAATCGTCCTTCTCTTAATAAGGCCTCAGGCATATCATAGTAATTATTACAAGTTGCTAATGTTAAAACACTAGATGATTTATAACCATCAAGTTGCGCCATTAAGACTCTTGTTAGTTTTTCATCCTTTTGAATCAATCTATCAATTTCATCGATAATAACAATAGCATTTTTCTCTTTTGATGCATTCTCATAAGCTTTTACTACTTCATCTAAAACATTATCATCGTTACCTTCAATAACAAAAATCGGATAATTAAATGATTTTGAATATTCTCTCACTATATGAGTTTTTCCCTCGCCAGGGTCACTATAAAACAGGATTCCTTTTGGCAGCATTTTCTTCTTTTCGCCTAACTTGTCTGCATTAAAATACCAATCTTGAATTACTTTTAATTCTTTTTTAATGTCTTTGTATCCATAGACTTTTTCTAAAAATTCATTTTTCATTTGTTGCTCCTTTATCTTAAGCAACTAAACTATAACAAAAGAGCCGTCCCGTTTTTAGGACAGCTCAATCTTCGTGTACGGTTTTTTGTACTATACTTTTAAAGCTTCATTTGTTTTAAAGTTTTACTAATTTTATCTTTTAATTCATTTTTAAATGAATCTAACCCCATTTTAGAGGCTTCTTCATACGACCAACCATATTCAATTAATATTTCAGGGACAACCAATACAGGATTACGTTTTCCTTCCAATTGTCCTTTTAAACATTCAAAGTTCTCTCTTGTAATAAATTCATCATTGAGCATCTTTTTGTAAAGCTCTATTGCTTCTTCAGGAGATTGTTTTCTAATTGAATTAATGTTCTTTTTTAAATACTGAATATAGTCATTTAAACTAAAATTGGAGTCTATATAAGAGTTATATATGTTTCTTCCTCTGTAATACATTAAATGGAATGACTGCTTGCATCTAATAAGGTGGTCTTCTGAAACATCAACGCCATCTAATTTTTGTATCATCGCACGTCCACTATTTTGTGTTGAACCAAAAGCAAGAGAAACTCGGATGTCATTATCATCAAAAATTAAATTAATTTCTTTTAAATATTCATAATCAACATGCCTTCTTGGAATATTCCATTTTCGCTCATCTATTACTCCACCATCAATAAATGAAAGTATCTTTTTGCCAAAAGGAATCGCAAGTCCTTTTCTTATTAATGGATCAGAAGAACATGCAACTGAAAAATCTTCTACACCGCAGTAACCTAAAAGAACTAAATATTCAATAAACTGGTCAGTAATAAAAGTATTCAATTTTTCAAAAATATCTGCAATTTCGCTGTATTTTTTATAAATTACAGGTTTTTTGTCAGAAGAAATTAATAAGCTTTTTTCAATGTGATTATTTATTTGAGTTGGATCTAAATTGTAAAGTTTATTTTCAAGCGCAACCAAATATTCTGGTCTTCCATCGGCGTAAACAAAAATCCAACCGTCTGGAATAGAATCTCCCCTTTGAAAATGAAGATACTCTTCTACTGCTTTTTTTGTTTCATTTATCAACAATTCTTCATCATGATAAGATTCACTCAATTCATTTTTAATTGCATCAAAAAGAGCTTTTTCATCTTTTGTATCTTGACCATTAAAACCCCAGCATTTGCCAGTAGGGCTAAAAGCAAACATTAATCTATTATCTTCGTTAAACTCTTTTATTTTAGAAACAGCTGGTTTCTTTTGAAGATAAAATTCAAGTTTAATTTTCTCACCTTTTAATTTAATACCAAAAAAATCAAATAGTACTTCCTTTTTCTTAACATCGGAAAGGCTATCAATTGAATTAATAAAAGCTTTTGTAATATTGTTTTCAAGATATGGTTTTCCATCATACTGCCAAAAGATATTTAAATGGCAATCTCTAAGTCCTTTATAGTCAATCATTTTATTTGTACCTTTCTAGGGCTTTTTGTAGTCCTTCTTTAGTTTTTTCAACAAGTGACGCTGGAGATATAACCTTAACACAGTCAGAATACTGCATTATCCAGTAATAGAGAGCCATTTCATTACATTTAACCTTAATATATGCTTTTCCGTCTTTGTGGCTTAATTTAGCGTTTTCGCCAAACCAATCTTTAACGATTAGTATACCCCAATCGCCATCAAGCTCTAATTCGGCTTCAATTACATCTCCACCAAACATGTAGATATGATCATTTAAATATTTTGATATTGAGAAGTTCTTAGGACCTTCCTCTAAATCTTTCATATTTTTGATTGGCCAGTCATCTTTTATTTGGATATTAACCATATAATCAATTCTAAATGTCTGAAGAGCTCTATATTTTTCACGATAATTACAAAGTAAATAGTAACGACCAAAATTATTAATTAAATAATAAGGCGAAACAATAAATTCATAACCATCTCTTCTTACGGTTTGATTTCCTTCTGCGTCATAAGCTAAATATTGAAAACCTACTCGTTTTCCTTGCTTCATAGCCTCGTGAATTACAGAAATATTGTATAAGACCTGTTTGTTATCGGTTCTATTTATTTCAGATGATTTATAAATGTAAGAATAATCTTTTCTTTGATATTTGCTAAAGCAACTAGAAACTTGGTCCGCTATCTTTTTTGCTTGTCTTCCATCAATGCTTCTGCTAGAAAAAATAGCATCAATCAAATAAGATGCTTCTGTTTGATCAAAAGTTCTAGATAATAAAGCAAAGCCACCTTTAGGACCTTTATCGATATCGTAATCTAACTCTTCGAGCATTGATAATGAAGAGCCCACACTTTTTCTTTCAAGCTCAATATCATAAACTTGATAAATCTTATCTGCGATTTCTTGTTGAGTTAAATAATGCTCTTCGTCAGTGTATTCTTCTAACACTTTAAGAACCAAAAGAATGGAACTTTTCTTATTTGGTAGCATCTAATCACCTCGATTTCAAATATGGACGGCTCATGTCTCGAGCTAGTCTTTTATTAAACTTAGCTTGCTCTGCTAATTCTTTATTTTTCTTTTCGGTAGGAGTTCCGTGTTTAACTGCGCCTATACAAAATATTAATCCTGCTAGCATTTTCTTTGCCTCCAACAGGAATAATTATATTATAGCAGATGTCCCGTTTTTAGGACACTTAAATTAATCCAAAAGAAAAGCACTGCTAACAGTGCCTCTCAAATTTTACTTAAGTAATGATGTTAATAAATCACCAGAACCGACTAAATGGCCATGTTCATCTCTTGTAACTCTTCCATCGAATTCGCCGAGCTTGTGTCCATGTTCGTCTCTAATGATTTTCTTTCCACAGCTTTCTTGGATTTCGCCAATCTTGTGTCCGTGACTATCTCTTAAAACTTGTGTCATGCAATTACCTCCATAATTTTATTATAAGTTTTTTAATGTCCTTTTTTCAGGATTTCTATTTTTTCTTTAAAAGTCCTCTTATGGGTATCATTTCGCCAGTAGGGGTATCGTTTTGTATCAATCCGAAGGTGCAAAGACACGAAAATAACAAGATTGATGTAAAATTCAGTCTTTTTTATAAGAATCTTAGTATAGGTCAAAAATTAACACCCTCCAAATAAATATAAAAAAATGGTATCCTCTTTGTACATAGCAAGGAGGACTTTTTAATGGGAAGATATTATACAGATCAAGAGAGATACGAATTTTGTAGAAAATATAGGTTGTCCAAGAAAACCATTAGTGAATTTGCCAATGAAAATGGAATAAATAGACATACATTTGGGGATTGGTTAAATGCCTATGGAAATATTGATGGCAAATTCATTAATATCAAAGACACATGTGAAAATGAAAATGAAATAGTAAAAACTAAAGATGTATAGGTCAAAAATTAACACCCTCCAAATAAATATAAAAAAATGGTATCCTCATTGTACATAACAAGGAGGATTTTTTAATGGGAAGATATTATACAGATCAAGAGAGATACGAATTTTGTAGGAAATATTGGTTATCCAAGAAAACCATTAGTGAATTTGCCAATGAAAATGGAATAAATAGACATACATTTGGGGATTGGTTAAATGCCTATGGAAATATTGATGGCAAATTCATTAATATCAAAGACACATGTGAAAATGAAAATGAAATAGTAAAAACTAAAGATTATCGTGTTAATGTACTTGATGAAATGGCCAAGGTAAAAAAAAGCAATCATTTTTCACGATTTGATCATAGCATAGTTGTAATAGAAATTAGAGACATCAAAATCACAACATCGTTAGAACAAGCAGAGGTATTGCTAGGAAGGATATTGGGAAATGATTGATTTTAGGAATTGTAAAAACATATATGTATATTCAGAATTTATAGATATGAGATTTGGAATTAAGAAGTTACAATTTTTAGTTGGAGTAAATTTTACAAATAGTGAGATAAGAAATTCAGTGTTTATATTTTGCTCTTCAAAAGAAAACCAAATAAAAATATATTATGAAGATGACTATGGGAGTTGGCTTTTACAAAATAAATTACATGATGGGAAATTCAAATGGCCAAAGTTGACAAATAATAAGACAATAACAAAACAACAACTAATAGGATTATGTAAGGGTCTTGAAGTAATAGAATCAGATAGACCACAGGCAAAAGAATATTCATATTATTGATAAAGCAAAAACATCAAAAAAATTTCGTAACTTGACAAAGTAAAATATAGTTTTTTGAAACACCTTAGAATTTGTCGAAGAAAAATGATGATTCTAGGTGT
>CANQVX010000012.1 GCA_947627355.1 uncultured Bacilli bacterium | reverse complement strand
GGCCAACTTGGAAAGGATCCTTGTAGAAAAGATTAACGCCAACGAATTCTTTATGATTAGCATCTTCAAATGTAACTTTATTAGGATCATTAGCATCAATAGATTTTACAGTAACACCTTTAACAGAGAATTTTCTGTTTTGGTTTTCTTTAACCCATTGTGTATCATAATCTAATACTTCAAATGAAGATGGTTCTTTACATGCCCAATAAGGAGAAAGAACTTCTATTTTAGTAGGAACGAAAATATTCTTTTCATTTACTTTTTGATATTTACCGGTAACTGATACAGTATTACTTGCAGCAACAGGATAGTTTTTAGCATCTTCCAACTTTGGAATTAATGTACCAGTTTCATCATAAACATAAATAGGTGATGACGCATTACTTGCAGCAGAAGAGTCATCAATAATAAATGCGTTATCAAATGTTGAAACAACATAACCATGAATGGTCTTTTCTTCATTTTGATTTCCAGCTAGAACGTCGCTAATCTTATCAAATGAAATTGAAGGTCCATCTTCTTTAAATAGATAAGCTTCTTCATCGCCAGTACGATTATCTAATTTTTCAGCAACTAAATTTCTATCTTCATCTAGATATAAATAGATATTATCGAGTGAGCCAGCTGCATGTGCAACAATTGCAGCTTGACCAGCTTCACCATCTAATTGACTAGAAACTTTGTTATCACCTGTTATAAAGTTATAAAGGTTAACAAAATCAGCAATACCTAAATAAGAAGAAACAGTAAAGCCGCCTTCAGGAATTACAAAATCCCAATGGTCAGCATTTGCTGCAGGCCATGGTTCCCAATCATCAGCAATTCTAAATACAGGGAATGTAGTATTTCTTTTTTCTTCTGTAGTAGAATCTTTATTCCATGCATCTTCACGACGATAGAAATCATCATTAGGAGATCCATAACCAGCTTTTGTACCAAATGATGCATAAACGATATAACCATTAGCATCAACCGCAAAAATCCAACGATATTTTGATAGACATTCATCGTATGGAACATCACGTCTGCCATCTGCTTTATTAGAAACATTAGCAGTTTCAGGTGCGATGGTACTATTTACGTATTTGTCTGTCCAGACACTTACGAGACTAGAATAACCATCGTAGTTGTAGGCCAAATTTTCAATAACTAGCTTAGTAGCGTCTTCGACATCAGAACTGCTGCTTGAACTGCCATCGGGACTACTAATTGAACTAGAAGTTGAATTATTGGTACTAGGTGATGAAGGTTTTTTATTCTTCGTACAGCCTGAAAGTACCAATGTTAGGCCAGCTAAACTCCATAAAAGTGTTTTAAACAACTTTTTAGAATTCATATAAAATTTTCCCCTTTCTTTATTTTGAGGCATAAAAATGCCTTTTTCTATTTCGATTATAATACAAGTATTATTAAATTGCAAGGTAAAAAATGGTAGCGGTTACATTTTTTATTAAGCCTAATAATTTAATCATTTTTTAATATATTTAAATATTAAAAAGTGGCCCACTAGGAGCCACTTTTAGATATCTAAAATTTAGGTTAATTCTTCATATCTAGGATCAGGTTCATATGAATCAATGTCTAAATCAGTTATTTCTTTTTCATCTTCAACGATTTTGTCATCTTTTGAAGTATGAACACAAGGAATAAGTTTACCAACAATGACATTTTCTTTAAGACCTGTTAGATGGTCAACCTTACCTTTAACAGCTGCATCAGTTAAAACTCTAGTCGTTTCTTGGAATGAAGCTGCTGATAAGAATGATTCAGTTTCAAGAGAAGCTTTGGTGATACTTAAAATGATTTGTTTTGCCACTGCTGGACGACCACGTTTGATTAAAGTTTCTCGGTTGATTCGAGTAAATTCACTAACATCAATCTTACTACCTGGAAGTAAATCAGTGTCACCACCATCTAGAATAATAAGCTTACGTAACATTTGACGAATCATAACTTCGATATGCTTATCACCAATAGGAATACCATTCAAACGATATACTTTTTGAACTTCTTTTAAGATATATTTTTGAACTTCGACACAGTCAGCAACTTCAAGTAATTCTTTAGGATTGATAGGTCCTTCAGTGATCTTTTGACCATTTTTAACTTTATCGCCAACTTTAACTCTAATTCTTGAACCAAATGGAATTTGATATTCTTCTTTGTCTAATTTATTCTTGATGATAACGATTTGACGGTCACCATCTTTATAGTCTTTAGTTTCAATACTGTCGACAACTCCGGCAATTTTTGAAATAATTGCTTCACCTCTAGGAGGTCTTGTTTCAAACAATTCTTGAACTCTAGGAAGACCTTGAGTGATATCAGAATTACCAGTAACACCACCGGTATGGAAAGTACGCATGGTTAATTGAGTACCAGGTTCACCAATTGATTGAGCTGCCATTGTACCAATAGCTTCACCAATTTCTACTTCTTTACCAGTAGCTAAGTTAAGTCCATAACATTTACGACAAACACCATTATGAGTCTTACAACCAAATAGTGAACGAATGCTAATCTTAGTATAGCCAGCATCGATGATTTTGTCGGCAATTTCGGATGTTATTAGACTATCTTTATCAATAATTAGTTCTCTTGTAACTGGATGATAAATGTTCTTTAAAGGATAACGACCAACAAGTCGATCTTTAAATGGAACAACAACTGAATCGTTTTTAGTATCTCTAATTTCTTCTACTTCAAAACCAATATCAGTATGACAATCATCTTCACGAACGATAACATCATGAGCAACATCGACTAAACGTCTAGTTAAATAACCAGATTCAGCAGTCTTTAAAGCAGTATCTGACATGGTCTTTCTAGCACCATGGGTAGAAATGAAATATTCAGATACAGTAAGACCTTCTCTAAATGATGATTTAATAGGAAGTTCGATAGCTCTTTCAGTTGATACTGACATTTGATTCAATTGAGAGATTTCAGCTGATGTTAACTTACCACCAGTTTGTGATAACTTCTTAATGATATCTTTATGAGCATCACGAGATGAAGGTTTGTATGGTTTTGACATCAAACCACGCATACCAGCAAGTTGAGTAAAGTTACTTGCATTACCTCTAGCACCAGAATCAGACATCATAAAGAATGGGTTACGATTATTCTTTCTTAATTGTTCAGCAAGTAAGGCTTCAACCTTAGCTTTAACGTTTTCCCATACTTTTACAACTTTGTTATGTCTTTCATCATCAGTAAGTAAACCTTTGTTATAGAATTTAACGATTTGTTCTACTTGAGCATCACCATCATGAATGATATCATATTTACCTTCAGCAACTTTAATATCATCAATTGATACAGTAACACCTGAAACTGTAGCAAACTTAAATCCTTGATCTTTCATCTTATCTAGCATGATAGATGTTTCTTCAGTTCCGTAATGTTTGAAGACATAATCAATAATTTTACCTAAATCACCTTTTTTGAATGGTGGATTTATTTCTCTTGTTGCAATTGTTTCTTTTACATTACCACCACGAGGAACGAAATATTTATCAGGAGTACTATCAAAGCCATCTTTAGGATTATTTAAATAAGCTAAAGTCTTTGGATAAATACTATTGAAAATAATCTTTCCAACAGTAGTGATTAAATATTGATTCTTTTGTTCATTAGTGAAACATTCTTTATCTAATGAACCAGCAATAATAGCGATTCTTGTTTGTAAATGAACATTGCCAGTTTGATAAGCCATGATGGCTTCTTCAGGAGTGGCAAAGATTTTACCTTCACAATCACCATATAATTCATATTTTTCAGCATTGATTTCATCGCCATCTTCACGATATCTTTTAGCTCTATCATAGAAGTCTTGTTTAGTCCATTCAAGAGTGATGTAATAGTTACCTAAAACCATATCATGTCCTGGAGTAACGATAGGTTTACCGTCTTTAGGACCTAAAATGTTTTTAGAACCAATCATCAATTCACGAGCTTCTTTAATAGCTTCTTTTGATAGTGGTACGTGAACAGCCATTTGGTCACCATCAAAGTCGGCATTAAATGCTGGACATACAAGAGGATGAAGTCTAATTGCTCTTCCATCAACTAACTTAACTTCAAAAGCTTGAATACCAAGTCTATGAAGAGTTGGAGCACGGTTTAATAATACTGGGTGATCTTTAATAATAGCATCTAAAGCATCCCAGACTTTTTCTTCTTGACGATCAATCATCTTTTCAGCTTGTTTATGGCTAGTTGCCGCTTCGGTTTCCATCATCTTAGCAGCAATGAAAGGCTTAAATAATTGAACTGCCATTTCACGAGGAATACCACATTGATACATCTTTAAATCAGGACCAACAACGATAACTGAACGACCAGAATAGTCAACACGTTTACCAAGTAAGTTTTGACGGAAACGACCTTGTTTACCTTTTAAGGTATTTGATAATGATTTAAGAGCTCTACCACCAGCACCAATAACAGCCTTACCTCTTCTACCATTATCAATCAAAGCATCAACTGCTTCTTGTAACATTCTCTTTTCGTTAATTAGAATAACGCTAGGAGCGTTTATATCTTTAAGTCTTTTAAGTCTTAAGTTACGAGTGATAACTCGACGATATAAATCATTTAAATCACTAGTAGCAAATCTTCCACCATCTAGTTGTAACATCGGTCTTAAATCAGGTGGAATAACAGGAACAACACTTAAAATCATCCATTCAGGACGGTTATTAGATTTTCTAAATGATTCAACAACATCTAATCTCTTTAGTAATTTTTGTCTTTTTGCTTTTTGTGATTGAGTTTCTTTTAATTCATTTTTGATATCTTCTAAGACTTTATCTAAGTCTACTTGTTCAAGTAAAGTCTTAATAGCTTCAGCACCGATACCAAATTCAGCTTTAGTATGCTTTTTAATGAAAGCAGCATACTTATAGAAATCAAATTCTTTACTATTTTCTAGTTGATTGATGATATCTTCACCATACATATATTCAGCATCATCACTAGAAAACTTAGAAATAATTTCTTTAACAACAGCAACGAATTTAACACGAGCATCTTTTTCAGCTAGTACTTCACCTTTATGTAATAAACGAGTAGTACCTGGATCTAGTACAATTCTAGATACGAAATAAACGACATCTTCTAATTGTTTTGCTGAAATATCAAGAATCAAAGCAATTCTACTAGGAGTGCCTCTTAAATACCAAATATGAGCAACTGGGCTAGCAAGAGTTATATGGCCCATTCTTTCTCTACGAACAGCCTTAGTTGTAACTTCAACCCCACATTTTTCACATTTGATACCTTGGAAACGAATCTTTTTGTATTTACCACAATGACATTCGTAATCCTTAGAAGGACCAAAAATTCTTTCACAAAATAGACCATCTAATTCAGGCTTTTGTGAACGATAGTTAATGGTTTCAGGTTTAAGTACTTCACCATATGACCATTCTAGAATCTTTTCTGGCGAAGCTAAACCAATTTGAATAGCGGAAAGTTTATTAATATCAATTGCCATTAATAGTCACCTCCATTATCATAATTACCATCGCTGATACTTAAACCAGCGGCTTCTAATTCTTCAGCCGTATCTTGAACTTCAACAACTTGATCTTTTTCATTATTATAGGAATCTCTGGCTTGAGCTTCTTTCATAATGTCTCTTGTATCCATTAAGTTACCTTCATCATCATATAGATTTACATCAATAGCCAAAGCTTGTAATTCTTTTTGTAAAACTCTAAATGATTCAGGAATTCCAGGGTTAGGAATTTCTTTTCCTTTAAGGATTGCTTCATAAGCCTTAACACGACCAACAACATCATCAGATTTGATAGTAAGGATTTCTTGTAAAGTATGAGCTGCGCCATAAGCTTCAAGAGCCCAAACTTCCATTTCCCCAAATCTTTGACCACCGTTTTGGGCTTTACCACCAAGTGGTTGTTGTGTAACTAAAGAATATGGACCAGTAGCACGAGCATGTAATTTATCATCAACCATGTGTGATAACTTAATCATATACATAACACCAACAGCTACTTTTTCATCATATTTTTCACCAGTTTTACCATCAACTAGAGTGATCTTTCCATCACGAGACATGCCAGCTTTATCCATCAAATCAAGTAATTCTTCATTAGAAATACCATCAAATGAAGGAGTAGCAACTTTCATGCCTAAAATTTTAGCAGCCATACCAAGGTGAAGTTCAAGAACTTGACCAATATTCATACGGCTAGGAACACCTAGTGGATTTAACATGATATCAACAGGTGTGCCATCTGGTAAAAATGGCATATCTTCTTCTGGCATAATGCGGGAAATAACCCCTTTGTTACCATGACGTCCGGCCATCTTATCACCTTCAGAAATCTTTCTTTTTTGAGCGATATAGACACGAACTACAGCATTAACACCAGGAGCTAAGGTCATATCAGTATTGTTATTCTTTCTACTAAAGATTTTAACACCAACAACAATACCATCCCCACCATGAGGAACTCTTAAAGAATTATCTTTTCCTTCTTTAGTGCGATCACCAAAGATAGACATCAATAATTTTTCTTCAGGAGTAGGTTCGGTTTGACCTTTAGGGGTAATCTTACCTACTAGAATGTCGCCTTCTTTAACTTCACTACCAGGAATAACGATACCTAAAGCATCTAGATTTGCTTTAGCTTCTTCACTTACGTTTGGAACATCTCGAGTGATTTCTTCAGGACCTAGTTTAGTTTCACGACATTCAGTATCATAATCTTCTATATGAATAGAAGTATATACATCATCTTTAACTAATCTTTGTGACATGATAACAGCATCTTCATAGTTATAGCCATGCCATGTCATAAAGGCAACAACTACATTTTGACCTAGAGCTAGTTCGCCATGATCCATACTAGGACCATCAGCTAAAATATCACCAGTTTCAACTTTATCACCAACTTTTACAATTGGATTTTGGTTGAAACAAGTACCAGAGTTAGAACGAGCAAATTTATATAAATTATAAGTACGAGGACCTTCATCTTCTTCAACTACGATTTTTCTTGAATCCACATAACTTACAGTTCCTGGATTTTTACATACAACAGCAACTCCTGAGTCATGAGCACTAATATATTCAATACCAGTACCAACGATAGGAGCACTAGGTCTTAGTAGTGGAATTGCTTGACGTTGCATGTTAGCACCCATCATAGCACGGTTAGCATCATCGTTTTCGATAAATGGAATTAGGGCTGTAGGAATAGAAATAATTTGTTTTGGTGAAACGTCGATATAATCAACATTTTCCTTATTAGCCATAATATCTTCACCACGAAAACGAGCAATCACTTTATCTTCTAAGATTTCGCCATCTTTTCCAAGTTTAATGTTAGCTTGACCGATTACAAATTCTTTTTCTTCATCAGCAGATAAGTAATCACATTGTTCATCTTTAACATAATATTTACCATTTTCTTTAACTACTTTTCTAAATGGAGTTTCAATAAAGCCATATTGGTTAATCTTAGCATAACTTGCTAAGTTATTGATAAGACCAATGTTAGGACCTTCTGGTGTTTCAATAGGACAAATACGACCATAATGTGAATAGTGAACATCACGGACTTCAAAACTTGCTCTATCACGACTAATACCACCAGGACCTAAAGCTGATAAACGACGTTTGTTAGTTAGTTCAGCAATAGGGTTAGTTTGGTCCATAAATTGTGACAATTGGCTAGATGAAAAGAATTCTTTAATAGCAGCAGTTAAAGGACGGATATTAATTAAATTAGTTGGGGTAATGGTTTCAATTTCGGAAACAGACATCTTTTCACGAACTGAACGTTCCATTCTTGATAAACCAATTCTAAATTGATTTTGTAATAATTCACCAACGGCTCTGATACGACGATTACCAAGATGGTCGATATCATCAACATCACCAATATTTTCTGATAAGTTTAATAAATATGAGAATGTTGCATAGATATCAGGAACCGTAATGTGTTTATTTTTAAGATTCAAATCAGTACCCATAATTTTAACAACTTTAGATTTAGTTTCATCTGGATAAACACTAACGATGTTAACTTTATCAGGTTCACCAAAGAACTTATTAACTTTTACTTGATAAGTGTGAGCACCTTTTTCAAATAATTGGATTTCCATGATATGTTTAACATGTTCTTTATCCATATGAGTGCCTTTTTTATAGATGACTTCGCCGTTAACATCAACTAAGTCTTCTGCTAGATAACAATCTAAAATACGATTGTAGACACTTAATTTGCTAGTAAGTTTAAATCTACCAGCCATGCCAAGATCATATCTTCTCTTATCAAAGAATTTTTGGAATAATAAGTTTTTAGGACCTTCTTCGGTTGCTGGTTCACCAGGTCTTAACTTAGCATGAATTTCTACTAATGCTTCACGGATACTAGCATCTTTATCTTTTTCAAAAGTGTTAACTAGTAATGGGTTATCACCAAATAATTCCATGATATCTTCATTAGTAGGTAAACCAATAGCTCTAAGTAAGACAGTAGCAGGCATTTTACGAGTACGGTCAACACGTACTTGAATTTGATCTTTGATATCACTTTCAAATTCTAGCCAAGTACCTCTTGCTGGAATTAAATCGCCACCATAAAGTAATTTACCATTTTTAGTATCCATTACTTTTTTAAAGTAAGCACCTGGCGATCTTACAAGTTGCGATACGATAACTCTTTCGGCACCATTGATAATAAAAGTACCAATATCAGTCATCATAGGAAAATCGCCCATGTAAACTTCGGTTGTTTTTGCTTCACCAGTTACTAAATTAGTAAGTCTTAAAGTTGCTCTTAATGGACGAGAATACGTTAAGTCACGACTCTTACAATCCACTACATTAAATTTTGGTTCTTCAAAACGGCATGAAATAAATTCTAATATTAAATCTTCTTTAGTATTTTTAATAGGAAAGATATCATTAAATACTTCTTCAATGCCTTCTTTTACAAACCAATCAAAGGATCCAGTTTGAATTTCAATCAAATTTGGAAGGGCTAATGAACCACTGATTTTTGAGTAATTTACTCTATTTTTAGAGTACTTTTGTTTTTCAAAAGTTGTTTTAATCACTAATGTGTCACCCCTTATTTTTTTATATGATTAATTAGTTATTTTCTAGTTTGGTTGCTTTAAGTATCCAATAACCCTTTTTTTTATTAACTAACTCACAGTTATTAAACACTTCAAGCAGTTTTTTTTGAGCACTTAGTGCTCCTAAATCTTTTTTAATAACTATCCATAAATCGCCATTAACTTTTAGATGTAAAAAAGCATCCTCAAACATTTGATAAATCACTTTTTTACCAGCTCTAATTGGCGGATTCATGACAATTCTATCGAATAAATGAGTAACTTTTATAAAACCATCACTTTGGTATATGTTTGCATTTAGAATAGATAATCTTTTTTGGTTTTCTATGCTAAGTTTAACTGCTCTTTCGTTGATATCAATCATTTCAAGATAGTTACACTTTTTAAAAAAAGCCAAACTTAAACCAATTACCCCATAGCCACAACCAACATCAAGTAAGTCGTTAGCTAAAGGGTAATCTAATAATGTCTTTATTAAAGTAAACGAGCCAAAATCAACTTCATTTTTACTAAAAACACCGATATCACTTTTAAAAGTCAATTTGGTATCTTTAAAGTACACATCTAAAAGAATTGGTTTACTTTTTAACGATGCATCAAAGCTATAATAATGGCTCATAAATTCACCCCTAAAAAAAACGATAAAAACCCGCTAAAAGATAAAGCAGGTTTATAAAACATTAAAAAGTTAAGAAATTATTTAACTTCTACTTCGGCACCTTGTTCAACTAGTTGAGCCTTGATTTGTTCAGCTTGTTCAGGTGTAATCTTTTCTTTAATTAAAGCTGGAAGTGTATCACATAATTTTTTAGATTCAACTAATCCTAAACCAGTGATAGCTGTAACTGCTTTGATTACAGGAATCTTTGCAGCACCAACGTTTGTTAAGTATACAGATACTTCTTTTGGTCCTTCAGCTTCAGCTTCAGCAGGTGCAGCAGCTATACCAGCAGCAACTGGTGCAGCAGCAGTAACGCCAAAAGCTTCTTCGATTGCTTTAACTAAATCGTTAACTTCTAACATAGACATTTCTTTTAAAGATTCAATAATTTGTTCGTTTGTTAATTTTGCCATTTTATATTCCTCCTATAAATAATTTTTGTGTGTTAGGCATTTTCTTTTTGGTTTGCTACTTCTTTAACCACATATGCAAGTTTGGTAAGTGGTGATTGTAAGCAACCTAGTAACATTGAAATAAGGGCTGGTTTTGTTGGTAATTTAGAAATAGCTTGCATTTCATCTGCATTAACTACTCTATTTTCAACAATTCCACCTTTGATAACAAGGCTTGGATTTTTCTTCGCAAATTTGAATAGTAAGTTTGGAACTCCAACTGGATCTTCACTAGCACTTGCAAAGGCATTTGGACCTGTTAGTAGGTCTTTTAATTCATAGCCATGTTCTTTAGCGGCTCTTTCAACTAAGTTATTTTTATAAACTGTTAGTTTGCCACCAATTTTTGCTAAATCACGACGAAGTGTAGTAATTTGAGCTACTGTTAAACCACGATATTCACATACAACATATGATTGTGATTTTTCAATTTCGCTTGAAATATTTTTTACAACTTCGGCTTTTTTAGCGATAATTTCTTTCATTTTTGCACCTCCTGTTTATTTTTTAAACAATACGCACTAAAAATTTATAGAAAATTCATAAATGAATTTGTAGACAATTTTTTGCCTCGGCAACAAATTAAGCATAATGCAGTTGCTTTCTAGGGCGTATTGAAACTACCTTGATTTTAGAAACCTGAATAATCAATACAAATACTTGGTCCCATAGTAGTTGTAACTTTTACGTTTCTGAAGTAAACGCCTTTAACAGAAGCTGGTTTTGCTTTAGCAATAGCATCTTTTAAAGTTTTGAAGTTTTCAACTAACTTGTTAGGTTCAAATGAAACACGACCAATACTTACATTGATGTTACCATTTTTATCAACACGATATGCTACTTTACCAGCCTTGATTTCTTGAACTGCTTTAGCAATATCAGGATTAACTGTACCAGTCTTAGGGTTAGGCATTAAACCTTTAGGACCTAATACACGACCGATTTTACCAAGTTCGCCCATCATATCTGGAGTAGCTACGATAACATCAAAATCAAACCAGTTTTCTTTTTGAATTTTTTCAATCATGTCTTTTCCACCAACAAAATCAGCGCCAGCATCTTCTGCTGCTTTTACATTATTTGTGATGGCAAGAACTCTTTTAGATTTTCCTGTGCCATGTGGTAAAACGATAGCACCACGGATGTTTTGATCAGCATAACGACTATCAACATTTAGTCTGAATGCAACATCAACAGAAGCATCGAATTTAGTAATGGATGTCTTTTTTACAAGTTCCATTGCTTCTTCAATTGAATAACTTTTTGTTTTATCAACAAGTTTTGCAACTTCTTGATACTTTTTTCCTCTTTTAACCATACAAGTACCTCCTAGTCTTCAACTTCAATGCCCATGCTGTGAGCACTACCAGCAACAATCTTACATGCTGCTTCAATGTCATTAGCATTTAAATCTGGCATTTTGTATTCTGCAATTTCTCTAATCTTTGCTTGAGATACTTTAGCAACTTTTACTTTGTTTGGAGTTGCTGAACCCTTTTGAATGTTGCAAGCTTTCTTTAATAAGTTTGCTGTAGGTGTAGTCTTTAAAACAAAAGTGAAACTCTTGTCTTCATAAGCAGTAATGATTACTGGTACAACTTCACCTGCTCTATCACGAGTTTGATCATTAAACTCTTGACAGAATTTTGGCATCACGATACCTGCTGATGCTAGTGCTGGTCCTGGTTTTGCTTGGCCAGCCATGATTTGTAATTTAACAACCTTTGCGACTTTCTTACTCACGAAACACACCTCCTTGTATAAATCATTTCGTGTCGTGGTGTTAATGAACTATGTTCTTCCACTACGACGCTAAGGTTTCATACGTATGCGCATAAAACACATACGCAGGCGTAATTGTAACATAAAATGAGATTATAATGCAAGATAAATTTTCAAAAAAAATGTCGTAGATTTCAAAAACTCATGAATCTATCGACAAATTTAATAAAAAAAGGCCTTAAAATTAAGACCTAAATTTTTTCTATATCGTTAAAACTAACTGAAACTTCGTTCTTTCTACCAAAGAAAATAGTAGCGACTGTTACAAGTTTCTTTTCAACATCAACAGCAATGATTGGTAAGATTTGATTAGCAAGTGGGCCATTAACAACTCTAATTTCATCGCCAACTTTATAATCAGTATCTTCTTTTCCTTCAAACATACCAATACGTTTCAAGACTTTAGCTACTTCTTCTTCAGGTACTGGAAATGGCTTAGTACCTCTACCAGATGAACCAACGAATCCAGTAACGCCTGGAGTATTTCTAACAACATACCAAGCTTCATCTGTCATAATCATTTCAATGAAAATGTAGCCTGGATAGATATTTTTAAGTTTTACTTTACCAGTAGGTTTACCATCTTTTTTTACTAACTCTTCTTCTTCAGCAACAATTACTCGAAAGATGTGTTCTTGTTCATTTTCAGAATCTATACGACGAATAATGTTATCTCTAACTTTTGCTTCGTGTCCGGAATAGGTATTAACGATATACCACTTTTTTTCTGCTTGTTCCACTAAGAATCACCTATTTCTACATATAGCCAATGGCTTTAAGAATTGATTGAGCAATTACATATCCAGCGCTAAAAAATAAACCAAAGAAAGCACAGAATATTAAAACGGTTGCTGTATTTTCATACATATCTTTTCTTTTAGGCCAACGAACTTTTTTACCTTCACGAACTACGCCTCTAAAAAAAGCTGCAATGCCTTTACCAATGCGCTTAAAAAAATTACCGATTTTTTTCATATAAAAGACCTCCTATTTGCTTTGCTTATGAAGTGTATGTTTGTTACATTTTGGACAAAACTTTTTTACTTCAAGCCGAGTGTTAGATTGTGTTTTTTTAGCAGTCGTTGTATAGTTTCGAGAAAGACATTCTTCGCATATTAAAATTATCTTGTCTCGCATACTTATCACACTCCGCTAGATAATTTTACTATAAGTAAAAGCAATAGTCAATCATAATATTTTTAAAAAAATTGACTGCTAATTCTTAATAAAATTGGTCACTTCTTTTTTAATTTTACACATTCTATTACGCACAGATCTGACGGTAAAATGGGTAATTTTGGCAATTTTTCTAGTTTTTAAACCATCAAGTTGAAGATAATGAATTTTTTTATCTTTTTTCTTAAGTTTACTTACAAATAGTTGGTATTTTTCTTCCGATTCTCTAACTTCATAAGTATAAACTGGATCAAATTGCGTTATATCGTTTTCAATAATTTCGATATATTGTAACGATCCATCTTCACTACAATAATCATTAAGTGATACTGCATTACGCATAGTGTATTCTGCTTCACTAAAATAATCTTTTAACATTTTTGCAGCATAATGAGAGACACAACAATAAGCATATGAAAAAAAACGACCTTTCTTTTCACTATACATCTCAACTGCCTTTAAAAAGGCATAGTTTAATTCTTGAATGACATCTTCAAAGTTCAAATTATAGCAAACAGATAGTAGTTTTGAGGCTATATCATTTATAGCTCCACCATGTTTATTTTTAAGTATTTCTATAGCTTTATAATTTCCACATCGATATAAATAAATAAGTTCAGGATCACTAAATCCAGTAGCATTTTTAGCCATCTAACATCACCAATAATATTGTGACATATAATTGATGTTGTTTGGTCCTAACTTTGGTTTAATTTTGTAGCAAAAAAGACGCATAAGCGTCTTACTTTTCTTTTATTTTTGCAAGCAATATTGCAGTAGCAACTGAAACATTTAATGAATTAACTTTACCATACATTGGAATATAAATTCTAAAGTCAGATTTTTCTTTTAATAGTCTTGAAATTCCTTTTCCTTCTGAACCAACAATTAGTAAAGTAGGTCTATCATATTCAACACTATTATAACTAACTCCTTGATAGGCTTCAGCAGCATAACTCCAAAAGCCTTTTTCTTTTAAATCTTCTAAGGTTGAAGATAGGTTTGTTACTTGAGTGATGTTTACATTAACTAGAGCACCAGTAGACACCTTAGCAACAGTTGAATTAATCGAAACACTATTGTTTTTCTTTAGGATGATACCATCAATTTGAAAAGCTTCAACACTACGAATAATAGCACCTAAGTTATGAGGATCTTCAATACCATCAAGCATCAATAAAACCGGATGTGGTTTAGTTAAGGTATTACTAACCATTAAATCATAGTCTTGATACTTAAAATCTCTGATTTTACCGACAATTCCTTGATGTTTATCAGTGTGTACTAACTTTTCAAGTTCTTGTTTATTGGTTTCTTTTAAGGCTATCTTTTTTTGCTTTAATTCACTTATTAATGGACTATTTTTCAATTCTTTGATGTAATATACTTCAAGTAAATCATTACTATCTAGATAACTAGCTATAACATTTCTACCATATACATATTCCATTATAAAATACCTCTTTGAATTAAAATATTCCTGATTCTATCGGCATTTTCAAAATCTTTTTGGCTCTTATAGTTAGTCCATTCTTGATATAATTTCTTATCTTCTTCGTTTAATTTAACAACTAAAGTATGGATACCTAAGACATCAAGCATCTTATTAATGGTATTACAGTTTTGTAATACTAATTCTTTATCTAGATTATTAGTTCTAATCGAAACATTTAATAGTTTAACCATTTCAAAGATAACACTGATAGCTAATGTTGTATTTAAATCATCAGCTAAAGCATTTAAGAATTCATCGTATTTTTCACTATTTATATTATTTGAACTAATATCATAATCTTCTAAAGATAACTTAACATAGGCTTGTTTAAGTACTAGATAAATCTTATTTAGTTCAGTGATTGCTTGGTTAAACACTTCATCACTGAAATTAATTGGAGCACGATAATAAGTTGATAAAAATACCCAACGTAAGATGTTTCCATCATATTTTAATAATAAATCTTTAGCATAAATAAAGTTATTTAAAGATTTAGACATCTTTTCATTATTAATATTAACCATACCATTATGAACCCAGAGATCAGCTAAAGGTCTATTATAATAAGCCATAGCTTGCGCTTGTTCGTTTTCATGATGTGGGAATTTTAAATCCATACCACCACCATGAATAACAACATGATGTTCTGGTGTTATTTCATGAATCATGCAGACACATTCAGTATGCCAACCAGGACGACCTTTAGACCAAGGTGAATCCCATTTGATACCAGTATCTGTCTTTTTCCATAATGTGAAATCTAATGGATTTTCTTTTTTATCATTTTCTTCGATTCTAGCGCCAACTTTAAGTTCATCAAGGTTTTTATTAGATAAACTACCATATGATTTAATCTTACTAACTCTAAAATAAACATCACCATCAATAACATAAGCATAATCAGTTTTAACTAAATTGTCGATAAAATCGATGATTTTAGGCATATATTCAGTAACTCTTGGTCTATAATCAACTGGTAAAACATTTAAATCAGTTTTTAGTTTTTCATAAGCATTTATATATTTATCAGTTAATTCTTTTTCTGTTATGTTTTCTTTTATTGAGGCATTGATGATCTTATCATCAACATCAGTATAATTAGAAATCAAAGCTAAATCATAACCACAGGCAAGAATACTTCTTTTTAAAGTATCAAAAACTACTAATGGTCTAGCATTACCGATATGAGCATGATTATAAACAGTAGGACCACAGACATACATATAGTTCTTTTCATTTTCACTTAATGGTACTTCTTTGATTTCTTTTGATACACTATCGTATAGATGTATTTTTTTCATAATATTCACATCTCTTTCTCGCTACTATTATATATAAAAACTTGAAAATTGTATAGTTAAAAAATGGAACAAATTTGAGAAAAAAAGTATTTAGTTAATGGTAAAAAATAAGCTAAATACTTAAATAGATTACTATTTTAACTTGTTCTAATAGTTTTATTTACAATTGCAAAAAAAATGCATCTGATAAGCGATACCAAATGCATTTTAATATTTAGAATTTGTTTTTCTTTATTATTTCCTACTTATTTTTTAGGAAAACGTACTCTAGCATGATAACTAGTGTGTAATAGTTTATGAGCTAAATGACCATTAGGTTCTCCTAAATAATTCTTATAAAGATCTTGAATTTGAGTGTTTAGATGAGATCTACGAATAACTTGTTTTTCATCTTCACTGTATAAAACAGCAGCTCTTTTAGAAATATAAGTATCTAAGATGTTATCTTCTTCGTTTGGTAAGAAGCATGGTTTAACGTATGGTTGGCCACCACCGTTAACACAACCACCAGGGCAACCCATAATTTCAATGAATTGATATTTAGATTTACCACTTCTGATTTCATCTAATAATACTTTAGCGTTTTTCATACCATGGCAGACAGCAATGTTAACTTTTAAGCCATCGATATCTAAAGATGCTTCTTTAATTCCTTCAAGACCTCTAACAGGTTCAAATTTAAGTAGTTCATCAGCTTCTTTATTAGTAATCATATGATAAGCAGTTCTAACAGCAGCTTCCATAACACCACCAGTAGTACCAAAAATAACACCAGCACCTGTGTATTCACCAAGTAAGTCTTGGTCGAATTCTTCATCAGGTAGTTTATTGAATTGAATACCACTACGTTTAATTAAAGTAGCTAATTCTCTAGTAGTTAAGACTGCATCAACATCTGCTATACCATCAACTGCATTTTCAGGACGATTCTTTTCATACTTTTTAGCAGTACAAGGCATAATTGATACAACAAAGATATCTTTAGGATCTAGGTTATTATGCTTAGCATAATATGATTTAATAATAGCACCCATCATTTCGTGAGGAGATTTACAACTTGATAAGTGATCTAATAAATCACCATAGAAATATTCAGCATAATTAACCCAACCTGGTGAACATGATGTAATCATAGGTAAAACACCTTTGTTTTTAATTCTGTTTACTAATTCAGCAGCTTCTTCCATGATAGTTAAATCAGCACCAAAATTAGTATCATAAACTTTAGCAAAACCTAAACGATGTAAAGCTGCTACCATTTTACCTGTAACAGTTGTACCAATAGGAAGGCCAAATTCTTCACCTAAAGCAGCACGAACTGCAGGAGCAGTTTGAACTACAACATGTTTTCCTGCTTTAAAAGCAGCATCAACTAAATCGATTTCACCTTTTTCCATTAAAGCACCTGTTGGACAAACGTTTACACATTGACCACATAAGATACAAGGAGATTCAGCAAATGAACGATTATAAGCAGGACCAACAATAGTCTTAAATCCACGGTTTTCAAAACCTAAGATACCCGTGCCGTGAGCTTCTTCACAACGTACTACACAACGACCACATAGAATACATTTAGAAGTATCACGGATAATAGATGGTGTTAAATCATCAAATGTAGCTGGAGTTTGGGCACCTTGATAAACATCATCACGAGCACCAGTAATCTTTGCTACATGTAATAATTCACAATTACCATTCTTACGGCATTGTTGACAATTTCTAGAGTGGTTTGATAATAATAATTCAACACTTGTTCTTCTAGCAGCAGTAGCTTTAGGACTAGAAATAATGATTTCCATTCCTTCGTTTACTGGATAAACACAAGAAGCAACTAAACCTCTAGCGCCTTTAACTTCAACAAGACAAACTCTGCATGAACCTAAAGAACATTTACCATCTTTAAATGAACATAATGATGGAATTTCATAGCCACATTTTCTAGCAGCTTGTAAAATAGTTAATCCTTTTTCAACTTGATAAGGATGTCCTTCAATTTTAATATTAACAAGTTCCATAGTTTCCACCCCTATCTTTTTTCAACTGCGCCAAACTTACAAGAAGATTGACACATACCACATTTAATACATTTGCTTTGATCAATTTCAAATGGTTCTTTACCAACAACACCATGAATACATTGAACAGGGCAATTACGAGCACATAAACTACATTTTTTACATTTTTCACTAACGATATGATATTGCATTAAATTCTTACATACCTTAGCTGGACATTTTTTATCAACAACATGGGCGATATATTCATCTCTAAAATGAGATAGTGTAGAAATAACTGGATTAGCGGCTGTTTGACCAAGACCACAAAGTGAGCCAGCCTTAACAGCGTTTCCTAATTCTTCTAGGGCAGTTATATCATCCATAGTTCCTTTTCCATCGGTAATCTTTTGTAATAATTCAAGCATCCGTTTAGTACCAATTCTACAAGGTGAACATTTACCACATGATTCATCACAAATAAATTCCATATAGAATTTAGCAACGTCAACCATACAGTTATCTTCATCCATAACAATAGCACCACCAGAACCCATCATTGAACCTAAAGCAACTAGGTTATCATAATCAATTGGAGTATCTAGATGTTCACTAGTAAGACAACCTCCTGATGGACCTCCAGTTTGAATAGCTTTAAACTTCTTACCATTAGGGATGCCACCACCAATTTCATAAATAAGTTCACGTAAAGTGGTTCCCATAGGAATTTCTACAAGTCCAACATTATTAATCTTTCCACCTAAAGCAAATACTTTGGTACCTTTTGATTTTTCAGTACCATATTTAACAAATTCTTCTTTTCCTTCTCTTAAGATATAAGGAACAGTTGCTAAAGTTTCAACGTTGTTAATAATGGTTGGTTTATCCCATAAACCTTTAACGGCTGGGAATGGTGGTCTAGGTCTAGGCATTCCTCTTTTACCTTCAATTGAGTTAAGTAAAGCTGTTTCTTCACCACAAACGAAAGCACCAGCACCAAGTCTTACATGAACTCTGAAATTAAAGCCACTACCTAGAATGTTATCACCAAGTAAGCCTATTTCTTCGGCTTGTTTAATAGCAATTCTTAAACGTTTAACAGCGATTGGATATTCAGCTCTTACATAGAAATAACCATTTTGAGCACCAATTGCATAACCTGCAATGGCCATACCTTCAATAACAGCTAAAGGGTTACCTTCTAGAATTGAACGATCCATGAATGCTCCTGGATCACCTTCATCACCGTTACATACTACATATTTTTCATCATTTACTTCATTGTATGCAAATTTCCATTTTAAACCAGTTGGAAATCCGCCACCACCTCTACCTCTAAGGCCAGCATCTAATACTTCTTGAATGACAGCCATGCGGTCCATTTTTAAAGCCTTAGCTAAGCCTTGGAATGCGCCAAAACCTAAAGCTTCATCAATGTTTTCAGGGTTGATGGTTCCACAACCATGTAAAGCGATTCTTTTTTGTTTTTTATAGAAATTGATATCATCTTGTTTAGCAACTTTTTCTTTAGTTACTGGATCAACATATAGTAATCTTTCAACGATTTCATGTTGCATAATATCTTTTTCAACGATTTCAGCAACATCATCAACTTTTACAAGACGATATAAAGTGTCTTCTGGATAAATTTTTACAAAAGGACCTTGTGAACAAAAGCCAAAACAACCGGCGATGTTAACACTGATTTTATCATCTAATCCTTTTTCTTTTAAAACTTCAATAAATTTTTCTTTAATAGCTGCTGAATTACTAGAAAGACAGCCTGTACCACCACATAAAACGATGGCTCTAGTTTTTCCTTCACCAGCAAATTTCTTATCTAAGCATGATTTACAACTAGCAATTTTAGCTGCTAATTCTTCAGGTGTTTTAATCATTAAGCTTTTCCTCCTTCAGCGTTTCGATATTCAGCAATGATTTGAGGTACTTTATCCACAGTCATCTTAGGATATACCTTACCATTGATAGAAACAGCAGGAGCGATACCACAAGCACCGATGCATCTAAGTGCATCGATGGTAAATAAACCATCTTCGGTTGTTTCTCCTGGTTTAATTTTTAACATTTCACTGAATTTGTCACAAACTTGTTGTGCACCTTTGACATAACATGCTGTGCCTAGACAAACACCAATGACATATTTTCCTTTTGGTTTTAAAGAAAAGAATGAATAGAAAGTAACAACACCATAAATAGTAGCAACTGGAATACCAGTAGCTTCAGAAATGATTTCTTGTACTTCTAAAGGAATATATCCATATTTATTTTGGACTTCACTTAGAATCATCATTAAAGGTGTGTTTTCATCCTTGTAACTATCAACTATGGCTAATATATCTTGTTTTGCCACGGCTTGAATTGAACTCATAATAATTCCTCCCCACATGGTTGTTATTATACCAAATTTTTTTACATCTGTTAACTACTATTTTTATAAGTAAATTATTTTTTAATAATTTAAGACCTTGCGTTGATTAAATTCTTGTTTAAGTAAAATTACACCAGTAATAAATGCTAATATATCAGCAATAATTGCACTCCATAACATAGTTACCACACTATGTGACAAACTGGCAATTAATATGATAGATGGAACAAAGAAAATTACATCTCTTGCTAGTGCAAGTATAGTAGATTTTAAACTTGAACCCATCGATTGTAATAAAATAGACATTGATTTAATTAAACAAGTTAAAATAATTCCACCTAAAAATATTCTTAAACAATAATCTGCAAATTCCATATATTCTGTTCCATTACCACTACCGAATATATTAATAATAAATTCTGGGAATAGTTCAAATATAATGAAAGCAAAAAAACCTATTATTAAATTTGTAATTAAAATATATTTAATGGTTTCTTTTACTCTTTTTGTATTACCAGCTCCCATATTATATCCAATAATTGGCATACCACCCAAAGATACTCCAATTACTATTGATACGACAATACCAAAAACTTTCATACATATTCCAATTACTGCTAAAGGAATTACAGCTCCATATGGCACTCCAGTAGAGGCCATTGTCATATATCCATATTTACCAACTAAGTTATTAGCCACTGCAATAATTATTACTATGGAAAGTTGGGTAATTAATGAAGCAAGACCAAGTGATACTATTTTAAAGCAAATACCTTTATTTAATTTTATTGATTCTTTATTCACTTTAAATTGCTTAGATTTCATTAAATATAAAATGCTAATAATAAATGTTAAAATTTGTCCTATTATTGTAGCAATAGCGGCTCCTTTAACACTCATCTTAAATACAAATATAAATATTGGATCAAGAATGATATTTGAAATTGCACCAACTACAGTTGCAAGCATTGCATATTTTGGGCTTCCATCATTTCGAATGGATGCATTTAATCCCTGACCAATAATATAAAATGGTAACCCATAACAAATAATTCTTAAATAATCTTTTGCATATTGATAACATTCTACTTCATTTGGGTTTCCACCAAACAATTTTAATATTTGTTTGTTAAATAATAAACCTAATATAGTAAGTGCAATAGAGATAAATAATAGTAAAACTAATCCATTTCCTATAGATTTATTAGTTTTTTCTTTGTCCTTTGCTCCTAATGACAAACTAAATAATGCTGCTGATCCATCACCAATTAATAATGCAAATGCAAGTGATATAACAGTAAATGGATAAACGATATTAGTCGCTGCATTACCAAATGCTCCTGCTTCACTCCACCCTATAAATATTTGATCTACGATGTTATATAGTGCTGCAACAATCATACTAATTACACAGGGAATTGCAAACTTTTTTATTAATTTAGGTATTCTTTCTTTTCCTAAATCTAATTCTTTCATAAATGATACCTCCTCGACTTTTTGAGCATAAAAAATACGTAAGTCCTTATACAATTGGACTTACGCATTATTGCTACTCATTGATAAATTAACTTAATATTATTTGCTTATCGAATTGATTATAACATTAAAAATAATTTTTTGTAAGAAACAAATTACTATTTATTTCATTAAATTTAAGGTCGCTAATTAACCATTTAGGACCTTGAAGATTTATAAACTAATTCATTTATTTTTTTAACTAGTGATTCGTTTAAATCACTTTTAGTAATTCGATAAGCCCAATTATCTTTACTTAAGGTTGATGGAAAGTTCATTCTAGCTTCTTTATCTTGTTTTAAGATATCTTGCATAGGAATGATACAAACGCTTGCTTTACTAAAAAATAATAGTTCGATCATTGTATCGATTACATCATTAACCGAAGTTTCTTTACAAGGTATCATTAATTTGTCACATTCGTTTTTTAATTCAACTAATAATAAGTCATATGATTTTTTATTAAGACTCGTTAAATATTGATGAAGTGGCATATTATCATGGGTACCAGTATAAGCAATGATGTTTTTTATATAATTACTAGGTTTATGTTCGTTATCACTATTACCATCAAAAGCAAAGCTTAAAACTTTCATACCAGGATAATTAGTTTGTTTCATCAAAGTTCTAACATCATCATCGATATAACCTAAATCTTCAGCAATGATATTTAAATCAAGTTTATCTTTAAAAAAGTCAAAGCCAGGGCCTAGATTCCATTTCCCATTGATAGCAGTAGTTTCACCTGCATCAATTGCAAAATAACGGCTAAAGCCTCGAAAATGATCAATTCTAACATAATCATATAATTCAAAAGCAACTTGAAGTCTTTTATTCCACCAAGCATAATTAGTGCTTTTTAAATAATCCCAGTTATAAATTGGATTGCCCCACAATTGACCTGTACTTGAAAATGCATCAGGAGGACAACCAGCAACTAGTTTAAGTCTTTTATCATCATGAAGAATAAATAATTCTGGATGTTTATAAACTTCAACACTATCATAAGCTACATATAAAGGCATATCTCCTAGAATTTTAACATCTTTAGCTAAAGCATAAGCATGTAGTTTATTCCATTCATCTAAGAATTCAAATTGAGTCCATTGCCAGAATAAATATTCTTGATATCTTGTTTCTAAGATTTCTTTTTCAAGTTCATATGAATATATTTGATATCTTTTATCAAATTCATACCAAGGTTTATAATCAAACATTTCTTTAAGAGTCATATAAATAGCAAAGTCATGATATCTAGTTTCTTTTAGAAATTGTTTAAATTTATTATCATTTGTGTCAAAATTTAAAAATGCCCTTTTAAGCAGCAAAACTTTGTTTTTAAACAATAATTCATAGTCTACTTTTTTATTATCATTACCAAATAAATTATCGCTTAAATCAGTGTTTTTTAATAAATTTTTGGCAATTAAAATATCAAAATCAATGAAATAATAATTAAGCGCCATTGAACAAACACTTTGATATGGTGAGTTGCCATAATTTGTCGGTACTAACGGCAAAATTTGCCATATCTTTAAATTACAAGCATGTAAAAAGTCGATAAAATCATAGGCACTTTTACCAAGGCTTCCAATACCATAATTAGAAGGTAAAGAACTGATATGTAATAAGATACCGGCCATTTTTTTATTAAACATTATTACTACCTCCATGCATATTTTAAAAATAAAATTGTTAGTCTTCAAGCATTATTTACTTAACTTGATTTTTAGTTATCTTTCCTTTACAATTATTTTCAAGGTGACTAACATGAAATTAAAAGACATTGCAAATGACTTACATCTATCTATTTCAACCGTTTCTAAGGCATTAAATGGTGCTTTTGATGTTTCAAATGATACAAAAAAAACGGTCATAGAATATGCTAAAGCACATGGTTATAAAACTAAAGATGAAAGTCTTTTTTATAAAACTAAACGAAAAATTGTAATGTTATATGATAAGCATAGTTTAGCTAACCAAGCAAATATTGTAGCAAGCATCTCAATTAGTTTTGCAAAATATGCTCGTGAAAAGAACTTTGAAATCAGTATTATGCCTCTTGATGCTATCACATTAGATTATAACCAATTCATGCAAAAAAATAATTTTGATGGTTCTTTTATTGTTGGTCTTAATAGTTCAAATCCAATTTATAATGAACTTATAAACACTACCATTCCGACCGTTTTATACGACAGTTTTTTGATTTCTAATAAGGTATCTACCATTCATAATGATGATATCCATGCTATGGTTAGTCTAATAAAAAAATTAAAAGAATTAGGTCACACTAAAATTGGTTTTATTTTAGGTGATAGTACTAATTATATTTCTAGTAAACGTTATGCGGGTTATATAATTGGTCTTGAAACTAATAAACTTGAATATAATCCTAGATATTTATATAAAGGAAGTCTTTCTAAAGAATGTGGAAAACAAGCTGCTAATTATTTTAAACATAGTGATGTCAGTGCTATTATATGTTCTTCTGATTTAATTGCTGTTGGTTTAATTGAAGAATTAAAAAACAATAAAATAAATGTTTTTAATAACTTTTCAATCACTGGTTTTGATGATTTAGAAATGGCAAGACATAGCATTCCAAGCATTACAACAATTAGACAAAATTTAAACGAAATTGCTAAAAATGCTTTTCAATTATTAGTTCTTCTCATGATGGATTATCCTAGTAAGAATATCTTTATTGAAAGTGAAATCATCTATCGTGATTCCACACATAACAAAAAATAAAACTTTTATGGCTTAAAAAAATGTTGAATTTGAAACTCAACATTTTTTATTATTCGTTTTATTTATGAATTTATAATTTTTTCAAACATTTTTTGATTTCCGGCTGGATTAGGATGAAGACTATCTTGCATATAATCCCACTTATCACTAACAGTCCATAATGAATACATGTCAATGAACTTAATAAGATGAGACATGCAAACATCTTTTAAAGCAGCATTGTACTTTTTAACATTTTCTCCATCACGATAAATCAAACTTAACCAAACAATTCTAACATTAGGGTTTTGTTCTTGTAATAAAGTGATTGCATAGTTAACAGCACCAGTATAGGTTGGGTTTAAGTCATCATATTCTTCTAACATATCATAAATCCCACCAACTGGAACTTGTTCGTCTATATCATTAGTTCCATATAAAACAAAGATATAATCAGCGGCTTTATTATCTGATTCATGAGTATACATCATTTCTGTTCCCCAATGGCCATATAAATTAAATCTATGTTCAGTATAAGCAAGAGTTGTTCCTGAAATACCATAATTTATATGACTAAGTTGATAATAATCAGCAACTTTTAAAATCCATTCAGATTGAAATGTTCCCCATTGGGAGATTGAATCACCATAAAATACTGCTTTTTTACCATATAAACGGCCTTTATCAAGAGTAAATATTGAAACTCTTTCATCATCTTTTGCATAAACGTGTAAAGGTATGCTTTGAACTGACTTATCTTGTCTAATGATGATATTAGTATCACCAACAGAAACACCTTTCATCACATTTTCATTTTGCATAGAAGCATATTTAGTATTACCAATCGAAAATTTAACATCACCTTGAATGTCATCTTTTAACATGACTTTTAAGTTATATGTTTCATCAACTGTGATACAAATTTCTTCTTTTTCAATAAAGGTTGCATTAGATTTAATTGAACTGCTTTCATCGTTATCATTACAACCAGTCATCATAATTCCCCCTAATAAAAGCAAAGAACAACAAGCTAATAATTTTAATTGTTTTTTCATTTTTTATCTCCTACTTTTTATAACCTTAAAAGGCCAATAACGATATTGGCCTTAATAAATCAACTAATTAATAAAGGTTTCTAATTAAATTTAAGAAAGATTCGCTATCTAATGAAGCACCACCAACTAAAGCACCATCAATATTATCTTGTTCTAGATAACTGCGAATGTTTTCAGGTTTAACACTACCACCATATTGAATAATGACACTATTTGCCACATCTTCGGTATATAAATCTTTAATCAAACTACGGATATAAGCACAAACATCTTCAGCAATTTCAGGATTAGCATTCTTACCAGTGCCAATTGACCATACTGGTTCATAAGCAATAATCATATTGCGAACATTAGTAGCACTAATTCCTTTTAAGCCTACTTGAATTTGTTCTTTAACAACTTCTTTAGTTTGATTTTCTTCAAATTGTTTTAAAGTTTCACCAACACAATAGATTGGGAACATTTCATTAGCAAATAATGTTTTCATTTTAGCATTGCAACGTTCACTAGTTTCAAAATAGTATTGTCTTCTTTCAGAATGACCAATGATACTATATTTAATAGCGATTTCTTTTAACATATCAACGCTAACTTCACCAGTATAAGCACCACTTACAAATTCATTTACATCTTGAGCACAGACAATTAAATCACTACGTCTAGATACAGCAGTAGCTAAACTTAAATAACTAGGAGCAATACCAACAACGATATCGTTTTGATTAGCAACTGGAATTTCTGATTTAACTTTTTCTACAAAAACAAAAGTATCTTTATTAGTGTGATTCATTTTCCAGTTACCAATGATAACTGTTTTACGGTTTGAATTTCTAATTGGTTTTCTATCTTCAATGATATCAATACCTGGTAAATGGCCTTCTTTTTCAATTAATTCTAAAGATGCTCCGCCACCTGTAGATACATGTGAGAATTTTTCTTTATAGCCAAATTGTAAAGCAGCAGCTGCACTATCGCCACCACCAATAACACTAAAGCAATTAGGAAGGCTTGTTAAGATTTCACAAATAGCTTTGGTTCCATCGGCAAATTCTTCTTTTTCAAAAACACCCATAGGACCATTCCAGAAAACAACTTTAGCAGATTGTAAGATTTCTTTATACAATTCACGAGTCTTAGGACCAATGTCTAGTCTTTCATAGCCATCAATAATGCCATCTTCGGCAACAACTTTAATATCAGTTGGATTATCAAAATCATTAGCAATGACATGGTCAACAGGTAATACTAATTTATCTTTGCCAATTTCTAAGCAATGACGAGCAAAATCAAGTTGATCTTCTTCATAACGGCTAGTACCAACATTTTTACCCATAGCTTTTAAGAAAGTACAAGTAATAGCACCACCAATTAAAACTTTATCAGCTTTTTCTAGTAGTTTTTCAACAACTAGAATCTTATCTGATACCTTAGCACCACCAAGGATTGCAACGTAAGGATGTTCATTAGCAGCTACACATTTTCCTAAACCTAAAACTTCTTTTTCCATTAAAAAGCCTAAAGCTGTAGGTTTGTTTTCTTTAGCTAAGATTTCAGGTACACCATAAGTTGAAGCATGAGCTCTATGAGCAGAGCCAAAAGCATCCATAACAAATGCGTCAGCTAAACTTGCCCAATAAGCGCTAAGTTCAGGATCATTTTTGCTTTCACCTTTTTCATAACGAGTATTTTGCATTAATAATACTTCGCCATCTTTTAATTCTTGAATGGCCTTTGATAATTTTTCACCACGAGTTTCATCAACATAAACAAATGGAGATTGTAATAATTCTTCAACTCGTTTAGCTACAAATTTCATATCATTTTTAGCCATATCTTGTTTTTTCTTTTCTTCATCTTTATGGTCTACTTTACCTAAATGAGAAAATAGAACAATTCGAGCACCTTGTTCTTTTAAGTAGTTAATGGTTGGTAAAGCACTAACGATACGATTGTCATCACTAATCACACCATTTTTTAAAGGTACGTTGAAATCAACGCGTACAAATACCACTTTACCAGCTAAATTTGTTAAATCTCTAACTGTTTTTTTCACGAATATTTTCCTCCCCTTGTGAAAATAAAGCACCCATAAAGAGTGCTAATAATATTTAATTTAAATTACTTATTTTTGAGCAAATTCTTTAGCTAAACGAACAAATTGAGAAGTATAAGAATTTTCATTATCATACCATGCAACAACTTGAACTTGATATAAACCATCACAAATCTTAGTTACCATAGTTTGAGTTGCATCAAATAATGAACCATAAGTAATACCAATAATATCAGAAGATACTAAAGGTTCTTCAGTATATCCAAATGAAGGACTTGTTTGAGCTTTCATTGCAGCATTAATTGCTTCAACTGTTAAATCATTTGCTTTAACAACAGCAACTAAAATAGTTGTTGAACCAGTGCATACTGGAACACGTTGAGCAGAACCAATTAATTTTTTATTTAATTCAGGAATAACTAAACCGATAGCTTTTGCAGCACCAGTTGAATTAGGAACGATATTGCAAGCAGCAGCTCTAGCTCTTCTTAAATCACCTTTTCTATGTGGTCCATCTAGAACCATTTGATCACCAGTGTAAGCATGAACTGTTGTCATGATACCAGATTGAATAGGTGCAAAGTCATTTAAAGCCTTAGCCATAGGAGCTAAGCAGTTAGTTGTACAACTAGCAGCTGAAATAACTTTATCTTCGCTAGTTAAAGTTTTATCGTTAACACCATAAACGATAGTCTTCAAATCGTTTCCAGCAGGAGCTGAAATGATAACTTTTTTAGCACCAGCGTTGATGTGAGCCATTGATTTTTCTTTTGAACAATAAAAACCAGTACATTCTAACACAACATCAACATCTAATTCTTTCCAAGGGCAGTTTGCTGCATCTTTTTCAGCATAAATTCTGATTTTCTTTCCATCAACAGCAATCCAACCTTCACTTGCATCATCTTCTGAACAAGTAACTTTGTCAGCTAAAGCATAACGACCTTGAGCTGAATCATATTTTAATAAATGAGCCAACATTTTAGGGCTAGTTAAATCGTTAATAGCAACAACTTCATAGCCTTCGGCTCCAAACATTTGTCTGAAAGCTAAACGTCCAATTCTTCCAAAACCATTAATTGCAATTTTTACACTCATACGAAAATCTCCTTTCAATAATTTAATTTTCTAAATTATTCGTACATGTATAATTATAAATATTTAGCTAGTCAATTGCAACAATTTAAAAATAAAAATAATATTTAATATATAAATATTATCATGTATATTTTTAAATACTTGGGCATACTTTAATTTAGGAGGACAAAATATGCACTACATTCCAACAATTATTGAAGTAAGCCATGATGGAGAAAGACATTATGATGTCTATTCATTGCTTTTAAAAGAAAGAATTATCATGTTAACTGGCGAAATTGATGACACTATGGCTAGTAATATTATTGCCCAATTATTATACCTAGCTAGCAAAGATTCTAGTAAAGACATTCAACTATACATCAATTCTGTTGGTGGTTCAATTACTAGTGGCATGGCAATTTATGATACAATGCAGCACATTAGTTGCGACGTCTCTACGATTTGTATAGGACTAGCAGCTAGTATGGGTGCCTTTTTACTAGCCGGTGGTAAAAAAGGTAAAAGATATGCCTTACCTAATAGTGAAATCATGATTCATCAACCTAGTGGTGGTACAAGTGGTGTTGCTAGTGATATCGATATAGCATCAAAAAGGATTCAAAGACTAAAAAAGAAGCTAAACGAAATACTAGCTTCTAATACTAATCAAAACTTGAATAAAATAAAAAAAGATACCGAAAGGGATTACTTCATGGATGCAAGTAAGGCCATAGATTATGGTATCATTGATAAAATTATTTATTAACTTTTTTTGATAATTAAAGCAGCTGCTGCACTAATAAACATAATGATTACTAGAACTACACTAGCAATAATTAACCATTTACGACGATTTTTACTTCTTTTTGATTTTTCTTTACTCATAAGTTTTTCCTCTTATCTTCTTTTTTCGGCTTAATTATAACAACTTTTTATTAATCTTTCAAGAAAGTAGCGATACTATGGATACTAACAAGGCTTTCGAATCCTTTTTAAACGTTGATTATCATAGTTTAAGTCGCTATCTTTTTTTATTTTCTGGCAATGAATTTGCTATCATTGGTGCTATTGTGGGATATCTACTAGCTAAAAATCTAGATATTGATGAACAAAACTCTCTTGGAAATTTTTTAGAACTAGTAGGCCAAATGATACTAGCAATAGCATCACAAAATCAAGTAAAACAAAACGATTTAAATTCTAAAAACCCTTATAAATAAACAACATACGATCTAAAGATGCATAGTCTTTTAAAAACTCATAACGATAATTAGGTAACATTTCTTTTAATAGTTTTTCAAGACTTTCTTTTTGATCATAACCAAATTCTAGGGCAACTAGACATTTAGGATTGGTGAGTTTATCGAAATTTTTGAATAACTCACGATAAAAATCTAGGCCATCTATACCACCAAATAAAGCAATATTAGGTTCATTATCAACCACCATACTTGCTAGTTTTTCTTTGTTTTTGATATAAGGTGGATTGCAAACAATAACATCAAAAGTTAGTTTGTTTTCAAGTAATGGAGCTATAAAATCTCCTTGTAAAATATTAACATCAGCATCTAAACTTTTAGCATTTCTTTTTACTATTTCTAAGGCCTTGTCACTGATATCACATAGATAAACCTTAGCATCTTCAATTTCTTTTTTTAAAGTTATTCCAATGGCCCCACTTCCACAACAAATATCACAAATAGTAATTGGTAAATCAAAATTTTCATCAATACGATAAATGGTTTCTTCTACTAATTGTTCAGTTTCGTTTCTTGGAATGAAAACATTATTATCGACATAATATTCATAACCATAAAAATAAGTTTTATTCAAAATATATTGAGGTGGCACTTGTTTTTCTAAATAAAGTTCCATCATAGCATTAAATTTTTCATAAATTTTAGGATCAACTTGTTTATCTAAATTATCATAACCTACAAAAAAATCACTATAGAAAAACAGCCATTTAATGGCATGTTCTTCTAGATTTTTATTAATTGCTTGTTTTTCAAAATAACGTATCATTTCATTGTAGGTCATATTATAATTCCGCCTCAAGTTTTTCTTTTTGTTCTTCATTCATTAAGGCATCTAAAACTTCATCTAAATCTCCTTCAATGATGCGGTCAAGTTTTTGAACAGTAAAGCCAATTCGATGGTCAGTAACTCTATTTTGAGGATAGTTATAGGTACGAATCTTTTCACTACGTTCACCTTTACCAACTTTTAATTTTCTTTCAGCACCTACTTCTTCTAGTTGTCTTGATTTTAATTCTTCAGCCACTTTCATTCTTATAATTTTTAAGGCTTTTTCTTTGTTTTCATGTTGGCTTCGGCCATCTTGACAAGTAACAACGATATGAGTAGGAATATGAGTGATACGAATAGCTGATTCAGTCTTATTAACATGTTGACCACCAGCACCACCAGAACGATAAACATCAATGTGTAAGTCTTCATCTTTAACAGTTGAATCAACTTCATCAATTTCTGGCATAACTAAAACAGTAGCAGTGGAAGTATGAATTCTACCAGCCGCTTCAGTTTTAGGAACACGTTGAACACGATGTGCTCCAGATTCATATTTTAAACGTGAATAAGCACCTTCGCCTTTAACCATGAAAGAGATCAAAGCAAAGCCCCCAAATTCAGTTTCTGATGATTCCATGATTTCAATTTTCCAACCTTTGGAATCAGCATAACGGCTATACATTCTAAACAAATCACCAGCGAAGATGTTAGCTTCATCACCACCAGCAGCACCTCTAATTTCCATTAAAATGTTTTTATCATCATTTGGATCTTTTGGTAGTAATAGTATTTCAAGTTCTTTTAACAATTCTTCGTTTTGACTCGTTAAAGTCTTAATTTCTTCATTAGCTAGTTGCACCATATCTTCATCACTATCATCTAATAATAGTTTGGTTTCTTCGATTTGTTTTTTATTATTGAGATATTCTTGATACTTTAAAGCTGCCTTTTCAAGTTGACTAGCTTCTTTTGATAATTGAGTGTATTGTTTAATATCTTGAATAATAGTTTCATCTTGCAATTTTTCTTGCAATTGTTGATATTTTGTTAAAATTGTTTCGAGTCTAGCAAACATTTTTTCCATAAGTTAGGACTCCTTTCAAAAGTTTATTTCATCTACTGTATTTAATTCTAATTCATCTTTCATATCTTCGATATATTTAATAGCATCATCGTTTAATTGTTCTGGGGCATGAGCATCAGCACCTAAAACAAATTTCAAAGGATATTGTTTTAAAATCTTAAAGAATTCTTTAAATGGATATGTTGGAAGAAATTCACCATTATATTTAAGTCTAGCTTTACTACGATAGCCTGTACCACTAAGTTCAACATAGCAATCATATTGACTTAATAGTTTTCCCATTTTATGAGTTAAATTAATGGCATGTTCATCCCATTTAAGATAGCCTTTTAAAAAGACATCAGGATGACAAATATAAGTAAACAAATGACTATCTAAAGCCTTCTTCAAGGTTTCATAATAGACATCTAGATAAGTTACATCTTTAAATGGTCTAATAAAATTATAAAACGTACCATTATAAGTTGTATTATGATTACCAAAAATTAAATAATCAACTTGTTTAGTTTCAACTAAGTTTCGATAATAGGGAATTAAATCATCTTCATATTCGCATTCAAAAGCTTTTAAAATCTTGATTTTATCTTTAAATTGTTCTTTTAGTTTTTGAATGTCTTTTAAATAACTAGCATTCAATTCAAAATCAGTATGCGAAATATGACAACTAAAACCAAGAGTTTTCATATGTAATGATATTGCATAGTTTACATAATCAATATCTTCACCAGTTGCGTGTCCACAACGTTTAGTATGAGTATGATAATTGTTTATAATCATGCTATCATTCCTTTCTAATAAATTACCTTTTTTAAATATAAGCCTTCTGGCTTTGCTTTATAACCACATTTGTCTTTACTTTTTAGGTTTAATAAGTTTTCAATGTATGATAAGTCTTTCTTTTTAGTAGCAACGGCAATCATTGCTCCAACCATCATCCTAATCATTGCTCTTAAAAAACCACTACCTTCAAATAAGATAAAGATTTTATCTTTTTTCTTACTTATTTTTATTTGATAAATGGTTTTATTAAACGAATGAACTTCATCTTCTTTATTCAAAGTGAAATTTCTAAAATCATGTTCACCAATAAATAATTTACTTGCTTCATTTAATAAATCCATATCAATCTTTTCTTTAACCAAAGCATAATATCTTGCTTCCATTGGTAATAAATCACTACTATTTTTAATTTGATACAAATATTGTTTTTTCTTAACGCTATAACGAGCATGAAAATCTTTATTTGCTCTAGTAACTTTTAAAATTCTAATTGAACTTGAAAGCAAACTATTCATAGCTTTAAGCAAAGCATCATTTTTGATGCTAAGACTTGTTTCAAAATGAAAAACTTGACCTAAAGCGTGAACTTTTCGATCAGTTCTACCTGATGCGAAAATGGTTATCTTTTCTTTACAAATTGTCGATAGAATCGACTCTATTTCGTTTTGAATGGTCTTACTTTCATGACTTTGATTTTGATAACCATAATAGTCATAACCATCATAAGCAACAATACATTTATATTTACTCATTTAAACCACCCACGAATCCAATCAAAGATAAAACCATTCCAGTTATTAGCTAAATGAGTAACAGCTAAAGTAATAAAACCAGCAAGCAAAATTATCGATAGAATCAGGATAATTGAATCTTTTATACGCCATTTTAACTTACGATAACGACTACGTTTTGCATATGGGTTATAACTTCTTGCTTCCATAGCATTAGCTAGTTCATCACTACGAGCAAAGGCACTAACAAATAATGGAATAATTAAAGATGTTATTGATTTTGCTTTTTCTTTTAACTTACCATGGACAAAGTCAACACCACGGCTAGCTTGAGCTTTCATAATACGATTAGTTTCATCTAATATAGTTGGAATGAATCGTAAAGCAATACTAATCATCATTGATAAAATATGAACATTAACAATTGGCTTTAAAAAAGCAAATAAGTCTTCTATAGCAATTGTTATATCAAGTGGTTTAGTAGTTGCAGTAAATATCGTAGAAGTAGAAATTAATAAAACTAAGCGATAAGCAATCTTTAAAGTATTAAAGATAGCATTACTATAAATTGTTATTTTTCCAATATGCCATGGAGTACCAGTTTTAACAACAATTAGGTTAATTACAAGAATAAAGACCATCATAAACCACATTGGCTTAAGTGATTTTATGACGGTAAAAAGGCTAATTTTTGATAAAATGAAGCAGACAATCATAACTAAGCCAAGGGTTATATAACCAATCATACCAATGTTAATAAAAATGGTAATCATGAAGATAAATAATAACAACAATTTACATCTTGGATCTAAACGATGAAAGAATGTGTTATTTGGAATATATTTCCCTAATGTGACATTTGACATCATATCACATCCTTTAATTGCATAACAAAACTATCAATATCTTTAACTTTAGATAAATCTAAATCTGGATATTTCTTTTTTGTTTCTTTGGCAATCTTCAAAATTAGAGGCATTTCAATTTGTAAATGACTCATCAATTTTTCATCATTAAATAATCTAAATGGTGTCGTATAAGCTTCTAACTTACCATTTTTTAAAGCCATTACATGGTTAGCATATTTTAAGACATCTTCCATTTGATGGGTAACTAAAATAATGGTTTTATGTTGTTTTTTATATAAATTATAGAATAATTCCATAATTTTATTAGCTGTTTGAGGATCAAGTCCAGCGGTTGGTTCATCAACAATTAAAACTTCAGGATCAAAAGCTAAAATACCAGCAATAGCTACTCTTCTTTTTTCCCCACCTGATAGTTCAAAAGGTGATTTTTTTAAAAATGTTTCATCAAGGCCCACTTCTTCTAATACTTTTTTAGCAAGGCCTGCTAATTGTTTTTCATTAAAACCAAAGTTTTTAGGTCCAAATAGGATATCTTTTTCAACATTTTCTTCAAATAATTGATATTCAGGAAATTGAAAAACAATACCAATTTTCTTTCTTAATTGTTTAATGTTTTTTAATTTAACTTTCTTTTTAATAATATAATCTTCTATTTCAACTTGACCAGTAGTAGGAATAAGTAAACCATTTAAATTTTGAATTAAAGTTGATTTACCTGAGCCGGTTTGCCCGATTATAGCGACAAAATCGTTACTTTTAATAGAGGCATTGATATCACTTAAAGCATCTTCTTTAAAAGGTTGATTGCTAGGATAAGTATAAGAAAGGTGATTTATTTTAATGTTCATAATTGTTTCACCAATTCCTTTACATCTAAGGTTTGCTTCACTTTAATTCCAGCCTTATTTAAACTTTCTTCAAGTTGAACAATAAAAGGAGCTTCTAAAGCATTTTTAGTTAGAAGTTCATTGTCATATAGGATTTCACTAGGATTACCAACTTTTACAACCTTACCATTGTTTAAAATAATGATTTCATCGGCAAAAAGTGCTTCGTCAATGTTATGAGTGATTGATAAAATAGTCATATCTGAACGTTTTTGTTTTAAATCTTTTATAACTTCAAAAATCTCTTTTTTGCCGACAGGATCGAGCATACTGGTGGCTTCATCTAAAATTAAGATATCTGGTTGCATAGCAAGTACACCAGCAATGGCTACTCTTTGCTTTTGACCTCCTGATAGGTTGGTAGGTTCAGCATCTAAAAACTTTTGCATATTAACTTTACTTGCATATTCTTCAATAATGCCATCCATTAAATTAGTATCAACACATTTATTTTCAAGACCAAAAGCCATATCATCACGAACAGTAGCACCAATAAATTGATTGTCAGGGTTTTGAAAGACTATAGCAACTTTACTACGGATTTTATTAAGGTTTTCTTCGTTAAGGAGAATATCATCAACAAAAATCGAACCTTTTTTACATTCTAAAAGACCTATAGCAAGCTTTGCTATAGTTGATTTTCCACTGCCATTATGACCGAGTAAAACTGTATATTTACCTCTTTTAATTTCAAGGTTTAAGTCTTCAATAATTAAATTTTGGTTATGATAGCCGAAATTAACATTTTCGAATTTAATTGCGCTCACCAAAATCTCCCCTTACATACTTTAATATTATAACATATCTTTTAAAAATTCGCTTTACTTATTTACTTAAATGTTTCATTTGTTTTGGTATAAGCCTTCTAAATGAAGCTTAAATGAAACTAAATTATCTAAAACACCATTTTCTAAATCATTTAAATTGTATAAATTATCTAATATATCAAAGGTTTCTTCTAGGTTATGTTTAGCATCAAGCCAACCAATACCATCAGTAAACCAGACAAAATTAAAGTTTTTAATATCTTTTGCTTCTATTGCTAATGTTTTATAACTTCTAGTTGTTTCATTAAGTTTAGAACCACTAGAACCATAAAAATTACATTCACAAGCATAAATTTCATCCATCGCACCAACAAAGACAAAATTAAATCTCTTTTCGGTTTTACCATTGTTACTAATATTTGATAAATCTATATTGAATTTCTTTTCAATTTCAGATTTACTCATTTCTTTAAAATATGTTTTATTTTTAACAAGTCCTGCTTTTATTAGAAAAGATTCAACTAAATCTTCCATAACATCACCAGTTCTATTTTTTCTACCATTGGTATCCATACCTACTTCAATACCTAAAACATAATCAACAAGATTATTGATAATATGATTTTGAAGTAAATCAAATAAACCACTGTTTTTCATAAATAAAACATATTGATCAAGAGAATAATTCATTTTAATAAAGTTAAATACATAATTTTCAGTATTTGTATTTACTTTTATTTCATGTTCTCTTTTAGCAAGCAAAATAGGAATTGCTTTTAAAACATTAGGATATTGTTTAATAATATCTTTGAATTCATTTTCAATGTTTTTTGAACCAATTAAAGAATTCAAAATATTCAATTCAATTTTTATTTTTGAAACATTTTCATAGACTTTATTAAAATCAGTATAATACGTCCATGAAGCAATGCTATCTTTCATACTACTAAGCCATAAATCAAAATTTCTTTTCATTATTGTCCCCCTTTATATCGTTATATCTACTTTTTGAAATTTCAAGATAGTCTTGATTTATATCTATTCCTAGATAGTTTCTATGTAGTTTTTTACAAACTATACCAGTTGTCCCACTACCATTAAAAGGATCTAATACCATTTCATTTTCTTTAGTTGAAGCAAGTATTATTCTTTCTAGTAAAGATTCTGGTTTTTGAGTTGGATGTTTTCCATATCTCTTCTCACTTTTAGTGACTGATTTAATTTGCCAAACATCTTTCATTTGTTTATTATCATTCAATGATTTCATTAAATTATAATTGAAATAATGTTTGCCTTTTTTAGTTTTTGTTAGTTGTTTTCTAGCCCATAAGATGGTTTCAGTTGAATTAGTAAAACAACGACAGGCTAGATTTGGGGCTGGATTTGGCTTTTGCCAAGTAATGTTATTGATAATTGAAAAGCCTTCTAGTTCTAAAGCAACACCAATTGAATAAATGTTATGAAAAGTTCCACTTATCCAAATAGTGCCATTATCTTTTAATATTCGTTTACATTCTTTTAACCATTTACGATTATATTTAATTCTATCTTCAATCGTTAATGGTTTATCCCATTCACCTTTATTTACTGATACTTGTTTTCCTGAATTACAAGAAATACCACCATCAGATAGAAAATAAGGTGGATCAGCAAAGATCATATCAATGCTTTTTTCATCAATGGTCTTTAATAATTTAAAAGAATCACCTAGCCATAATTCAAAATCAGAAGTCTTAAAATAAACCTTTTTATTCATAATTAGTAATTAAAACCTCTTCAATTTCACCACGGCCATCACCATTACTATTAATCATTCGTTTAGCGTGAACTACGTTAATATGAAAACCTTGATATAATTCATTGATAAACTTAGTGTTATGATTGCTAAGCATAACATAAACACCACGATTAGATAATTCTTTATAAACCTTAGCTAGTCTTATTTGTTCAGCTTTTCCAAATGAATCTTTACTATAAGATGTAAAACTATTCTTATCTTCTAAAGTATCATATGGAGGATCAAAATAAACAAAATCACCGGCTTTAGCATTCTTTACAGCTTCTTCGAAATCTAAATTAGTTATCACATATTTTCTAGATTTAAAGAATCTTCTAATGTCATCAAAGTTTTTCCTATCATAACATATTACTTTTTGTTTTTTACCTGACGGAACATTAAAATAGCCCTTTGAATTAACCCGATACAAACCATTAAAACATGCTTTGTTTAAATAAATAAGTCTAGCTGCATGATTAACACTTGGAAGCATACCATAATTAGTATCTTTGTCTAAATCACGAATTTGATAATAATATTCTTCACTATGTAATGATTCATGCTCATCAAGTTGTCTTTTCAGTTCATTAAATAAAATGTCATTACAAAAACAAGAATAAGCCGCTATCAATTCTTGATTGTTATCATTAATTGAAAAAGACTTAGGTTGTAACTTAAATAATAAAGCTCCACCACCAACAAAAGGTTCAAAATATCTATTAAACGAAGTTGGTAAGTGTTTTTCAATAGTTTCAAGTAATTGACCTTTCCCACCAGCCCATTTAACAAATGGATGAATATCAAATACTTTATCATCTGTTTCTATATTGCTATAGATTTTCTTACCAAGTGAATTATAGATTTTTAAAATAGACATGTAAGTAATGCCAGGCGCTGTTCCAGTTTCAATCCGAGAGATTTGGGCTCTTTCAACACCTGATAATTCAGCTAATTTTTCTTGAGATAAACCAGCTTCTAAACGCCATTTCTTGATATCTTTTCCTAGTAATACTAATTCATCTAACATTACTATCACCACCTAAAAGTATTATAACATATAACGTGTTTTTTCATATACAAAATAGTTTATTTTTTTAAAATAAAAACGATTCTATTAAAGCTTATAGAATCGTTTTAAATATAAATTAGTTTTAAAATTACTTAACGAATTGAACAACAGCCATAGGAGCATTGTCGCCACGACGGTTATAAGTCTTAATAATTCTTGTATAACCACCATTACGGCTAGCATATCTAGGTCCTAATTCAGAAAATAATTTTTGAAGTGCTGTTTGAGTGTTATCTTTATCAACATTGAAAGAAACATTTCTTACAAATGCTGCAGCAAGTCTTCTTGAATGTAAATCGCCTTTTTTAGCAAATGTTACCATTTTATCAGCATAAGTAACTAAGCTTTTTGCTGTTGTTTCAGTTACTTCTAATTGTTCATTGATAATTAGGTGAGTAACTAATGTACGTAATTGAGACATACGTTTTTCTGTTGTATATGGAGATTTAAATTTAACTCCAGCTTTACCACGAATTTTATTGCGTGCCATTTTCTTACCTTCTTTCTTAATTAATTGCTCATTTTAAATGATAGTCCGATATCTTTTAACTTATCACGAACTTCTTTTAATGATTTCTTACCTAAGTTACGAACTTTCATCATATCTTCTTCAGTTCTTTGAGTTAATTCTTGGACAGTTGTAATATTTGCTCTCTTTAAGCAATTGTAAGAACGAACACTTAGATCTAATTCTTCGATAGTTAAATCTTGAACTTTATCTTGTTCTTCTTTTTTATCTTCATCAATAACTGATTTTTCAAAAAGTTTGTCAGAACCAAGTTCTTCTTCAAATAATTTTAAGTGATCCATTAAAATCTTAGCACTTAAAACAATTGCTTCTTCAGGAGTGCAAGCACCATTTGTTGTAACGTCTAGAATCAATTTATCATAATTTGAATCATGTCCTACACGAGTAGGTTCAACTTCAAAGCCCACTTTTTTAATAGGTGAGAAATTAGAATCAGTAGGAATAACACCAAAAGGAATCTTATAATTCTTATTCTTTTCAGCAACTACATAGCCTCTACCAGTTCTAATAAAGATTGTTGCCGATAATTGACCTTCGTCAGCAACAGTGCATAGATAAGTATCTTTATTTAGTACTTCTACACCAGCAGGAGTTACTAAATCAGCAGCTGTTACAACTTTTGGACCAATTACTTTTAATTTAACTTCGCTTTCCATATTGGAAACATAATCTTCTGAAGCATAATTAACTGTCTTTAAATTAAGAATTAAGGAAGTTGCATCTTCTTCAACGCCAGCGATTGCAGAAAATTCATGACGAATTCCTTCAATTTCAACTGCATACATTGAAGTGCCAGGTAAAGATGATAACAAAATCCTACGTAAGGCATTTCCTAAAGTAGTACCAAAGCCTTTTTCTAATGGTTCAATAGAAAAACGGCCATGATTTTTTTCAACTTCGTATTGTTCAACTTTAAAATTTGGTTTTTTGAATTTTTCCATTGTGTTTCCTCCTTTATCCTATTTTATTATGCTCTAGGACGTTTTGGAGGACGGCAACCATTGTGAGGAATTGGAGTTACATCAACCATTGATACAACATCCAAACCTGCTAGTTGTAAAGCTCTAACTGCTGCTTCACGACCAGGTCCAGGTCCTTTAACGTTAACGGATACCTTTTTCATACCATGGTCAATTGCTACTTTTGCAGCTGCTTCACCAGCCATTTGAGCAGCAAATGGAGTTGATTTTTTAGAACCTTTAAAGCCTAAAACACCAGCGCTTGACCAAGTAATTGCATTACCTGCTTCATCAGTAATGGTAACGATTGTATTGTTAAATGTAGATTGAATATGAACGATACCATTAGCGACATTTTTTCTAACTCTACGTTTTGAGCCTTTTGCTTTACTATTTTTTGCTTGTGCCATTTATATTCACCTACCTATTTAGTTGCTACCTTTTTATTAGCAATAGTTCTTGCAGGACCTTTACGTGTACGAGCATTTGTTCTTGTTCTTTGACCACGTACTGGAAGTCCTTTTTTGTGACGTAAACCGCGATAACTACCAATTTCCATTAATCTTTTAATGTTCATGTTAACTTCACGACGTAAGTCACCTTCAACTTTATATTGTTCTACTTCATTACGAATCTTAGCTAATTGTTCTTCACTAAGATCTTTAACACGGATATCTTCACTAATATCAACAGCTTTTAAAATTTTTGAAGCTGTAGATTGTCCGATACCATAAATGTAAGTTAAAGAGATTACTACTCTTTTCTTATCAGGAATATCTACACCTGCTACACGAGCCATTTTCTAAATCCTCCTTAAAATTAACCTTGTCTTTGCTTGTGTTTAGGATTTTCACAAATCACCATCAAGCGACCTTTACGACGAATAATTTTGCATTTGTTGCAAATTGGTTTAACAGAAGGTCTTACCTTCATAAATATAACCCCCTTCGGTTCTTTAAATTATTTATGTCTAAAAACAATACGCCCACGTGTTAAATCATAAGGAGAAAGCTCTAACGTAACTCTATCACCAGGTAAAATGCGGATGTAATTCATACGGATTTTACCAGAAACGTGGGCAAGAATTACCACATCATTCTCCAATAATTTAGCCTTGAACATTGTATTAGGCAATGCCTCTACAATGACGGCTTCCACTTCAATAACATCTTGCTTAGCCAAATTATATTTCCTCCTTATAATGATGTTAAAATTTCATAACCATCTTTTGTAATAACAATGGTGTGTTCATAGTGAGCTGCTAAACTATGGTCAGCAGTTACAACTCCCCAGTCATCATCTAAAACGATGACATCACTTTTTCCCATGTGAACCATTGGTTCAACAGCAATAACCATGCCTTCTTTTAAAAGTGGGCCATGGCCAGCAATACCATAATTTGGAACCATTGGATCTTCATGAATTGATGTACCAACTCCATGACCTGTATAGTCATAAGGGCTAGTATAGCCATTCTTTCTTACATAACTTTCGATGGCGGAAGAAATATCGCCAACATGATTGTTTGGTTTTGCTTGTTTTAAGCCTTCAAATAAGGCTTCTTTTGTAACTTTCATTAATCTTTTAGCATCTTCGCTTACATTACCTACTGCATAGGTCCAAGCTGAATCGCCATGATATCCTTTATAACAAGCACCAACATCGACAGATACAATGTCGCCTTCTTTTAGTTTTCTTTTATCAGGTATTCCATGAATTACCATATCATTGATTGATACACATACAGCTCCAGGAAAACCTTGATAACCTTTAAATGAAGGCGTTGCACCATTTTTTCTAATCACATTTTCAGCAAATATGTCTATTTCTTTAGTTGTGATACCTGGTCGAATAAATGATTCAAGTTCTTTATGAACTAAGGCAACTATTCGGCCTGCTTCTTTTAAAAGAGCAATTTCTCTAGGAGTTTTTAAAATAATCATTTGTTATCACCTAGCTTTGATACGATATCAGCAAACACTTTTTTGATATCTTGATTACCATCAATAACAACTAAACAATCTCTTTGCTTATAAAAATCAATTAAAGGTTTGGTTTGTTTTTGATAAGTTTCAAGACGCGTTTTAACGCTTTCTAGATTGTCATCTTTTCTTATGTATAATTCATTACCACATTCATCACAAACACCTTCAATTTTACTAGGACGATGAATAATGTGATATGAAGCACCACATTTACTACACATTCTACGACCTGTAAGTCTTTGAATTAATGCATCTTGATTAACATCAATGTCGATGACATAATCTATTTTTTTATTAGATTCTTGTAGGATTTTTTCAAGACTTTCGGCTTGAAATGTCGTGCGAGGAAATCCATCAAGAATGAAACCATTTTGACAATCAGGATTTGAAAGTCTTTCTTTAACAATTCCGATTGTTACATCATCAGGTACTAGATTTCCCTTGTTGATGTATTTAGCAGCCTCGTCACCCATAGGGGTATGTTTAGCCATTGCTTGACGAAACATTTCCCCTGTGGAAATATGAGGTATTTGATAACTTTTTGCAAGTTCTAAGGCTTGCGTGCCCTTACCTGCACCAGGAGCACCAAATAAAATTAAATTCATTTAAATGCTCCTAGAAAGTAAATTGTTTATAATTCTTTTCAGCTACATAGCCTTCGATTTGACTCATAGTTTCAAGAGCAACACCGACTACGATGATAAGTCCTGTACCGCCAAATGAAGAAGCTCTTAATACTGGAAAGATTAATGGAACAATAATTGGTAATGCAGCAACAAATGCTAACGCAAATGCTCCTGTAAAAGTAACACGGTTTAATACTCTACTCAAATAATTTCTAGTTTCACTACCAGTTCTAATTCCTGGAATATAAGAATTTTGTTTTTGTAAGTTTTCTGATAATTTTTCAGGATCAATTTGAATATGAGCATACATGAAACTGAATAAAATAATTAATACTAGATAAACAATTAAAGCAACTGGCCAACCATTAATCGTTTCAGTTAGTGAAAAGATATGTTGGACCTTAGTATAAGCCGCACTATTAGGATTAATAAAGCCCATAATAGTTACAGGTGCTGTTAAAACAGCTTGAGCAAAGATAACTGGAATTACGCCTCCTGGATTTAACTTAATTGGAAGGAAATTCATATTAGCATTGCTTTGACTTAACGTTTGCTTTGATTGTTGAATTGGTATTTTTCTTACAGCAGTTTCAATAAAGATTACAAAGATTATGATAGCTAATGCATAAATACAATAAGCTAGGAACTTCAATATACCATTGAAGAATTCACCACCAGTTGAAGCAACTGGAACTAATACGTTATAAACTTGACTGAAATTGCTAGGGATTCCTTTAATAATACCGGCAAAGATAATCATTGAAACCCCATTACCAATACCTTTTGTTGTAATTTGGTCACTTAACCATAATGTAAACATAGTTCCGGCAAGTAAGATTGCGATTACATAAACATAACCTAGCCACAATCTATTAGTGCCTTCAACTAATTTGCCGCCAAACATCAAACTGAAGTCAACGACTCCTCGACTTTGTAATGTAACGATAATACCATAAGCTTGCACAGCTCCAAGTAACAAACCTAGATATCTTGTAATATCGTTTATTTTTCTTCTACCAGCTTCACCTTGTTCACCAAGTTCTTGTAAAGCAGGTAAAACACCTAATTGTAACAATTGAATAATAATTGAAGCTGTAATGTAAGGTGAAACACCTAAAGCAAAAATCGAGAATTGATCAAGAGCGCCACCACTAAGTAGATTCATAACACCTAGTAAATCGTTTTCAGCAATAACGCCATTAATATCAGCTGAATTAACACCAGGAACAGTGATTAATAGACCAATAACATAAATAAATAAAATACCTAATGTAAATAATATACGTCCACGAACATCTTTATTTTTAAACGCATCGATAAATTTTGTAAACATTAAGCAATCACCTCAGCCTTTCCTCCTGCTTGTTCAATTGCTTTACTTGCAGAAGCAGAGAATTTATGAGCTGATACAGTAAGTTTCTTTTCTAAAGTACCATTACCAAGTATTTTGACACCACAGAATTCTTTTTTAATTAATCCTGCTTCTTTCAATAATACTGGAGTAACAACTGTACCTTCATCAAACTTATTTAAATCTTTCACATTTACAATAGCATAAACCTTACGAGTGTAGTTTGTAAAACCAATCTTTGGTAAGATACGATATAAAGGCATTTGACCACCTTCAAAACCAAGTCTTACACCACCGCCACTACGTTTATTTTGACCATTCATACCTCTACTAGAAGTTTTACCACATCCTGATGCGATACCTCTTCCGACTCTAACGCCTTTTTTACGAGAGCCTTTTGTAAACTTAAGTTCATTGAGTTTCATGTTGTGCACCTCCTTATCTAGATACATTTAAAAATTTATTGTTTAATACTTTTAATTTCTTCAACTGATTTTCCTCTAAGACTTGCAACTTTTTCAGCTGTTTGTAAGTTTTCAATAGCATTGAAAGTTGCTCTAACCATGTTGATAGCAGTTCTTGAACCATAAACCTTTGAATAAATGTTTGTGATTCCAGCAAGTTCTAAGACGGCTCTAACAGGACCACCGGCAACGATACCAGTACCTTCAGGAGCAGGTCTTAAAAATACTTTACAAGCACCATGTCTACCAATAATAGTATGAGGAATACTTCCACTAGCAGTAATAGGTACATTTACTTGGTTTCTTCTAGCTCTTTCACTAGCTTTTTTAATACCATCTGGAACTTCTTTTGCTTTTCCAGTTCCCATACCTACACTACCTTTATGGTTACCAGCAACAACTAGAGATGCAAAACGCATATTACGGCCACCTTTAACGGTTTTAGATACACGATTTACAGCAACTGTTCTTTCTTCAAATGGATCAACTTTTTCTTGACGAGCTGGTCTATGTTGGGCTCTAGCAGGTCTTTTATTATTGCCATGAAAGTGACGATTGTTATTACCTTCAGCTTGTCTTTCAACTTTAGGTTGTTCTACTTTTTCTTGTACTTTCTTTTCGTTTTCTTGCATGGGATATCCTCCTAAAATTCTAGGCCGTTAGCTCTTGCAGCTTCTGCTAAAGCTTTAACACGACCAGTATATAAATAACCACTACGATCAAATACAACTTTTTTAATATTTAATTGTAAGGCTTTTTTAGCAATATCAGCACCAACTAATTTAGCACCTTCGATATTACCACAGTTTTCAAGATTTAAGTTTAAAGTTGATGAAGCAACTAATGTTTTTTGATTTACATCATCAATGATTTGTACATGCATATGAGAATTAGAGCGATATACACTTAGACGAGGACATTCTGGAGTTCCAGAAATCTTGTTACGAATTCTTTGATGACGTTTTTGACGTGCTTTATTTTTTGAAATCTTTTTAATCATAATTTCTTTTTCCCCTTTCTAGCAATTACTTAGCAGCTTTCTTGCTTTCCTTGCGTCTAATAATTTCATCGCTATAACGAATACCTTTTCCTTTATAAGGTTCAGGTCCTCTTTTAGAACGAATCACAGCAGCCACTTGGCCAACAACTTCTTTATTAATACCACTTACATGGATTTCAGTAGGTTGAGGTGTTTCAATTGTGATACCTTCAACTGGTTCAATGGTAATTGGATGAGAATAACCTAAGTTTAAAACTAAGTTTTTTCCTTCCATTTGAGCACGATAACCAGTACCAGTAATTAATAAAACCTTTTTAAAGCCTTCTGTTACACCTTTAACCATTCCATTGATAATAGAACGAGTTGTACCATGCATTTGTTTAGCAGGCTTAGTTTCGTTTACACGATTAACAAAAACTTGATTATCTTTAACTTCAACAGTTACAAGATTGTTAAATGTTTTAGTTAATGTTCCTTTAGGTCCTTTAACAGTTACTGTAATTCCATCAACAGTTACACTAACGCCAGCAGGTAAGTCAATATGTTTTTTTCCAATACGTGACATAATTACCTCCTACCAAACATAAGCTAGCACTTCGCCGCCAATATTTTTAGCACGCGCTGCTTTGTCTGTCATAACGCCTTGTGAAGTTGAAATAATGGCAATTCCTAAACCATTTAAAACTTTTGGTAATTCATTAGCACCAACATGAATTCTTAAACCTGGTTTAGAAATTCTTTTTAAGTTGTTAATAACTCTTTGACCATCTGGACCATATTTCAAAGTTAGAGTTAACACTTTTTTAACTGTTGAAACTTTTTCTTCTTTTCCATTTTTAGATTCTACTACGCTATCAACAGTATAGTTTGCAATGTAACCTTCATTTAATAGTAATGCTGCAATTGTGCATTTTAATTTAGAAGATGGCATTGAAACAGTTGGATATTTTAATTGATTAGCATTGCGGATACGAGTAAGCATATCGGCAATTGGATCTGTCATTGACATCGTTAACCCTCCTTTTACCAACTAGACTTTTTAAGGCCAGGAATTTGACCTTTATAAGCTAGTTCACGAATACAAATACGACATAAATTAAATTTACGAATTACAGAATGAGGACGTCCACAACGTGCACATCTAGTATACTCACGGACAGCAAATTTTTGTGGTCTTTGTTGTTTAGCAATAATTGATTTTTTAGCCATTTTAACATCCTCCTACTTTTCAAAAGGCATACCGAATTCTTTTAGTAATTCATAGCCTTCTTTATCAGTTTTAGCTGTGGTTACGATAACGATATCCATACCACGAACTTTAACTACTTTATCATAATTAATTTCTGGGAAAATTAATTGTTCTTTAACACCTAAAGTGTAATTTCCACGTCCATCAAATGAACTGCTAGAAACACCATGGAAGTCACGAGCTCGTGGTAAAGCAATGTTTACTAACTTGTTAAGGAAATCATACATTCTATCTCCTCTAAGAGTTGCTTTAACACCAATTGGCATACCTTCTCTTACTTTAAATGTTGCAATTGATTTTTTAGCTTTGGTAATGATTGGTTTTTGACCAGCGATTAACATCATATCATCAACAGCAGCTTCAATTAATTTAGCATTTGCAGTTGCATCTCCAACACCAATGTTTAAAACGATCTTTTCAATGCGTGGGATTTGCATAACTGATTTATATTGAAATTTTTCCATTAAACGTGGAGCAATTTCATTTTTATAACGTAATTCAATTTTTGAATATTCTTTTTTAGGATTTGCTTTTACTTCAATTTTTGTTTTTGAAGCTTTACTTGCTGGTGCTTTAGTTTCTTCACTAGCAGGTTTAGTAGTAGTTCTTGGTTTTCTTGCTACTGTCTTTTTAGTTTCTTGTTCTGCCATTTTATTCCCTCCTAGTCTAATTTAGCACCAGATTTTGCATATCTGACTTTTCTTTGTTTTCCTTTGACTTCTTCTACTTTGAATCTAACTCTAGTAGGTTTTTTAGTCTTAGGATCGATAAGCATTACATTAGAAACATGAATAGGTGCTTCTTTTTTTGTAATGGTACCTTCAGTGTTTTGTTGATTTGGCTTATTATGTTTAGTAACCATATTTAAACCTTCAACGATAACTTTTTCAGTTTTAGGAAAAGCTTTAATTACAACGCCTTCTTTTCCTTTTTCGTGTCCTGCAATGACAACGACTTTATCACCTTTTTTAATATACATATGGCTACCTCCTTATAATACTTCAGGAGCAAGGGATAGAATTTTCATAAATCCTTCTTTTCCCTTTTCACGAAGTTCACGAGCAACTGGGCCAAAGACACGAGATCCCCTTGGGGTGAAATCATCTCTTATGATAACAACAGCATTGTCATCAAAAGAAATGTGTGAGCCATTTTCCCTACGAATTGCTTTTTTAGTACGAACGACAACTGCTTTAACGATGTCGCCTTTTTTAATTTCGCCATTAGGAGTTGCTGCTTTTACCGCACAAATAACGATATCACCAACACCTGCGAATTTTCTTTTAGAGCCATCAAGTAAACGGAAAGCCATAACTTCACGAGCACCTGAATTATCAGCTACTACTAATCTACTTAAATTTTGAATCATAAATAGCCCTCCTTATTTACTTTCTTGTGCTTTGCTAACGATTTCTAAAAGGCGGAAGCGTTTAGTTGCTGATAAAGGACGACATTCAACAATTTTAACTACATCGCCAACATTAGCTTCATTTTTTTCATCATGAGCACGATACTTTTTAGATGAAATGTAATTTTTGTTATACAAAGGATGTTTTTCACTTCTAACAACTTCAACAGTAATTGTTTTGTCATTTTTATTAGAAATAACGTTACCTACAATAACTCTTTTATGACTTGTTTTATTCATGTTTTGCACCCTCCATCTTTCTTTCTCTTAAAATTGTAAGAATTCTTGCAATAGTTTTCTTGATTTCACGGATTTTTCCAGTTTCGGTAAGTTGTCCTGTACCTTGTTGAAAACGAAGTGCGAATAATTCTTGCTTTAATTCACTTACTTTTTTAATAAGATCTGGAGTTTGAGTTTCTCTAATTTCAGCATTTGTCATTATTCTTCACCTACTTTTTTTCTAGCCACGATTTTAGTGTCTACTGGTAATTTATAAGAGGCAAGTTTTAAAGCTTTTTTAGCATCAGCTTCACTAACTCCACCTATTTCAAACATAACTTTTCCTTTTTTAACAACAGCTACCCAAAGTTCAGGAGAACCTTTACCAGAACCCATTCTGACTTCAAGTGGCTTTTTAGTTTTAGCAAGTTGTGGGAAGATTCTAATCCACACTTTGCCACCACGTTTAGTATATCTTGCGATTGCAACACGGGCTGCTTCAATTTGTCTATCACTAATCCAAGCACCGGTTGTTGCTTGAAGGCCCCATTCACCAAAGGAAACTTCATTTCCACCCTTTGATAAACCTTCGTATTTTAAGATGTGAGGTCTTCTATATTTTGTTCTTTTTGGCATTAACATAGTAACTATTCTCCTTTCACATCAGCAGAAGAATCTTGTTTTGAAGCCTTTGTTGGGATGATTTCACCACAACAAATCCAAACTTTAACTCCTAAACGACCATAAGTGGTATGTGCTTCACAAGCAGCATAGTCGATATCACTACGAATTGTATGTAATGGTACGATACCTTCACTATAACCTTCGCTACGAGCGATATCAGTTCCACCAAGTCTTCCACTAACTCTTGTTTTAATTCCTTTAGCTCCTGCTTTCATAACGCGTTGAATAGCTTTCTTTTGAGCAGTTCTAAATGATTGACGTTTTTCTAATTGATCAGCAATTCCTTGAGCAACTAAAATAGCTACTAAATCAGGATTGTTAACACCAGTTACAGCAATCTTAAGTTCTTTTCCTTTAACTAACTTTTTAAGATCTTTTTTAATTGCTTCGATATTAGCACCTTCTTGTCCAAACACCATGCCTGGATGAGCTACTTGAAGATCTAAGGAAATATTAGTTTTGGTTCTTTCAATAACTACTTTAGCAAGACCAGCATCTTTTAGTTTCTTTTCTAAATATTCACGAATTTTGATGTCTTCTATTAAATTTGCACCAAAAGATTTTTTATCAGCATACCATTTTGCTTCGAAATCTTTATTGATGCCCATTCTTAATCCAACTGGACTAACTTTTTGACCCATGCTTGCTTTCCCTCCTATCTTTCATCGCTTACCACTACATTGATGTGACAAGTTCTTTTTAAAATTTTATGAGCACTGCCCTTTGGAGCAGGTCTGAAACGCTTTAATGTTCTACCAGGACCAACCCAAATTTCTTTAACATATAATTTAGATTCATCCATTTTGAAATTGTTAGTAGCGTTTGCAGCAGCTGATTTAATTAACTTATAAACAACTGGCGAAGCAGATTTATTAGTGAATTTTAATAAATCAAGAGCTTCTTGAACACCTTTGTTTCTAACTAAATCAACAACTAATTTAGCTTTTTGTGGAGAAATTCTAATGTTTAATACACTTGCTTTAGCTTCCATGTTGATTCCTCCTATTTCTTAGCTGCACTAGCAGCTTTGTCTTCTGCTGTATGACCAGTGTGACCTTTATAAGTTCTAGTTGGTGCAAATTCACCAAGCTTATGGCCAACCATATCTTCGGTTACATAAACCATTACATGTTCATGACCATTGTAAACAGCAAAAGTATGTTCTACAAATGATGGGAAGATGGTAGATCTTCTAGACCAAGTCTTAATAACTTCTTTTTTACCAGCTGCATTTAAAGCATCAACTTTTTTAAGTAAATGTTCGTCTGCAAATGGTCCTTTTTTAATACTACGTGCCATGTTTACTCTCCCCCTTATTTAGCATTTCTACGTCTAACAATTAGATCGTTAGATTTCTTTTTAGATTTACGAGTCTTAACTCCAAGAGCTTTCTTACCCCAAGGAGTCATAGGTGAAGGTCTTCCAACAGGTGATTTACCTTCACCACCACCATGTGGGTGGTCATTAGGATTCATAACTGAACCTCTAACAGTTGGTCTAATTCCAAGCCAACGAGTACGGCCAGCTTTACCTAAGTTAACTAAGTTATATTCATCGTTTCCAACAATTCCGACTGTTGCTTTGCAAGTTCCTAAGATTTTACGAACTTCACCAGATGCCATTCTTAATGTAACGAAACGTCCTTCTTTACCAAGAATTTGAGCACTAGAACCAGCACTACGAATTAATTGTCCTCCACGACCTGGATGTAATTCAATGTTATGAACAAATTCACCATCGGGGATGTTTTCAAGATATAAAGCATTACCTACTTTGATATCTGTTTTAGCACCTGATACGATGACATCATTAACTTTAATTCCTTTAGGAGCTAAGATATATCTCTTTTCTCCATCAACATAATAAATTAAAGCAATGTTAGCACTACGATTTGGATCGTATTCAATAGCAGCTACTCTACCATTGATACCATCTTTATCTCTTTTGAAATCGATAATACGATATTTTTGTTTATGGCCTCCGCCTTTATGACGACAAGTAATTTGACCTTGATTATTACGTCCACCTTTTTTACTAAAAGAAGTTAACAAACTTTTTTCAGGAGTGCTTTTTGTAATTTCATCATTGGTTAATTGAGTCATATTACGACGACTAGGCGTAATTGGTTTAAATGTTTTAATACCCATTTTTTCTTCCTCCTATAATGATTATTTAATTAATATAACTATTTAGATGTATTATCTTTAAATAGGTCAAGACTGTTTCCTTCTTTTAAGGTTACGATTGCTTTTTTATAACCAGAAACTTGTCCTTCATAACGTCCCATTCTTTTTGCTTTAGGACGAACATTGATTGTGTTAACTTTTAATACTTCAACACCAAAGATTGCTTCAAATGCATCTTTGATTGTTTCTTTTGAGGCATCTTTTTTAACCACTACTGTTACTTTATTTTGAGTTTGTGTTAACTTCATTGTCTTTTCAGTAACTAATGGTTTAATAATAACATCAAAATAACTATCAACTATCTTTCTACTTTTTTCAGTATTTTCTACTTTTTTAGTAGTTTTCTTAGCTGTTTTCTTTTCAACTTTTTCTTCTACAACAGCTTCTTTATTTTCTTTAGCCATTATTTAAATACCTCCTCAATTTTAGCAAGTGCAGCAGCACTTACAATTAATGAATCATATTTAACAATATCATAAACATTAATAGCTGTAGGTCTTACAACTTTTAAGTTTTTAACATTTCTTGCTGATAGAATCGCATTTCCGTCTTCTTCTTCAAGAACTAATAATACTTTTGCTTTAGCATTTAGATTTGCTAATACTTTAGCAAATTCTTTAGTCTTAGGACTTTCAAATTTGAATTCATCAACGATAATTAAATCTTTTTCATAAACTTTTTCAACTAGAACAGATTTTAAAGCCAAGCGAGCTTCTTTTCTGTTTTGTTTTAACTTATAGTTTTGATTGCCAGTAGGGCCAAATACATTGCCACCACCAACAAATTGTGGAGCTCTTGTAGAACCTTCACGTGCTCTACCAGTACCTTTTTGTCTGAAAGGCTTTTTTCCACCACCACTAACTTCACTACGCTTTTTAGTCTTAGCAGTTGCTTGACGGCTATTTGCTTGAGCTAACAAAATAGCTTCATAAACGCAATGTTGGTTGTAGCTAACTCCAAAAACATCTTTGCTTAAATCATATTCACGAACTTTAGTGCCTTCTTGATTTAAAACATCATATTTGAAGTTTTCAAGTTTCATAGCTTCTTTTTTATCTTCCATTTGTTTTGTCCTCCTTATTCAGCACTAGAATTGTATTTAACAAGTTCTTTAACAGCAGGTACATGTTTAGTAAATTTAACTGCTGAACGGATTGTAATTAAGCCTCTATTTGGACCAGGAATAGCACCCTTAATCAAAATAGCATTCTTTTCAGGCATAACTTTTACAACTTGTAAATTTAAAACTGTTGTTTTTTCATGTCCCATGTGACCTGGCATTTTTGTTCCTGGGTGGACTCTATTGTTGCAACGACCATTTGAAGCAATTGAACCAATTCCACGGTGATAGCCAGAACCATGTCCCATAGGTCCTTTAGAATATCCATGACGTTTGATTGAGCCTTGGAATCCTTTACCTTTATTAAAGCCAGTTACATCAACTAATTCACCAACTTTAAAGATATCAACTTTAACTTCACTACCCACTTCATAAGCATTCATTTCATCGCCTTTAACTTCTCTTATGAAACGCTTTGGAGCAGTGTTTGCTTTTTTAACATGACCAAGTTCAGGTTTATTAGCGTTCTTTTCTTTTTTGTCTTCATAACCTAATTGAACAGCTTCATAACCATCTTTTTCTAAAGTTCTTTTTTGAAGAACAATGTTTGGTAAAACTTCAACAACTGTTACTGGAGTGGATGTTCCATCAGTTGCAAAGACTTGAGTCATGCCGACTTTTCTACCTAATATAGCTTTCATGTTTCTTCCTCCTTACAACTTATAACTTGATTTCGATATCCACACCACTAGGTAAAACTAGATTTGTAAGAACATCCATAGTTTGAGCTGTAGGATTTACGATGTCTAGTAAACGTTTGTGCGTTCTAATTTCAAATTGTTCTCTTGAATCTTTGTCTTTGTGTACTGCACGTAATAGTGTATACACTTGTTTTTCGGTTGGTAGAGGGATAGGTCCCTTTACTGAAGCACCGGTACTTTTAGCAGCTTCAACAATTTTAGCTACTGAGTTGTCTAAGATCTTGTGATCATAAGCTTTTAGTCTAATTCTAATCTTTTTTGTTTTTGCCATTTATAAATCTCCTTTCGCCTAATTCTGGCTTAGACTTGCTCGGTCCGAAAACTCGGAACACTTCAATGACAACGCTTATTAGCGTTCCGACAACCTCGGACGTCATCGCCACACTGACTTCTAAAGTTTATAACAAATCAAAATAAAAAACAAGTACTTTTTAAAATATTTTTTTACTATCTATTATAAGTAACTTGACAAAGTAAAATATAGTTTTTTGAAACAACAACATTTTTGTCTGGCAATAGTAAAATTTGGTATAAT
>CANQVX010000011.1 GCA_947627355.1 uncultured Bacilli bacterium | reverse complement strand
AAAATAAGTAAAATTCGAGCTTAATAATTATTCAAATTGTCATAATTTGATTTTTCAGTTAACATAACATACATTATGCGAAATGAAATTGAGAAAAGAAAAAAGAGAATTAAAATCATATCATTTGGTCTTAATTCTCTTTTTAGTCTAATTTTTTATATAATCCTTTTGGATAATGATTTTTTAAAACACCATGAACTTGTTTTACAAATCCAAGTGGTAAATTTTTATAACTAACAACTTGATAACCTTCATTACCATCTTTATTAATTGTTAGACCTTTTAAGTAATTGATACTCTCTTCTCTATTAAGTTCAATCGTTTTTAAATTTTTGTTATAAGTCATTGCTAAAGCATGATTAGGTTCAAAACGATTGTTAATCATTTTTCCTAAATGAAGTCCATAACGTAAAACTTTTAAATTACCAAGATCTAATAAATAATCATTTAACAAATAATATTCATCATTTCTATTTGCTATGAATTGTTTATCATAGTCAATTGGTAATTTGTTTAGAAAATCTAAAACTTGAAATGGGATACTCTTTTTTCTAGTAATCATTTTTAAATATGGTTTAGGTGTCACACTTTCTTTTTCAAGTAGACAGATGAAATGTCCTTCTCCTTCAAAATGATTAGGATGCAATCTAATAGCTCCTTTTAGGTTAATTGCTTCTAACATTCCTTCTTTTATTTCAATCGGGATTATTTTTATATCATCATGAGATTTTAAAAATTCATGAATAACATTTTCGTTTTCTTCAATTGAATAAGAACATGTGGAATATAAGATTCTCCCTTTTTCTTTTAACATACTATAAGCAGCTTCTAATAATTCTTTTTGAATCTTAGCACATTCAAGAACTTTATTAATTGACCAATCAACTTTAGCAAATTCATTTTTTCTAAACATACCACTTCCAGAACAAGGAGCATCTAAGATAATCTTATCAAAGACACAATTAAATTGTTTTTTAAGATTATCTATTTTTTCATTCAGGACAATACAATTTCTTGCTCCATACTTTTCTATATTACTTGATAAGATCTTTGCTCTTAGTGGAATAACATCGTTACAGATAAGTAAACCTTTATCTTGCATCTTATTAATAGCATGTATACTTTTTCCTCCAGGAGCGGCACACATATCTAAAACTCTTTCATTTGGTTTAGGATCTAATATTTCAATTGCCATCATTGCTGATGGTTCTTGTATATAATATGCTCCTGCTTCAAATAATATATTCTTTCCTAGATTATCTTTTTCTTTATCATAATAATATCCATTTGAAACATATGGATGTTTAATAAATTGAGGATTATCAAAAATATCAATAAGATTATTGACTTTAAGAGTATTTAATAAAAAACTGTGCTTTTGTCTCTTTTCTAGTGCTTTTAATAGACTATTTGCTTCATCTATATCTAGAAAACTTTTTAAATGCGTTTCAAAGTCCATTTTTAGTTTTTCCTCTTTTCTCTACATTTTATACTTATTGTATTTATTTAACATATTATACAATATGTACATATTATACACTTTTGATAAATTTTGAAAATTCTCTCTTTTCTCTAAAGTGTGTTTCTTTTTCTTCTCTAAGATGTGTCAAATATGATTCACACTAAAGTCATTTGATAAGCTAATCAAACATGAATCTATTAATGTTCTCTCTTCTCCATAACTTCGACTTTTTTACTCTCTTTTCCCTATTAAAATGCACGCTTTTACGCTTTCAATTTTTATATACAATTTGTATTTAAAATACATAATATATAAAAAATACAAAATGTACATAATTTACATTTTTGAAAATTGTTTGTAAAGTGCGTTTTTTATAGATTTTATCTGCTCTTTGTTAAGTTTAAGAGGCTTACTTTCTTCTTTAATATTTATGCAATCCTTGCTAAATATTCTTAATTTATCTATGGTTTGTATTTGATTTATCACAGCAACACTTTTTCTTGATGACTTTATTCCTTCTATCTCATTTAATAAAATATCACTTTTTTTATTTATTTTTTTCTTTGCTGTTTTAATTGGTATAACTGTTATTAATGGATTGTTTTTAGGTGAATCATTTATAACTACTCCATAATGACGTCCACTGAATTCATGTCCAACATTTATGCCAAAATCAATCTCATATACTTCCCATGCTTTGATATCTAAATTGTTTTCATATTGTTCCATAGACCAGTAATTTAACAATCTAGCTATCCAATTTGTTTTGTTATATTCTTTTAACCATTCTTTTTCGTCTATCATTTTAACCATTCATTATCACCTAATATTATAGTAGACTTGAATTTTAAAAAGTTACCGATCTAATAATCTATTTTTTAAAATTCTTATAATAAACGTGATAATTAATAGTAGAATGACACTTATCAAAGTCCAACCAAAGATTGGCCCCATAACAACTCCATTTTGAGCTGCTTTAATAGCACTTCCAATACCATAACTTGTTGTTCCTGATACAACTTCTGACATGATTTCTACTTTTAAAGCTAATCCGAAGCTAGAAGCCATGCCTACAGCGATGTAAGAGAAGGCTAAAGGGAAATATACCTTGCTTACCTTTTTAAGCCATGAGCGGCTTTCTAGACGCGTTGCGTTAATTATTGTTGGATTTATGTTTTCTATTCCCCCAACTACAGAATCATATAGTGATGGAAAACAAATAAAACAAACAACCAAGATTGGGGCATTACTATAACCAATCATGGCAAAAAATAGAAACATAAATGAAACAGTTGGAATTGCTTTTAATGATGTTATAATTGGTGCCATTACTTTCTTAAAGCCTTTATATAAACCAGCAAACACACCAAAAATACTAGCAAATACTAAAGCAATCAAAAACCCTAAAGTAGATCTAAGCAAGGTATAACCAATACATAGATAAGTATATTTTTGTTTGATTAGTATTCCTAGTTCTTTAAAAGCATCATAAGGGTTAGGAAGTATTAGTTGTCTTTCATGAATGATTAAAGATACAATCCACCAAACAAGAATAAAGATAACAACTCCAAGTACCCCTAATAAATCAGTAAGTAAGGTGTCTTTTTTATTTTTCAACATATTCACTTTCTAAGGTAGCACTAGCCTCAAATAAAGCAATGAAAGCATCGATATCTTCTTTGATATCAATACCATATTCAAAGCCTAGTCCTAAACGATTTCCGTTTTCCATTACAGCTTTGGCAATACTTGCCCCAATTCCAAATTTAGTGGTAACACTTTGAGCATCTAATTTATTCATGCCATCAACAATTACTTGAGGTGTGGCAATTGCTTTTTCAATATCGTTTTTAATTTTACTTGCAAATTTTTTAATATCTTCTTTTTTAGTACCATTTTTAACAAATATTGAAGCTTGGGTTAATTTTTTATCATTTGTCTTTTCTTTATAAACTGATTGAATATCAATGATATTAGTTTTGTTATAAGTAGCACATTGAGTATTGCTACTAATATTTGTTAGCACTGGCTCAGCAACAAAAACATAATCAGCATCAACATTACCTGAATCAACTGTTACTTTTCCTTTACATAAACATTGACCAGCTTTTTGAACATTAGTTACAAAACTAATATTAGTGAAGTTTGGATATAGATAATTAAATAATTTATCTGGTGTTTGACCTTGACCAAATAAAACTATTTTATCATCAGCATCAATGGTATTATCATCATCATTACCAGTTCCAACTAAATAGAAATTACCAAAAGTAATGGTAGCTAGAATCTTATAAGGAGCATTTGCATTTTTAATAGCCTTAATGCCACTTAAAGTATCAATAACAACGATATCACTACCATTTGCAGTCATACTATTTACAATGTTTGTTGGTGTGGCATTAGTAGTGAAGTTTTTATTATCAGCATAGTTATAAAAAGCAACTGATGGAGCTCCTGTTGGAGTTAAAATAGTAAGTTCACTACTTTGTTTTTTAGCACATCCAGCTAGCATTGCAACTAAACATAATGGTAATAATTTTTTAATTTTCATATAAAAGTCCTCTTTTCTAATAATTATTTTAATAAATCTTTTATTGATTTACCTATTTTTGGCATCTTTACATTAAAGATATCACTAATAGTTGCACCTACACAGGCAAAAGTATCACTTTCATCTAAGATACCAGTTTCTTTAAATGATTTGCTATAAATAAGTAAAGGTACTCTTTCTCTAGTATGATCAGTTCCTCGATAGGTTGGATCATTTCCATGGTCAGCACAAATCATTAATAAATCATCTTCGTTTAATAACTTTTTATATTCTCCTAGGTATTTATCAAAAGATTCAATAGCTTTTCCATAACCGATTGGATCACGTCGATGACCATATTCCATATCAAAGTCAACAAGGTTTACAAAACATAAACCAGTGAAATCTTTTTTCATGACTTCTAATATCTTATTACAGCCATCATCATTATTTTTAATCTTATAGCTTTCATTAATACCTTCATGATCAAAGATATCAACGATTTTTCCAATGCTAATTACATCATAATTAGCTTCTTGTAAGTAATTTAAAACTGTTTTATCAAATGGCTTTAAAGCATAGTCATGACGATTAGGTGTTCGTTTAAAGTTTTCAGGACTAGTTCCTATAAATGGACGAGCAATAATTCTACCTAATTTATATTTTTCATCTTTAGTTATTTCTCTTGCTATTTCACACATGTGATATAGTTCATTTAATGGAATGATATCTTCATGAGCAGCTATTTGTAATACTGAATCACTTGAAGTATAAACAATAGCAGCTTTAGTATGCATATGTTCTAAGCCTAAATCTTTAATGATTTGAGTACCACTAGCAGCACAATTACCAATAATCTTACGATTCCATTTTTCTTCTAGTAAATCGATTAATTCTTTAGGAAAACCGGTATCAGTAAATGTTTTAAAAGGCTTAGTTACTAACAATCCCATGATTTCATAATGGCCTGTTAAAGTATCTTTTCCAGTGCTTGCTTCATTCATAGCAAGACAATAAGCATGATCTAAAGGTATATCATGTTGTTTAATATCACAGATTCTATCAATACCAAGTGATCTTAGATTTGGCATTTCAAGTGGAAAAACATCATTAATATGTTGTAAAGTATTTGACATATCATCATTATAAGCCTTAGCATCTTTTGCTTTTCCTATTCCTAATGAATCTAAAACTATCACAAATACTCTTTTAAATTTATTGTTCATATTTCTTTCCCCCTCCTAGTAGTATAACATAAAATAAAAACAAAATTATAATAATTTTGTTAATAACTCATGGATATTTCATATTTGTCTTAATTTGGTTTAAAAAACGATTGAATAATGATACTCAATCGTCTTATAAAATTATGTATAGATATTGAATTACTTAGTAAAAACTACTTGAATATCATTAATTTCGCTAATAAGTAATTCAATTTCATATTTTTTACAATATCCTTTTAATAATATTCCTCTTGTAAAAGTCGAATAAAAATCTAAATAAATTTTAAAATTATCTTTTTTAACCATTTCAATAAATTCATTAAAAGATAAATTTTTTCTAATATTCTTTTTAAAAAGATTTATTGAAATATGTTCAAAAGCTTCGTTTTCATTTAAATTATCGATATTTATATGAATATTACAGTCTTTAATATTTTTATACATCTTAATGTTATCATCAAATTCATAAATGCCATTGACAAAATTTAAAATTAAAGTTGAATCTTTTATTTCTATTTTGTTAACAATGCAATCATGCAAACAATATTTAATAAACTTCCACATCGTTTATATCCTCCTAAAAATTATTCATAATGAAGACAAACAAATTTCATTTTAGTTTATCCTTAGTTTTATTCATGGGTTACTAAATTCTTATCTTTGATAACTCTTTCATAGATTAATTCAGTTAAATCAGAAGCTATTTTTTTAACATCCAAGGCTTCATTACCATCTAAAACAATCTTATTTAATTCTTCTTTAGATAGATTAGGTATATTAAAGCATTCTTTAGCAATGAATTCAATTAGATTATCATACATATATTCATTATTATCAGCATGATAAGCATTGAAAGGATTATATTCAATGAAGATATCTTTTATTTTATTTCTAAATTCATTGAATTTGTCACAATTGTAGTTTAGTTTTTCATCAACTAATTGTTTTATCTCTTGAATTGTTTCTTTTTTATCATCAATTAGCTTAAAGAAATAGATATCATTTCCTTGTTCATAAAACAAATCATTTAAGATTAAGGCTTTGTTAAATGTTTTCAAAGGTAAATCTATTACTTTTATCTTAGGTTTTAGATAAATAGCTAATTTAAAACCATTATCACATAGATAAATCTTACATAAATAAATCAATTTTTGATAATAATAACATTCATAAGCTTTTTCATACTTAAATGTTGATTCCAAAGCTTCATATTTTTTATTAATTCTTTTCTTAAATTTAGGTTCTTTGAAACTATGTTTGATACTTAAATGAATGGTAAGTTCCATAAAAAAACCAAATAATAGGCCAAATACTAAACCACCAATTAACCAAATAAGTAAGTTGGATTTATTAATCAAATACATTAATAATCCCCAACACACACCTGTAAGAAAATACATTAAAGCATGTTTGGGTGATAATTGGTATTGATATTTATAGTTTTTAATATATTCTTTTTCAATTACTTTAAAAGCTTTTGAAGCAAATGATATAAATATTTTTCTAGTGTAGTTATTACCAGCATGAAAAGTTAGTTCAAGTTCATCATTTTCATAAATAAAAGAAATGTTTTTAGTATCGTGATTAGTGTTATCTAAGATAGGTTTACCAAAATAATTATCGCAGATGGTTTTATATTTATCGATAAGATAATCAAATCTACTTTCATTTGCTTCAGATTCTTCTAAATATAAAGTTACTTCAACACAAATGTTTTCATCAAAATAGATAGAAATATTAACAGTATCATTTAAAAATTCACCAATAATATTAATGGCTTCACTTTTATAATGGTAGGAAACATTATTATCGTTTAAATAAGTAAATATTTCATCTTTAGTCTTATTATAAAAATAAAATAAATCGTTCATAAAATACCTCTTTATTCTTCATCAGGATCTTTAAAATGTTCTAAATAACTTTTCTTAATGTTTTTATTAGATATATGAGTATAGATTTGGGTGGTTGAAATATCTTGATGACCAAGCATTTCTTGAATCGAACGTAAATCAGCCCCATTTTCAAGCAAATGACTAGCAAAAGTATGTCTAAAAGTATGAGGTGTCACATTTTTATAAATGTTTGCATTTTTAGCGGCTTTTTTAATCATATTAAAGACATAATTACGTGATAAAGCTTCGCCTTTTTTATTTATAAATAAATAAGGTGTAGTCATACCATTTAAAATAGTTGGTCTAATTATATTAACATAATTAGCTAATATTACACTTAAAATATCACCACAATAAATGATTTTTTCTTTGCTACCTTTGCCAAAACATCTAATATAACCTTCTTTAAAGTTAAGTTGACTTAGTTCTAGATTGATAAGTTCACTAACTCTAAGGCCACTGCAATATAAAATCAAGATAATGGCTTGATCTCTTTTTCCATATAAGTTATCTGGTAAAGTTTGAATCATTTGATGTATTTCATTTAGTTTTAAAGTTACTGGATAATGAATGGCTTTCTTTTTATATTCTAAATCATCAATATGAAAGTTTAAAACATAATGCTCTTTAAGCAAATATTTATAAAAATTACGAAAGATGGTGACATAATGATTATAAGTAGTTGTATTAACATCTAGACTTAATAAAAAGTCATTTAAATCATTAAAAGTCGCTTGTTCAATCTTAATATCTTTATCTATTAAATAGTTTTCAAGTTTAGTTAATTCTTGAATATAACTAGCAATAGTAAGATTAGCAAGTCCTCTTTCGATTAATAAATATTGTTTATATTCAGTTACTAGGTTTCTTTTCATAGATTTTAGCATCCTTTGCTTTGATAAATATTTTTTTACCAGCTATTTGATTCAATTGTTCAATAAATTGATCACTTTTAGATAATTTATAATGTTGTAAATTAAAGAAATCTAATTGTTCATTATAATCTTTTGCAAAGATTAAAGATGACATGGATACGCCAATTAATCTTATTTTTTCTTTTAAGATTATGTCTAGTAATTTCATACCTTCTAAATAGATTTTATCAACATCATTGGTTGGAAGCATTAACTTTTTTGATTTATTAGTGACCACAAATTGACTATTTTTTATCACAATTGTGATAGTATAACCTAACATATCAATAGATTTTAAACGATTACTAACTTGCTCACATAATGGATAAAATGATTGTTTAATAATATCAATATCATCACTATCAAAAGCAAGAGTATAGGAATGTCCAACACTTTTAGGAGTGGCTTTAGTTAAATCTAAGGTTGAAATACCTTTACCTAAAGCATTATCGATATGATGACTATAATAACTACCTAAAATTTTTTTAACTCTTTCATCATCACTTTTAACTAAATCACCAATGGTATTAATACCTATTTCTCTTAGTTTTTTACTACTAGCTTTACCTATTCCATACATATCTTCAATTTTAAGTGGCCATATTTTAGTACTAACATCTTTATGTTTAATAAAGGTTATTCCCATTGGCTTTTTCATATCAGAAGCCATTTTGGCTAGAAATTTATTATATGAAACACCTATTGAACAAGGAATATGCATTTTTTCATAGATTTCTTTTTGGAGATTTTTAAAATATTTTTCTGGTTCAGTTATTTTGATATTACTCATATCAATATAACATTCATCAATACTTGCCATTTCAAGTAAAGGATATCTTTTATTTAAAAAAGAAAAGATTTCTTTGCTAACTTTTGAATAATATTCATGATCACCTTCAAAAAAATAAGCGTCTGGACAGATTTGTTTTGCTAAATAATAAGGCATAGTGGTATAGATACCTTTTCTTTTAGCTTCATAAGAAGCAGCTGATACGATGCTTCGATTAGTCTTACCAGAGATAATGATTTCTTTTCCCTTTAAAGATGGATTTCTTTTTACTTCACAACTAGCAAAAAAAGAATTCATATCAATATGAACAATAATTGGCATTTTAAAAAACCTCCAGTTTAGAGTGTTTAAGATATTTTAACATAATTCAGGCTTTGCTTTTCATACTTTCTAATTTTTCATTAATGCATTCAATAATAAATGCATTTTTAGATTTTACACCATCTAAGCATTCAATGATGTCTTTGTTGCTATCTTTGTTTAAATAAATCGCAACTTTTTTGTATGCTTTTTTAGTATAACGAGCATTTGCTCTTATTTTTGCTTCACTTACTGCCATGTTTTGTGTCCTTTCAGTCTTGAATTAGTGTCATTCAAGTATTATAATTTTCTTAGAACCTCGATATAGGTTTTGAACTCTTAATAAATTTACTGGTTCAAAGATAAAATATTATTAAGAGTTTTTTTGTTCTAATAAATTACAATTTTGAGACTTTTTTGAAACAAAATTGCTAGAAAAGTGATAAACAATTGATTTAAATTCAAAAAAATCATTTACATAAAATGGTATTGAAGGAAATTAAATCAAATGCTATAATATATATCGGATAAGGGAAGCGATGGCTCAAAATCTCCGATATGGATTTTGAACTCCTAATAATTTTACCGCTGTAAAAGATAAAAATATTATTAAGAGTTTAGTTTCTTTTGTTACTATCGTTCTTAACGACGATAATAATGAGTAATATTAATAGTAAAATAATAATTAATTCTACCATAACATCGCCTCCCTTTTTTACATGTTTAAAAACTATATATGTAAAATCGGAGAAAAAAACCCTTAACGTTTCCCAAGTTTTTTAAAGACGTTTGCTTTCGTCAATATAACTATACAATATAGATATTGTACTTGTCAATAATTATTATTGTATAATAATTATTTTATTTTGGACAAGTTTTTTTTATAAATAAAACACTTATTGAATTTGACTTTTACATCATACAATAAGTGTTTTTTAGTTATTTTATTTCTTCAAAACTAATTTTTACAGGTGGTATTTTTCTTACTTTAATTTTGGCTGCTTTTAACATCTTTTTAGCTGCTATATTGCTTTCAGTACCATCGTATTTATCATCACAATAAACAATTTCTTTGATACCACTTTGAATAATGGCTTTTACACATTCATGGCATGGGAACAATGAAACATAAATAGTACAACCTTCTAAGTCTTTAATACTATTTAAGATAGCATTTAATTCAGCATGGACAACATATGGATATTTAGTATCTACCATGTTTCCTTGCTTTTGCCATGGAAATTCATCATCTTCACAGCCATAAGGAAAACCATTATAGCCAACACCAACGATTCTTTTATTTTTTGATACAATACAGGCACCAACTTTGGTATTTGGATCTTTACTACGAAGGCTTGATAAATAAACTACTCCCATAAAATATTGTTCCCAAGTAATTGCTTTTTCCATGTTCTCACTCCTTAAGTGAAGCTAAGGCTTCTTTAAAATATGTAGGTAACTCACTTGTAAAAGTCATTTCTTTATTAGTACTAGGATGAACCAATGTAAGTTTACAAGCGTGTAATAATTGATTAGATTTATATGCTATTTTGTTATTGATTCCATATAATGGATCATTGATAATTGGATGATGAATAAAGTCCATATGAACTCTTATTTGATGAGTTCTTCCAGTTTCTAAATTACATTCAACTAGAGCATATTTAGCATATTGTTTTAAAACTGTAAAATGAGTTATTGAATCTTTTCCATCTTTATCAACAACGGCCATTTTTAAACGATTTTTAGCATCACGGCTAATCATTGTATGAATTGTTCCATTCTTTGTTTCCATCACACCTTTTACAAGACAAACATAAGTGCGATGCATACTATGATCTTTTAATTGGTTTACTAAACTTTGATGAGCTATATCGTTTTTGGCAACTACTAATAGGCCACTGGTATCTTTATCTAAACGATGAACAATACCTGGTCGATGAACACCATTAATAGTAGATAAATCTTTAATATGATATAGCAAGGCATTGACTAAAGTATTTGTGGCATGTCCAGCACTAGGATGTACTACCATACCAGCCTCTTTATCAATAATAGCGATATCTTTATCTTCATAAACTATTTTGATAGGAATATTTTCAGCTAACACTTCATCATTAGTATCGTTTTTATGAAATACTAATATTTCATCATTAACTTCTACTAAATATGAAGCTTTTTCTATGTTTTTATTAACTAAAACATAGCCTTCTTTAATTAAATTTTGAATATAACTTCTTGATAATGAACTTAAATTACTAACTAAATATTTATCTAATCTTTGATTACTATCTTTTTCTTGTACTTGAAATGTGTCATATTCAAGTTCATCAATTTCTAGATTCATCTTGTTTTTCCTCATTTGTAGGTTCTATTTCTTCGTTTTTTTCTTCAACTTTTTGTTTTTTCTTTTTATCATCATTTGAAGTAACAAAGAAATAAATTATTAAACCAACACAAGATAAAGTGACACAGATATCCGCAACATTAAAGATAGCAAAATGGTAACCAAAGAAGATAAAACCAATAAAATCAGTTACTTTTTGAAAGAATAATCGGTCAATCAAATTACCAAAAGCACCGGCAAGTAAAACTAGTAAGGTAGCCTTTAAAAAGTTGTTTTTAGGCTTATATTTAAAGAAATAAACCTCTAAAGCAACACAAGCAATTAAACTTATAATTGCTAGTATCCAAGTAAAGTTAGAAAAGCCAGAAAAGGCTGCTCCAGTATTATAAGCTAATGTGAAATAAAAGAAATTATTAATAATTACAACTTCTTCATTTACACCAATAAACTTACGGACTAACAATTTAGTAATTTGATCAATAACAACTAAAATTATGGCAAGAACTTGAAAATCAAGAAAGATTTTTTTAAGTTTTTCTTTCATAAATCTAGTCCTTTAATACGTCATAGCAACGTTTACATAAATGCCCTTCATATAAATTATCATCATTTACATGATTCCAACATCTTTCACATTTAACACCTGGATGATTAACAACTTTAATATAAGTGTTTTCATATTCAGTTAAATCATCTTGATTATTTACTAAAATTACTTCACTAACGATAAATAGTTGATTTAAAGTTTGTTTATCAAAAGTCTTAAATAAGTCTACATCTTCTTTAGTTTTAAATGATAGATATACTCTAGCATCTAATGACGAACCAATTTCTTTAGTTGCTCTTTTTTCTTCTAAAGCTTTTAAAACATCACTTCTAATTTTTAAAATTCTTTCATAATTAATAGCCGCATCTTTTAAAACTTTACTATCTAAATGTAACTTATAATCATATTTTTCAAGATGAATTGATTCTTTAGTTTTTCCTACAAAATGATCATAAATTTCTTCAGCAGTATGAGGAATAATTGGGGCTAATAATTTACTTAATTCTTTTACAACATAATAAATAACAGTTTGTACTTGACGTCTTCTAAGGCCATCTTTTTTATCACAATATAAGATATCTTTTGCCATATCTAGATAAAAACCACTTAAATGAATAGTTAGGAAGGTTACAATGCTAGTTAAGACATTGTTGAATTGATATTCATCATAATAACCTAAGCATTCATTAATAGTCTTTTCAAGTAAAGAAATAATACCAAGATCAACTAAAGATAATTCTTTTTTAACATCAGTTTCAGGATTGAAATCAGCAAGATTTCCTAACATGAATTTAAATTTATTTCGAATGTTTTTATACATTTCAGCGGCTTGTTGAACAATGTTTTCACTGATTCTAATATCTTCTTGATAGTTAGAACTAGCAACCCATAGTCTTAAAACATCAGCACCATATTTTTGAATCAAAACATTAGGATCTAAGGTGTTTTTTAAAGACTTGGACATCTTTCTTCCTTCACCGTCTAAAATAAAACCATGTGAAACAACTGCTTTATATGGTGAATGTCCATGAATTGCTGTACCAATAATTAATGAAGAATTGAACCAACCACGATATTGGTCAAAGCCTTCAAAATATAAATCAGCCGGATAAGTTTGATAATTTTTTTCAAAAACTGTGATACTACTAGAACCACTATCAAACCAAACATCCATGATATCAGTTTCTTTTTTGAAATTACCATTAGGTGATTTATCGTTATGATAACCTTCTGGTAGTAATTCTTTAGCACTTAAATCATGCCATACATTAGCACCTTTTTCATAAAATAATTTAACAATATGATCAAAAACTTCTTTTTCAAGAATTGGTGAATTATCTTCATTATAGATAACTGGAATTGGTACACCCCAACTGCGTTGTCTTGAAATGCACCAGTCAGAACGATCTTTAATCATATTATGCATTCTAAGTTCGCCCCAACTAGGATACCATTTAACATTTTTAACTTCATCTAGTAAGACATCTCTAATTTTATCAATTGATGCAAACCATTGAGGAGTAGCACGATAAATTAAAGGCTTTTTAGTACGCCAATCGTGAGGATAACTATGACAAAACTTGCTAACTTTTAATAAAGCATTGCAATCAGTTAACATTTTGATTACAATTTCGTTTCCTTCTTCATAGAATTTATTTTCAAGTTCAGGACCTACTTCACTTGTATAATAACCTCTTTCATCAACTGGACAATAAGGTTTTAAATGATATTGCATACCAACGATAAAGTCATCTTCCCCATGTCCTGGAGCAGTATGAACACAGCCAGTACCACTTTCATCAGTGACGTGATTGCCTAAAATAATTGGTGATTCACGATTGTATAATGGGTGTTTTGTAACAATTCCTTCTAGTTCTTTTCCTTTAAATTGTTTTATTAATGTTACATCTTCAAGCTTTAATTCTTTAACAAGATTATCCATTAATGAAACACAAACAACAAATTTACCTCTATTAGTTTGATACAAACCATAGACTAAATTAGGATTCAAACAAATTGCTAAGTTACTAGGAATTGTCCAAGGAGTTGTTGTCCAAATAATAAAACTTGTATCGTTATCTAAAATGTTTTTACCATCTTGAACCCTAAATGAAACATAAATGCTATAAGATTCAACATCGTAATATTCAATTTCAGCTTCAGCTAGAGCTGTTTGACTTGATGGTGACCAATAAACAGTCTTTAAACCTTTATAAATATAACCAGCTAAAGCCATCTTTGAAAAGATTTCAATTTGTTTTGCTACAAAATCATCGTTTTTAGTAAGGTAAGGATTATCTAAGTTTCCAAGCACTCCTAAACGTCTAATTTGTTCTCTTTGAATATTAACTTGTTCATCAGCAAAAGCAGCACATTTATTACAAAATTCAGTAACTGTTAAGTTTTTAATACTAAAGCCTTTCTTTTGTAAAGCTACTTCAATTGGCATACCATGAGTATCCCAGCCATGAATTAATGGAGCATAATATCCTTTCATAGATTTATAACGAATGACAAAATCTTTTAAAGTTTTATTTAAAGCATGGCCAACATGCATATTACCATTAGCATATGGAGGGCCATCATGTAAATAAAAGGCATTTTTCTTGTCATTAGAATCTAAAATCTTTTGATCTAGATTCGTTTCTTTCCATCTTTGTTGAAATTTAGGTTCTTTAGTAGGTAAATTTCCTCTCATTTCAAAGTCAGTAATTGGTAATGTTAACGTATCTTTATAGTCCATAGTATCATCTCTCCTTACATATAAAAAAACGTCCTAACATAAGGACGTAAATTACGTGGTACCACCTTAATTCATATTACAAAGTAATATGCACTCATTATGCTTTAACGCAGCTAACGTCTTTCTTACTATCAGTTCAGATTGCCACTACAAAGGGATAAGTTTTTAAAATGTAATTCTATTTTCCACCAGCCAATAGATCTCTATAAATGACTTTTAAAACTGTTGTCTTTGTCTTTGTGTTTAAACAAATCTTAGCATAAAATTTTTATATTTACAATATAAAAGAACTTGTTATTCATCTTTTGAAGGTGAAAACAGATATATTCTTTTTTCTACTTTTTGAACATAACCATTTAAAGCAAAACAAACACCATTTAGAAAATCACAAATTCTCCTTGATACTTCCTTATCAGTATCAACTAAGGAGACAATGATTGATTTACCTTCAAGTAATCTATTTGCTAATTTTTCAACTTCAGCAAATTCTTTTGGTTTATGAATTTGTGGGATATTATGGATAGCAGTCATAGTAATGGTTTGAGTATCAAAATTATCTTGATTAGTCTTTGTTTGTTCATTATTAGTAGGTTGATTATAAATAGGCTTATTTTCTTCTTGTTTTGGTGTCATATCGACATTAAAAAAGTTATTAGATGAAGTACTATTATCATCTAATATCATCGCATTTGATTTCACATTTGTTTCTGACTTAGTTTCTTCTGTGTCGATAATTGTCGTTTCAAATACATCTTTTTCCTTGGTAGGAAATAAAAAATCTCTAAATTTTCCCATAACTATCACCGCTAAATATTATAAATCAAATCAATTTTTAATATCAACTAAAATTACATCTTGACCGATAATTTTTATGCTTTCATATGGTATTTGAATAATATTTGAAGACATTAAATTATGTTTGCTAAATAATATTAAATTTTTATTTTTACTAACAAGTATTGAATTTATTTTTCCTGTTTCTAAGTCAAATAATAAATCATTAATATAGCCAACGTTTTGACCGGTATTTTTATCAATCACTAATCGATTAAAAAGATTAAAAAACTCCATTAAACCACCAAAATATTATATGCTAGAATAACTTTTTAAGTTCAGCAATGGCATTTTTTTCAAGACGTGATACTTGGGCTTGTGAGATGGCAAGATCGCTTGCTATTTCGAATTGAGTTAAGCCTTCATAATATCTTTTTTGAATTATTTTCTTTTGCATGGTTGATAATTTATTTAAACCATCATATAAAGTTGTATAGTTTAAAACTCTTTTTCCATAATCTATTTCATCACTTAATTGATCAATAATTGATATGGATTCACCATTTTCAGCATAGATTGGATCAAAGATTGAGACAACTGAATTGATAGAATTAATGGCTTCTAAAACATCTATTTCTGGTAATTCTAAGATATTTGCTATTTCTTCGATTGTTGGCTCTTTTCCATGTTTAGCAATATAGTTTTCTTTACATTTTAAGATTTTATAGGCTACATCTTTAATCTGTCTTGAAACTTTAAGTTGACTACTATCTCTTAAAAATCTCTTTATTTCACCTAAAATCATGGGAATTGCATAGGTTGAAAAACTAACATCTAAATCTAAATTAAAGTTTTCAATGGCTTTTATTAAACCAATTACACCTATTTGAAAGACATCATTGACATCAATACGACTAGGAATATTACATTTTTTTAAGACACTTAAGACTAATTTTAAATTACCTAATACTAATTTATCTTTAGCTTCATTATTACCATTATGATATTCAATTAAATATTGTTTACAGGCCTTTTTTGATAAAACTTTGATACTAGAGGTATCTAATCCTGTTATTGTTACCTTTTGTTGCATAAAAAACCTCCTAATATTAAGAGGTTTTCCAGTTTTATCTTAGTTTATGCTGATTTCCATATTTTGCTAGATTTTATTAACTTTACTTTTTAATTTTTTGATTATTCTTTTTTCAAGTCTTGAGATATAGGATTGTGAAATGTTTAATAATTCGGCTACTTCTTTTTGTGTCATTTCAACACCTGAATCTAGGCCATATCTTAGTTTTATTATTTCTTTTTCTCGATCTTTTAGCATTTCAATTGCTTCATACATGCTTTTTCTTTTTTCATTATCTTCAATATCACTAGTTATTGAATCTTCAGTGTTTGCAAGTATATCTGATAATAATAATTCATTACCATCATAATCGATGTTTAATGGTTCATCTAAAGATACTTCTAACTTTTGTCTACTTTTCTTTCTAAGATGCATTAGAATTTCATTTTCAATACATCTACTAGCATAAGTTGCTAATTTAAAATTCTTTTCATTATCAAAAGTTGAAATGGCTTTAATTAAGCCAAGACAACCAATGCTTATTAAATCTTCTAGATTAGTTGTGTTTACTTCATATTTTTTAGCAACATAGACAACAAGTCTTAAATTATGTTCAATTAGTTGATTTCTAGCTTCAATACTGCCTTTTTTATAAAGCATAAATAGTTCGGCTTCTTTTTCTTTTGATAATGGTGGTGGTAAAGTATCAGCACCATTAATGTAATAAGTTAAATTAGTATTTGTTTCATCTAAATGTAAAATTCTTTTTAAAAAATCAATCATTTTGTTTAGCATATTCTAGTCTCCTATTAGTTAAATAATTCAAAATTTAATAAGCAATTACAGTTGTTAAATAACTTTAAATTAGTGTTTGCTATGATATAACAATCAAACTTCTTTTTAAAGATAATGATGCTTGCTTTGATTCCCTGATATAGTAGTTTATTTTTATCAAGTCCTTGGATATAAATTGATTCATATTCTAAGTTACTTACTATTTCAAAATTGACAAAAATGACGGGTAAATCATTATGTTTAGCAATATTTCCACTATCAAGATAACCATTTACAATTAGTTTTTTATTAGCAATTATTAATGTTACTTTTTTAACGTATTTATCTTGTTTTAAGTGTTTATGGAACTGTTTATCTAATAACATTACAATTATTGAAATTGTCGGTAGAATCAGTATAAATAAACATGAAATAGGTTGATTGATATATAATATTCCTTCATAAATAAATGTACCACCAACAAGGAGTAAAAAAGCAATGTTTAGCCAATAATAAACTAAATAAATAAGTTCAACTTTGAAATAATCTTTCTTCAATAAACATATTAATAAGATTCTTATAAGAAAATAAAATAATAAAAAATAAGGAATAAAATAAAGATTTAATAAATAAGCGATCAAGTCTAAAAAGATTTTATTTGTCTTATAACTATAATTACTTTTTTTACTAAATATCACTAACGGAAGAAATAAAGAAATAAGACTTATAACTACATGACTAAGTATTGATAAATCAAAATAAGCATTCACTATAATCACCATGCTTATTATAGAATTTTGTTTCTAAGAATTTTGTCAAACCATGAAAAAAAGCAACTTTCATTTAAGAAAATTGCTTTAGAATCATTAGTTAGATTTTAGAAAAATGATGGTTTTAATGTTTGAGTATCTTCACTATCTTTATTTTCATCTAATTCATCGTTTTCATAAACTTGTTTGTTTTCGTTTTCTTTAGCAGTTTCATATGGTACTGGTTTTCTTACAATTGTTACATCAAGTGGTTGAACTTCATGATTAACAACATCTTCATTGAAATCAGTAGCGATAACTGTAACTTGAACTTCATCTTCAAGATTTTCGTTGATAGAAGCTCCAAAGATAATATTAATATCTTCTCCTGAGGCATCTCTAATATGTTCAACAGCAACTGTAAAATCAAGTAAAGTTGCATCTTTACTACTTGTAATAGCAACAATAGCATTTCTAGCACCTTTAATTGAGGTTTCTAGTAATGGTGATGAAATAGCATTAGCGGCTGCATCTTGAGCACGATTAGCGCCTTTTCCAATACCAAAACCAATCATAGCTGTACCTTTATTGGTAAGTAATGTTTTAACATCAGCAAAGTCAAGATTAATATGTGCAGGTAATGTAACTAATTCAGTAATAGATTGAACTGATTTTTTAAGTATTTCATCAGCTTGTAAAAATGAATCTTTTAGAGGTAAATCACTGTTTTGATGTAAGATATGATCATTTGAAATAACGATTAATGAATCAACATATTTTTTCAATTCTTCAATGCCACTTAAAGCATTGTTCATTCTGTTTTTTCCTTCAAATGAAAATGGTCTAGTAACAATACCAATAACTAATGCACCACATTCTTTAGCTAATCTACATACAACAGGAGCAGCACCAGTTCCTGTTCCACCACCCATACCAGCAGCGACAAAAACCATATCAGTATCTTTTACTATGGCTCTAATTTCATCTTCACTTTCTAAAGCGGCTTTTAAACCAATTTCAGGATTTGCACCAGCACCTAAGCCTTTAGTGGTGGTTTTTCCAATCATAATTCGATGTTCGGCTTTAGAACAATTTAAAACTTGAGCATCAGTGTTTAAAACATAGAATTCAGCACCCATAATATTATCTGTAATCATTCGATTAACAGCATTATTTCCTGCGCCTCCAACACCGATAACCTTAATTTTAACGATACTTTCATAATTTTCAAAATTATCCATGCATTTACCCCCTCTAATCATCGTCATCAAAGATATTTAATGAACTTCTTTTATTTTGATTTGGTTGAATATTGTTGTTTTGATTTAATGTATTTGTTTTAGTGTCTTCAAAATCAAGTAAGATTGTTTTATTTTGTTCAAGATATCTAATAAATGCACCATATGAAGTGATAAATTCATTACTTAAAACACCAAATTCATTTAAATAAGCACCTTTAACATTTAAAGGATATTTTTGATTAAAATAACCAACTAAGCCACGATAATTTAACCATTTACCCGTAAAAATTACATCAGTTTTTAAATTGGTTTCATTTATATAATTGTTTAAATTTGTGGCAACTACACTTAACATATTGTCAAGTAATGGCATGATTTCATTATGAACTGAAAGTTCTGATAATAAATCATTAGCATCGATACAAATATCTCTAAGTCGATTCGAATCAATTAAAAATAATGATTCAAATGTTTTACTAGCATCTTCTATTGATAAATTAAATTTATTGCTTAAATGATTTAAAAATACACTTTCGCCACCTCTTACATAATTAGTTTTAGTAAGAAATCCTTTTTCAAAAACTGAATATGTAATAGCATCATCATCAAAATGGACTAAAACAGTTCGATTTAATTTATTTACTAAGCTTTCACTTGCACTATAACATGCAAACGATGATAAATAAGCAGTTAATATTTCAATGTTTTTATCATCAAAAGCAATCATCAATGGTTCAACATATTTCTTTTCTAAGACATGAACTGCTGATTTTAAAGCAAGTGTTGTCGATTGAATTTGAAGTGGTGGATTAGGTTGTACTTTCCCGCTATCAAGTTGATATTCAATTGGAACTTCTTCAACAACCACTAGAGAGTCTGGTAGTTTTACATAACGACAATCTTTTCTAATGGCATCGATATCAGCTTGAGTAATTATATTCATGGCCGATAAGATACTCATTTTACTACCAACGGTATGAACAACATGATCAATTGTTGGTAAAACTAAAATCATTTGTTGAGATTCAATCTTATATTTGTTTTCAACGTGATCAACTAATTTATCGATAAATGCTAAAAATTCTTCTTCATTAACGATTTCACCATTATGAAAACCTTTAGTTAAAATTCGATCAGCAGCGATAACATAAATCTTATTGCTATCTAAATTCAAAATTAATAATTTTGTAAATGTTGATTGAATTTCAATGATTGAAAATAAATTTGCTTGCATACCGTTTCCTCCTAGTAACTAAGTATAACACGTTTTCTTTAATACTTAAAGAAAAAAAACGTAAATTATAAAATTTTTACTAGGTTATGATTTCTAGTTCAAGTTCTAACTTAATTTTAAACTTTTCATAAACATTTTTTTCGATTTCTTCGATTAATTTTATGATATCTGCAGGCTTTGCATTATTTAAATTAACTATGAAATTAGCATGTTCATTACTAATCATAGCATCATTTATTTTAAGTCCTTTTAGATTACATTTATCGATTAAATCAGCACTTTTATAACCAATTGGATTCTTAAAGATGGAACCACAGTTATGATGGTTATGAGGTTGTTTATTTGTTCTATTTAGAATGGTTTCTTTTATAATTTGTTTTGATTCGTTGATATCAATTGGTGATAGCTTTAATTTTGCTCCAACAATTGTCCATTTTTTCTTTTTTTGAAAAATTGAATAACGATAACTAAAAGCACAATCTCTATTATCAATTGTTTGAAAATTATTGAATTCATCGATAAAATCAACACTTATTATAAAATCACTAATGGCTAAATCATATGCCCCAGCATTCTTATAAATAGCACCACCTAAACTTGCCGGAATTCCTATTAATTTTTCCATTCCTCCTAAATTATATAAATGACCAAATGATATTATTTTTGCTAGATTAGTTCCTGAACTTGCATAAATATAATCACTATCAAGACTAATATTTTCAAAATTATTATTAATTACTATTACTATTTTTTTAACATACATGTCCTTAAACAAGATTTTTGAGCCATTTCCAATTATTACATATTCTAGTTCATATTGATTTAAGTCAAATAGTATCTTTTTTAAAGTATTTACTGATTTAACAATTATTAATGTTTCAATTAAATTATTGACATGAAAAGTATTAAAATCCTTGAAATAACAATCCTTATAAATAATTAAATCTTTGTAATCTTTTATCTTTTTTAAAAATAATTGCTTATTATTCATTGAGATCTTTTTCTATTACTTCTAACATTTTTTTGCAAGGATGGTTTACTTTTAATTTTTTCATATTTTCTTTTACTTGATAACAATAATAAGGATTATTTAGATAATTTAAGATATAGCTGTTAATTATAGTTTCATTTAAGTCTTTTTCTTGAATCATTTGACAAGCATTTTTATCTAGTAGAAATTTAGCATTTTTATATTGATGGTTATTGGTTACATATGGGCTTGGTATTAATATTGATAAGACATTTAACGCAATGATTTCACTAAGAGTTGAAGCCCCTGCTCTAGATATTACAACATCAACACTATTAAGTAAGTCTTTTAATGGTTCATAATAATCAAAAATCATTACATTATCATTTTTTATCAGTGAATCATGATTATTTTTTCCTAAAACAACTATAAAATTATATTCATTATGTTTACTAATAAAATCAGCAAAGACATTTAAAATTGTACTTGATCCTAGACTTCCACAAACTAAAAGAATGGTTGGTTTGCTAGTTTTAAAGAAATCGAATTTTTTACAATTTAAATTTTCAACAACTGGATTTCCAACATATAAATATTTCTTGTTTTCTTTAATTGGAAATGCTAGAAAGATTTTATTTACAAAGATTCGACCGATAGAATTTGCTTTACCAAAGATTACATTTTGTTCACACATATAAATCTTTATTCCTAAGCTTTTTGCCGCTAGAATGGCTAAAAAACTAACTTTACCACCAAAAGTTACTAAACAATCAATTGAATTCTTTTTAAATTGTTTTCTAAGTTCTATTATTTGTTTAAATGAAGATAATTTATTGTTAATTTTTATAAAATCAATATATTGATTCTTATAAATCTCTTCATCAATCTTTTTAAAGACAAAACAGATACAATTATGAGATTTAATTGCTTCTTTATAAAAACTGATACAAGGATAGATATGGCCTCCACTTCCTGAACCAATTAATGCTATATTCATGTACTTTCCTCCAAACTTTGATTCAATATTAAACCCATTGAAAACATTAATAATGTTAAGGATGAACCACCATAGGACATAAAAGGTAATGTTATGCCTGTAACTGGTAGTAAACCAACAACAACTCCTAGATTAATAAATACTTGAACAGCGATTAAGGATGTAAAGCCTATTTTTATAAAACTAGCAAACTCATTTTTTGATTTAATAGCACTTTTAAAACACATATCTATTAAATAAATATATAAAACAATTACAACAAAACTACCAATAAAGCCATATTCTTCAGCAAATATTGAAAAGATAAAATCAGTTTGCGGTTCGGGTAAATAAAAGAACTTTTGAAAACTTCCATCAATTCCTCTTCCCATTAAACCACCAGGACTAATTGCATATAATGATTGAATTATTTGAAAGCCACTACCAAGAGGATCTTTCCAAGGATTAAAGAATGCAACAATTCGATCTATTCGATACGTAGCTGAACTAATTAGTATTCCTAGGCCAAATATACCTATAAGTCCAATTATTAAATAGTTTTTAAACTTTGATTTAGATACCATACACATGATTAAAACGGCTGCAAGCATAACGATACCACTACCAAAATCAGGTTGTAACATGATAAGTAAAAAGCCAACTAAGGCTGGTAATAAAAAAGGAATAATTGTTTTAAAAAACTTATTTGTTGTAAGATAATAATCTGTTAATTTTCTAGCCATATATAAAACAATTGCGATTTTAAAAAACTCAGATGGTTGAAATAAAAAATCACCAATACCAAACCAACTTTTTGAACCATTTCTACTAATACCAAGTCCAGGAATTAAAACTAAAATCAACAATAAAATAGACAATAATAAGATTTTATTAATATTTTTTTTTACTTTATTTAGATTCATTTTATAACCAATGATTAACATAATAGTGCCAAGTATTAAAAATATTAACTGTCTTTTAAAATAATAAAAACTATCATGATACATGTAATTAGCCCAGATTTTACTTGAACTATAAACCATGTAAATACCGATAATTAAGATGATATATAAAGGAATTAGTATCTTTAAATTAATCTTGGGCTTCAGATATTTCTTTTTCATATTCTTCTATTAAAGCATCAAAATGCTTTCCTCTTTCTTTATAATTTTTATATTGATCAAAACTACTACTAGCTGGTGAAAATAACACAACACTATCAAAATCAACAATATTAATGGCATATTTAAACGCTTGTTTTAAATCTTCAAATTGAATAGCATCTTTTATTTTCTTTTTTACTATTTTTGCTATTTCTCCATAGACTAATAAACGATAATAAGGTAATTCTTTTAACTTTTTATAATGTAGTCTTTTATTTTTACCACCAATGATTAATATAACTTTCTTATTTTTATCAATTTGATCAAAGGCAAATTTAGTAGCAGCAATTGATGTTGATTTAGAATCATTTATAAATGTTATATTATTTACTACTTTTACTTGTTGACGATATGGTAAGGCTTTAAATTCCTTTAAAGTTTTAATAAAAACATAATTATGTATGTTTAAAATTTTAACAATTTCATATAAAACCATCATTTGAGTTGTATATGGTTTTATCATTTTAAACATATTTATCTTATAAAATAACGATGGATCCATTCTTTTAATAGTTGCTGGTATTTTTCTTTCATTTAGCTGTTTAATGCTAACATTATAGATAAAATAATCGCTTTTAGTACAATATTTATAGATGTTTTTCTTTGCTTGATAATAATGTTTTACAGATTTAACACTATCTAAATGATTCTCATCAAGATTTAAAATACAACTGATAAATGGATGATAAAATGATAAATTTTCTAATTGAAAACTAGATAATTCCATGATTATGAAGTCTATGTTATTAAATTCGTGATAATAATCAAATAATGGTTCATGTGAATTACCACAAACAATTACTTTATAATTAGCATTTTTTAATAAACTTTCAATCAAAGTAACACAGGTTGTTTTACCATTACTTCCAGTTATTGCAATCATTTTGGTATCAATGTTAAATAAAGTTAATAAATCTAATTCAGAGATAACTTTCATTTTCTTTTGAATCTTTTTAAAGATATGGTTGTTTTGACTTATTCCAGGGCTTTTTATTACATAATTTATATCTTTTAGTTGAAGTAAATTTAAATCAAATAACAAATCATTTTCTTCTAATTCATCTTTATTACAAGCAATTATAACTTTTTGATTTTTAAGTCTTAAAAACTTTTCAATTGCTTTGGTTGTTTTTCCTTTTCCTAGTAATAAAAATTTCATAGCATCACTCCTATCATTGTAGCAATTATTGAAAATATTAATCCTACCATCCAAAACGACATAACAACTTTCCATTCAGGTATATTTTTCTTTTCATAATGATGATGGATAGGAGCCATTAAAAATAATCTTTTTCCATGAGTTAATTTAAAATATATAACCTGTAAAATTACCGATAGAATCTCAATAATAAAGATAAAACCACTAATCAAAATTAATAATTCACTATTTAATGATATTGCTATCATGGCATAACTTGCCCCAATTGCTAAAGAACCAACATCACCCATAAATAATTTAGCCGGTGGTAAATTATACTTTAAAAAAGCAAATAATGAACCCATTAAAGCAATAATAAAATAGGCAATACTTGCTTCTTTTTTGATAATTGCTATAAATAAAAATGGAACTAAGGCAATAATCATTAAACCAGTTGCCAGTCCATCAAGGCCATCACTAAAATTAACTGCATTAGCACTACCAACTAATACAATAATGTAATAAACAACTAAAAATGTACCTAAGGGAATGATTATTTTTGTTAATGGTAAATGAATATTAGAAAACCCAAATTTATAAAGCAAATAAAAGACTACAATACAAGCAATTGTTTCCAAAATAAGCCTAAATGTTGCTTTTAAACCATTAGAATTATGAAAAACTATTTTAAATAAGTCATCTAAAAATCCAATACTGGCAAAGAATAAAAAGATAAAGATAATTGCAAGTACTTTGTTATCAAGATAAAACTTTTTTGAAAAGATAATAAAACTAATAAGTGTTGCTAATACAATTAAACAACCACCCATTGTAGGAGTTCCTTCTTTAATAAAGTGGGTACTTACTATATCTTTTCTAACATATTGTCTTATCATTTTCTTTCTAGACCAATTTAAATAAAACTTGGTTGAAACTAGACATAATAAAAAAGATAAAATAAAACATAAAACTAATTTAATAAAATCATTCAAGTTTTTTCACACTCTCTTTGATGCACTCTAAATCACTAAATTGTATTTTTTTATTCTTAATTATTTGATAATTTTCATTACCTTTTCCTAAAACTAAAACAAAATCATCTTTTTTAGCTATTGATATTCCATATTCAATTGCTTTTTTACGGTCATAAATAACAATTGCTTTATTGATACCTTTTTTAATATCAGCAATGATGCTTTTTTCATCTTCATCTCGTGGATTATCATTAGTTAAAATTATAATATTGGCGTATTTATCGACAATTTTACCGATTTTTTCTCTTTTATCTTTATCTCGATTACCACCACAACCAAAGATAACAATTAGTCGGTTAAAACATTGTTTCTTACATGAACGTAAGATGGCATTAAATGCCCCTGGACTATGAGCATAATCTAAAGCAATTCTAAATTCTTTTTGATAAACAATTTGACTTCTGCCATAACTAAAATCGTAATTGTTTAGTGATTCTATTGTTATATTTTCATTTAAATTTAAAACTTTTGAAACTGAATATGCGGCTAGTAAATTATATTCATTAAAATCAAAGATATTATTTCTAGAATAGTCTTTAGACGTATATTTTCCATTATTTATACCATAAGTAATGATATTAGCATTGGTATTTGAAATTATTTCATAAGCTTTATCATCATCTATATTAATAATTGCATAACTATCTTTTGGTAATCTTTTAAATAATGATTGTTTTACATTAAAATAATTATCCATATTTAGATGATAATCTAGATGATCTTGACTAAAATTGGTAAAAACTATGATATAAAAGTTTAAAAAATCAATTCTATTTTCAAGTATTGCATGACTTGATACTTCCAAGACTAAATAATCAAACTCTTGATTGATTGTTAAATATTGATTGATAAAATCTATTGGATTTAATGTTGTATTATTGGTATCGATTTCTTTATTATCATATAAGATCTTATGAGTTCCAAAATAGATAACTCTTTTATTTTGTTTTTTAAATATTTCATAAATCATTGTGGCAGTTGTTGTTTTACCGCATGTTCCTGTAACACCAATTACTTTTACTTTTTTAAACAAATTCTTATACATGATTGATACTATTTCAGATAATCGATAAAACAAATTATCAATACAAATACATTTTTGATACTCTGTCTTTTTATCACTAAAGATAATTCCAACATTATTTATGAATTTTTCATTAACAAAATCTAGTCCATGATGATTATTACCCTGTAAGGCTATAAAACATGTGTTTTTATCGACAAATTTATGATTTATTGATAACTTATTTATCTTAATATTTGATTTAAAATTTATTTGTAATTTCTTTAAAATTTTATTTAATTTCATAAACTTAACCTAAAAAGAGCACAATTGTCTTTCCTTCTTCTATTTTTTCTCCAACTTTTGGTAGTTGATCTAAAACTTTATTTCCATCACCTACAAATTGAAATCTAAAATATTTTGATTTAACTTTACTTTTGTCTAGTCCTATATAATTTTCAACTTCATACGTCTTGGTATCCATCCAAGTATATTCAAAATCAATTCCTTCATTACTTTTTGATACATTTAAAGCTACCAATGCATCTTCTAAGATGTTTTTCATGATTGGACCAATAATTGTTCCACCATATTGAATAGTGCTTTTAGGATTATCCATTGCCACGTAGACAACTATTTTTGGATCATTCATAGGTGCACCTGCTAAAAATGATAAGATATATTCATTTTCTAGATAAACACCATTTTTTGCTTTTTGAGCAGTTCCTGTCTTTCCGCCCACTCGATAACCTTCGATATAGGCTTTTCTACCACTACCCTTAGAAACTACACTTTCTAAGGCATAACGCATTAATTCACTTGTTTTTTTACTAATTACTTGTTCATTTTCAACAATGGTTGGAAAATCAAATAAGACTTCTTTATTACTTGTAAGGATTAATGATTTTGATATTTTTGGCACATATAAACGACCACCATTAATTAAAGCTGAAAATGCTCTAACTAATTGAATAGCAGTTGTTGATATTCCTTGTCCAAAAGCGGTTGTAGCATTTTCAAGTTCACCATAATCATCATAGTTAAAGAAAATACCACTAGATTCACCAACTAAATCAACACCTGTTTTCTTACTAAAACCAAACTTTTTAACATATTCATATAACGTTTTAGTTCCAAGTCTTCTGGATATTTCAACAAATCCTGGGTTTGATGAGTTTTCTAATACTTCTAAAAATGTTTGTAATCCATGGCCACCTTTTTTCCATGATTTAATAGTTCTACCTTCTACTACAACTGAACCAGTATCATAATAAGTATCTTTAAACATATCAAATTTATTTTCTTCAAGGCCAGCAGCAAAAGTGATTGATTTAAAAGTTGAACCAGGTTCATAATTCATCCAAATTGGTAAGTTACGATTATATACTTCTTGACTAGCATCTTGATAATTATTTGGATTATATGTTGGTCTATTTGATATAGCTAGTATTTCACCGTTATTAGGATTCATTGCTAGTGCTAAGATTGTATCAGGATTATATTTAGCATAGGCATTTGTTAATTCTCTTTCGATTATTTCTTGAATCTGTAAATTGATGGTAAGTTGTAAAGAAAGTCCACTGACAGGACTTTCCATTCTTGATATAAAACCATTCATTAAACCACCTTTGGCATCCATTTTATAATTTAATGAACCATTTTTACCTTTTAAGTAGTTATCATATTTGGCTTCAATCCCGGCAAGTCCTTGATTATCTATACCAACAAAGCCTAGACTTGGCGCTAATAATTCATTATAAGGATAATACCTTTTTGAATCTTGCACGACATAAACGCCGGAAAGTTTTTCTTTATTTATAAGATAAGCTTTTTCATCACTTATTTGTCTTCCTTCAGGTGATAATCTAACAATTGATGCTTTTTTAGATATTTTTTCAAACAATCTATCTTTATCACATTCAAGAATTGAAGCTAATTTACTTGACACAGTTTCTTTATCTTTAACTTGAAAAGGAATAACAACTACTGACATGGTTGGTAAATTACTAGCAAGCACTTCCATATTACAATCATAAATATTTCCTCGTGATGCTTCTAAAGGAAAACTTCTTTCCCATAAATCAGTTGCTTTTAAATCAATCTTTTTATATTGTACAAATTGAGCATAACCAAGTTTTAAGATAACACAACTAATCATTATAATAACAATCACTCTTAAAACATTTATTTTCTTTTTTAATGTATAGTAAATCATAGTAATCACCTATTTAAACTATATGTTTAAAGAATATAAATTAGTAAAAATAAGCACAAAAAAACCTTTATAGAGGTCAGTCTACAAAGGTTATATGAATTTTAAATATTAACGATTTCTAGCAATTTTAATATTACTAATACTTAACATTACATCGATATATTCACCGATTCTATCGACAATTTTATCATTACCATATTGACTTAAACTTGCTTTTAAAGTTGTTAGTTGGTTTATTAAAACACTTGAATCTGTCTTAGATAATTGATTTAATTTTTCCATGAGTTGTGTTTTTTGAGTTTCAGTCATAGCATTATTTTTAAGATAAATATTATCGATTCTATCGGAAATATTTGAAATAAATGCATCGACAACTTTATCTAATGAATCATTTGGCAAGACCGCTTTATTTCGATGAGTACCAATTTTAAGTAATGTTTCTAAATCAATATTAGAGTTGCTATAAATTAATCTTTGATAACTATAAATAGCATTAGCATCAAATATTGAAACACCCATATTAAATGCTTTATGAGCAGCTTGAATATAATAAATATTTTGAATATTAGGTAATGAATAATAAGAAGTAACTAAAATACCTGGATAATCATATACTTTATTTTCTTCGATATCTTTTACTTGATTTGATTCAATTAGAATTCTATTTGGATCAGATGAATAATACATACCATTTACCATATCAATCCAACCATTGTTAACCCATGTTGTCCAGTCTTGCATTTTATTTGCTTTTGCGTGTTCAACTTCAGGTACAATTGCCATTGATAACATAGTATCATTTGGAACAATTACTTCATCATGAATTCTTTTAACAAAGTCTGTGATAACACTAGTACGATATTCAGACCATTTCAAATAATTATTAATATCTTTAACATATTCTTTTACATCTACACTAGGATCTAAATTATATTTTTCTTTAAATTCAGTCATGGCATGTTCTGTATAGCCTTGAGTTCGATTCAAACAATTTTCAGCATATAATCTACGATCCGTAGGAATTTGACAATAAACATTGTTAGGAGATGCTACATCATTACCAGCAGCATAACGAATATAGTCTAAATGAAGGCCATCTAAATCAAACTTTTCAAGAACTTCATTATAAAAATCAATCAAGAAATCTTGTACTTCTGGATTAGTTTGATCAAAATATAATAATGTTTGTTCAGTCATTTCATCTTTGCTATCAACATTTCCATCATAATATACTTGCTGCCAATCTGGATGATTATTAAATAAAACATTACTATCTCCTACATTTCCAACATGGAAATTAGTAGTCCAACCATGTACTTGAATACCAGCTTTATGGGCTTCACCAATAAAAGCACCTAAGAAATTGTTTTGACCATATTCACCAAAATCACCAACATAACCTTGATTAAGTGGAACTGTTTCGGTTTCAAAAGAAGTTGTTCCATCAAAGAAACATAAATAAATCAAATTAATATTTGCTTCTTTATAATGTTTTATCATATCTTGAACTTCTTTTAATGAATTAGTGTTAGTACTAAATAACCATGCTGCTCTACCATCAACATATGGTGATTCATTAGCAGCTGCATAAGCAATGTTATAGCAGTCTTTTGCTAGTGTCATCTTATACATGATTTCAACTGCATAAGATTCTATTTTCTTATCACTAGTTTCATTTTTCATTTTTTGTTTAAGTGCTGAAATTTCTTCATTATATTTCTTTAGTTGGTTTATATTAGTTTCTAAAGTTTCATAATCATAATCATATAGATTAGTTTTTCCTTCAAGCAATTTAGTATCAAGTAAGTTTTCATAATATAATAATTCAACAACTTGATTAGTTCCAACATCATCAATTATATAAATCTTATTACCATCTAATTTAACTAATGAACCTAATCTAGCACATTCTTGTAACTTAGTTGCAACTTGACCTTGTCCTGATAAGATATAGCCATCTTTAGGACAACCAACTTCTCTATCCATAGCAGTAACTAAGCCATATTCACCCATATTAACAACAGCAAGTTCATAAGCTTGCCATAAGCCATAATTAGTATAACCAAATTCATCTAAAAATGGTGCTTCAGGAGTAACTACGTTTAATTTATCGTTGTTACGAACTGTTGAATTATCAACACCATTTCTAATGAATTGAGTGCTTTTATTTAATGAATATAAATAATAATTTTCTAAAGTGATTGTATCACCTTTTAAGAATTTTCTTCCTTCACGATACCATTGAAAGCCATAAGCCTTTCTATGAGCACTAATAGCAAAACCATAGTTAGGAATTTTACCACCATAATGTAATGGATCTTCATTTAAATCACCAAGCACCTTACCATTTCCTCTAAAACCAGCGATAAAATATTGGTCTTTTTTAAAATCATAATCGACATAAATTTCAGCTCCATATTCATTAGTTTTGGTATAACTTCCATATTCCTTTGAATATAAAACGACATTAGAATCAGAACGATATTCATTTACTGTATTAAATGGTGCTCTTATTCCATCTTGATTAACAATAGCATAGTCATATCTAGCCGGAACATATCCTGTTGTAAATTCAATAGTAGAGCCAACATTAATTGGATTAGACATTGTTATACCTTTAGCAGGATTTTGTTTAGGAACAGCGATTACAATACCATTTAAAGGAATATATGCTTTTCCATTTTCGTTTATTTGCGTAACCATATATTTTTTAGATGTATTATCATAAGTTGCTATCATTTCATAATATTCATTAGTAGCATTGGTATTAGCAAAATAAAAATCAGGAGTATATAAAATACATTCAATTCCATTTCTATATGAGGATGTTTTATGATAAGTATCAATATCGACCTTAAAAATTGTTGTAGCTGTATCAAATGCTGTTTCAGATGGCATTCTTTGAGGATTAGTTACAACAGTTAAATCAGTAATATTAGAGATTTTTATTTTAGTTGTAGCAAGAACTCCTGAATCAGCATAAACATATCTTTTAGAATCAGTTTCATCGCCACCAACATAATCATAATCATCATAGTTATTAGATGAATTATTGGATTTAGGACTACATCCAGTAAAAACAACACTGAAAGCAAGAAGACTAAAAATAATATTTTTTAATGATTTTTTCATGTTTTTCTCCTTAAAAAAATAGAAAATCAGATGATTTTCTATAATAATTCCATTTTTTCGGCGCTATTATCTTCATTAATAGCGGCTCTCTTATTTTCTTTTCTCTTTTTAAAGAAGGAAATAAGGGTTAATAATAATACTCTTAATACTAATAAGGAAACTAATAATGACATTGAAATACCAAAGGCAACACCTTGGTTAAAGAAAAATACAAGAATAAAGCCAATTATTCCAGTAACTAAAGTGGCCCCTAAACTACATGCACATGCTATTTTAAAACAACCAATGTATTTTCCGTCGGCATAATCATCATTAGACATTCTAGTAAGTAAAAACATAAATAAAGCAAGAGCAGCAATAATTACAATAACAAATGGCATATATCTAAAGACATTAATAGCATAATTCAAGATTTGACTTGAACCAATATCATCATAAACATCCATAACAAATTCTTTAATATGTTCATTGAATTTAGATTGAGAATAAGCAAGTGTTTTTTCGCTATGGAAACGATAATTGCTTGCAACTTTACGATATGTTCCTTCAAAATAAACAAAAACATTATGTTTAGTAACATAAGCAGTAACCATGCTATCTCTAAGCATTAAAATATAATGATCATATTCATAACCAAATTCTTTTTTAGAATTAGTCTTTAAGAATTCGGCACTATAATAACTCATCAAAATAGGTGCTGAATCATAGTCATTAATAACTCCTGGTAAAGCTTGTTTAGTAAAATAATTGATTTTATCTACATCAGTTTTAGCAAGATTAACTTTCATTGCTTCATATTCGGCTTGAGCTTTTGTATCACTAGTTGTAGCAAAATAAGTGTCAGCTAAAGCAAGATAAGCAGTTTTATCTAAATCTTCTTGACTATATTCAATTGTCGAAAATTTATAATTTTTTCTTTCTTCTTCAGTTTTATTTAAATATTCTTTGTGATTGATTACATCTTCTTTATCAGTTTTTGATACATAATAAGCGGTAAATTCGATAAAAGTATCTCTAGCTCTTGTATCAATAACAATATCATAATCTAAATCTGCAACTTCAGCAGGATTATCATTTCTGATAGTTCTAGTATCTAAAAATAATTTTCCAACTTTAGTAGTAGTTTCATCTTGTTCATTATTATCTTCAAAACAAACAAGTTCACTATTTGAAATTTTGCAGTTAAAATCATCATTTTTCATAGCATAACTATATGCTTTTACATATTCTGGTGATTCTTTATAATGATATTTAAATGCAAAATTATAACCAATAGCAAAGAAAAAACTAAGCATAATTAAAAGCATTAATAAAAAGAACAAGACATTCCAAAATTTTCTTTGAGAAGCTTGCTTAGCATCACGGTCAAAAATGACGCTTCCAGTTATAAATTTTAGCCAATTTAACATAAAAACACCTCTTTAAATCCATTATACCATAATGGGTTTAAAAAAACATTCTAAATCTTTTTTAACTTAGAATGTTTCTAGTAAATCAAGTAATTGGTTTGGTTTATCAATTAAATAATCTGGTTCAAGTTTAAGTAATGTATCTTTATCTCTAAATCCCCAGCTAACAGCACATACTTTTACATTGGCATTTTTTGCTGTTTGAATATCAGTTTCACTATCACCTACAAATAAAACATTATTAGGATTGCTATTAAGTCTTTTTATTGCTTCATAAACCATATCAGGAGCAGGTTTTCTTTTTAGCGTATTTGTTTCACCAAGCATTACTTTAATACTAGGATAAAAGATAGGTTTACAAATTTCATTTACCGCTTTTTCAATTTTATTTGAAACAATTGCCATTTTAATATTTCTTTTAGAAAGTTGTAAAACTAAATCAATTATTCCCTCATATGGTTTAGTTGTGTCTAATTTGTGTATCTCATATAGTTCTAAAAAAGTTTTAAAAGCATCGTCTAATAATTCTTTATGATTATCATCTAAGGCTCTATTTATTAAGGTTTTAATGCCATTTCCGACATATTGTCTAGTTTGATCATATGTTTTCAATGGTAAATTATATCTCTTTAAGGTTTCATTTAAACAATAATGTAAATCATTTAAAGTATTCAATAAAGTACCATCTAAATCAAAAATAATTGTATCAATCATAAAATCACCGAGGTAATTTTAACATCTTTTAAGCATTAAAAAAAGAGTAATCATACTCTTAATATTGTAATTGATATGCTTTTTGCTCTTTTGCTTTATATCCTAAGATTAATTTATCAGCAATCATAGCAATAAACTCAGAATTAGTAGGTTTTGCTTTGTTAACATTAATGGTATAACCAAATATTCGGTTAATAGCATCAATATTACCTCGATTCCAAGCAGTTTCTATTGAATGTCTAATTGCTCTTTCTACTCTTGATGAAGTGGTTTGATAAAAATTTGCAATTTCTGGATATAAAGTTTTAGTTATTTGTCCTAGATAATCCTGGTTAAAAAACACTTCACTAATGGCCTTTCTAAGATACGTATAGCCTTTGATATGAGCAGGAATTCCTATTTCATGTAAGATTTCAGTTATATCGTTTTCTACTCTAGATTCAAGTTGTTCTTTTTCAATACGATTTAGAATTGTAAATATTTTGACATCCGATACGGCAATATCTGATAACTTTTTGAACAATAAATCAAACGAAAATGGTTTCATAACAAAATAATCGATTCCAATATAACTTATTTGATGTAATAAGTTGTCACTTGATAGTCCTGACATACAAATAATATGTTTAACTTTATGAGCATATTTTGCTTTGATAATTCTTGCTATTTCAAAGCCATCGATCCTTGGAAGGATTAAATCAAGAATAGCAAAGTCAAATACATCTTTAGTTCCTTCTAAACATTCTAAGAATAATTCACTATTATCATACTTTCCAGCTAATACAAAATCATCGTGTAATTTAGTTTCTTCTTCAAAGCTTTTTAATACATTAATACTATCATCTAAAACAACAATTTTATATCTGTTTTTAGTCATTTTTCCCCACCTCATGTGCAAAAAAATTATAAAATTATTGTTAAATATCTACATAATGTTGTGTCAAATTATTCCCAAAATATTCCCAAAAATTTTTTACAAGATCATAAAACAGGCAATTATTTGCCTGTTTTGTCTATCTTTATGACATTTCTTGTATCATCCACTCGATATAAATACCATATCCTTTTTTAACATCATCAACTAAAACATGAGTTACAGCGCCAACAATTTTATTGTCTTGTACAATTGTTGAACCACTCATTCCTTGAATAATACCATTACTCATATTTAATAAATCTTTATCAACTATTTCAAAGGTTATTCCTTTACTTTGAATGCTTTCTTGTTTTTTAAGACTTATAATCTTTATTTTATATTTACCTATTGTTTTATTTTTCATAACTGTATAGATTTCTGCTGGACCTATTTTAACATCTTCTTGTTTTTTAATCGCCATTGGTTTTTTATTTGGTAGTTTATTAACTTGTCCATAAATTCCAAATGAATTGTTTTTGATAATTGTTCCTAAATGCTTCTTTTCATTGATTTGAGCGACTTTTTCACCTGGTGTACCATTACTACTTTTTCTAATTCCAACCACTTCACTATCATATATATTACCTGTTGTTAGTTCAACAATATCAGAAAAATCATTATCAACAAATTGATGACCTAAGGCTGCATAGCTATTAGTTTTTGTATTATAAATTGATACTGTACCAATTCCTAGTATTCTATCTTTTACTAAAAGTCCGGTTTTTAAATTACCATCTTTATCAATTTTTATTAATTTAAGTATCTTATCATAAGATTCATGGTTTCGATATAATTTCATGGGTAAATTATATTCATCTTTTGTTTTATCAGTTATTAGGCTTGGTAAATCATTGATTGAACTTATTTTAGTATCATTTACTTCATAAATTAAATCACCACGTAAAATATCATTATCTTTTGAAGGATTATAAGTACCATTTGGTGTTATTAAATCATAAGTACCTGTTACTAGTAAGCCGGCTGCTTTAACTTCAATTGCAACATTTTCGCCACCAGGAAGAAAATATGAGCTAGCATTTACAGTATTTAATTGATTTAAATTTGAAAAAGATGTAATACCAAGAATGAAAAATAATAAACGTTTCTTCATAATAAAAAACCTCCTTTCACCACCTATATTGTATGGCTTAACGAGGTTTTTATTATTCAAGTTACTTATTGGAAAAAATTAAATCTTTAGCTAGTTGAATGGAATTATTTGTTATTTCTTTTCCTGATAATAACCTAGCTATTTCATTAATTTTTGCTTCTTCATCAAGTATTTTTACTTGAGTTTTAGTTCTTCCATTTTCAACCAATTTATAAATATATAAATGATTATCACTGAAACTAGCAACTTGTGGTAAATGAGTGACTGCTAAAACTTGGCAAACTTTAGCAATTTCTTTCATTTTCTTTCCCATAGCTGTGGCAACTTTACCACTTACACCAGTATCAATTTCATCAAAAATAACGGTCGAAACGTTAAATAATTTGCAAAATACTGTTTTAATTCCTAGCATCATTCTACTTACTTCACCACCTGAAGCAACTTTAATTAGTGGCATTAAAGGTTCACCTTTGTTTGCTGATAAATAGAATGCTATTTCATCTTTTCCTTCATATAATAACTTACTAGCAACGTTAAATTGAATCTTAAATGAAGCATCTTCTAAATATAAATCTTTTAATTCATTTTGAATTTCATTTTCAAGTTGAATCGCATATTTTTTTCTAATGCTTGTTAGTTTAGTAGCAAGTTCATTACAAATATTTTCTTGTTTAATGATACTTTCATCAATGGCATCAATTTCTTCTTTAAAGTTATCATATAATTGTATTTTATTTTCAATATCTAATTTTAGTTGATATAGATGATTTACATTATATTTTCTTTTTAAACGATTAGTTTTAGTAATCATTTCTTGTAATTCATCTAAACGATTTTCATCAAAATTTGAGATATCAAATTGTTTTTTAAAACTTTCAGCAAAGTCTTTTAAATCTAAATAATCACTTTCAAGTCTTTGATAATAACTTTGAATTGTTTCATTATCATTTATTTTAGCTAAATCTTTTAAAGCATAATATAATTGATCAAGTGCTTGTTGAGGGCCATCTAAATGGACTAAGACATCATCAATTATAGTGGCATTCTTTTCCATGCTTTGCAAGTTTTTATATTCTTCTTGAACTTGTATTTCTTCATCATCAGTTAAAACATCTTTTAGTTCATTTAATTGGAAGTTTAGATAATCAATATCTTGAATTGAGGAAAATCTTTGGTTCAATTCTTCTTTATTTTTATACAATTCTAATAATTTATTGAAACTTTCTTGATACTCTTTTAAGAAATTTTTATCAAATGATTGAATATATTCATCTAATAAAGATAAATGATATTCTTGTTTTAATAAGAATTGATTTTCGTGTTGTGAATGAATATCAATTAAAAATGTAGCAATACTTGCAAGTAAACTTGCTGGTACTAGATTTCCATTGATTTTAGCAACTGATCTACCATTACTATATAAAACACGTTGAATAATGCATTCATCACTTACATCAATATCTGTGATTTCTTTTACTTTTTTAGCAGTATTTTCATTTAAAAATAATAAGGCCTCAATTTTTGCTTGATCAGTGCCAGTTCTTATCATATCCATGCTAGCTCTTGCACCAAACACTAAAGATAAAGCATCGATAATAATTGATTTACCAGCACCAGTTTCCCCAGTTAAAATATTTAAAGAATCATTAAATTCTAAAGTTATATCATCAAGAATGGCTAAATTTTTAATTGTGATTTGCTTAATCATAATGATTCCCCCCTTAAAACTAAAAATGCTTGTTTAATAACATTTTTTAAATCAACAGTTAACTTATCGTTACTAAAATTAATTTTACATAAATATTCAATATTTCCTTCTTTTAAACCAGTAATTGGTGAATAAGTAATATCATTTAAACTAAAACCAATATCATTTAAAAATTGAATAAAACTTGTAAGAGCATTTAAATGAACATTTTTATCAGTGACCACTCCATTTTTATGAATATTATTAGCACCAACTTCAAATTGAGGCTTAAATAAAGCAATAACTGGAATATTATTAAATAATTCTTTTATCTTTAAAAGCATTGCCCTTAAAGAAATAAATGACACATCAATGGTAATTAAATCAATCTTTAAGGAAAATAAATCTAAGGTAGCATCCTTAAAATTAATGTTTTCTAAAGATGTTAATTTAGGATTATTTTTTAAAGAATCAGCTAATTGTAAACTACCTACATCTAAAGCATAAACATGACTAGCCCCATGTTTTAATAAACAATCACTAAAGCCACCAGTTGATGCACCAATATCTAAACAAACTTTATTAGTGACATCTATTTTAAATTCATCTAAAGCCTTTTTTAATTTAAGACCACCACGAGATACATATTCACAAATATTATTATCTTGAATGGTTATTAAATCATTGTCGCTTACTAATTCACCACATTTAGTGACTAATTTATTATTTAAATAAACAAAATTAGCTTCAATTAATTGTTTAGCTTTTGATCTAGTTTTAACTAATCCTTTATCTACTAATAAAACATCGATTCTAACTTTAGCCATTGCTAGATTCATTATCTTCAAGATTTAAATCTTCGAGTTGATTATCTTGTAAGATTTTAGCAAGTTTTGCTTCAATATTAGTTAATTTTTCTTCACATTCTTTAGAAATTTTCATACCTTGTTCAAATAGAGAATATGCTGTTTCTAATTCCACATCACCATTTTGTAATTTTTCAACAATTTCATCTAATTGTTTTAATGATTGTTCAAAAGTTTTATTTTCTTCCATGGTTTATTTCTCCTTTGCAATAACTTTATTAATTATTTTTCCATCACTTAGTTGCAATTTAATTTCATCATCGATGGCTACATCATTAACACTTTTTAAACTCTTATTATCTTTAAAAGCCACACTATAACCTCTTTTTAAAATTTTAAGTGGACTTAAAGCATCTAATTTAGCAACTAAAGTAATAAATTGATGTTGATTTTGTTTATATATTGAATTAAATGAATTATTAATCTTATCTATTTTATTTTTTAAATCTCGTTTAGTTAATTCATTTAATTGTTGAATATTTTGAAACATAGTGGTCTCTAGATTTTCAAGTTTAAGTCGATAGGTCTCATATAACTTTTCAGGATGTTTAAAGATATATGATTTTTTTAATTGTTCAAGACGTGCTTTATGTTTTTCATATATTTTTAGCATGGCTTGAGTTAACAATTTATTTTTATCTTTTAATTGTTCTAGAACCTTTTTTAAATCTGGAGTTGCAATAACTGCGCCATCAGTTGGGGTAAGTCCTCTTCTATCAGCTACAAAGTCAGCAATGGTAAAATCGCTTTGATGGCCAACAGCCGAAATAATTGGAGTTTTACAATTAAAGATTGCTCTTGCTACTATTTCTTCATTAAATGGCCATAAGTCTTCAATTGAACCACCACCACGACCACAAATGATGACATCAACTCCGTAACTATCGGCAATTTTAATATTTCTTACGATATCTTCAGCAGCTCTAACACCTTGAACTAATGAAGGAAATAAAATAATATCAGCAAGTGGCCAACGCAAGTTAATAGTGTTAACCATATCATGAATAGCAGCTCCTTTAGGAGCAGTAATTATTCCAATTTTTGTAGGATAAGCTGGTATTTGTTTTTTATAACGGCTATCAAATAAACCTTCGGATTCTAATTGTTTTTTAAGTCTTTCATATTCCATATATAATTGACCAACTGAATCAACTAATAATTCATTACATACGATTTGATAACTACCAGCCGCTTCATAAACTGTAATTCTTCCTTTTAGTAAAACAAGCATACCATCTTTTAAAGGGGCTTTGACTTTATAAGCATTGCTTGCAAACATTACAACATTTATCTTAGAAGTATTATCTTTAATGCTAAAATAAAGCGTACCAGTTTGGTGACGCTTAAAATTTGAAATTTCCCCTTTAACGCAAATTTCATTTAAAAAATAATTATTTTCTAAATAAGCTTTGATATAGCTATTTACTTCACTTACAGTTAAAAATTCGTTATTTGGCATATTCTTTACCTATACGATTTAAAACGGCATGAATAAATTTATAATCACCATCATCTAAATAACGTTTAGCTAAATCAACAGCAACGTCAATAGCAACATTAACTTCAACACGATGGTTTATAATTTCTTCACTAAACAGCAAAAGAATCGCTTGAGCAATTAAAGCTAAACGATTAAATTTCCAACTTTTTTCAAGACAATTAGAAATAATTTCAATTAATTGTTTTTTATCTTGATATGCTTCAAATAAAATGCACTTAAAAAAGTCATCACAATCATCAAAACTAATATTTGTAACATCTAAAACTATTTCATTTATCGATTTACGATAAATTCTATTAACTTTTTGATAAAACAAATATTGGTAAAGACAAATCATGGCATTTTCATGCATTTTAGTTCTTGATAATTTATTTTCTTGTTCCATATAAGCACCTACAAAAACTAAATTAAGCTTTTAAATAATCTCTATAAAGTTTCCAATAAATATTTTCATCAGTTAAATAGTTATCTTTATTTGAAACAACAACTTTAAAGTCACTAGATAAATCATCAAAAATATATAATTCAATTTCAACAACACTACTACATGCTTTTAAGTCAAGTGTTTTTAAGTTATCATTACCAGAAAAAGCACCATAAGCAATATATGTTAAACTGCTAGGGGCAATAATTTCTTCAACATCAGTATTTCCAACAAATGCCCCACCAGCAATGGCTACAACACCACTTGGAATATTTACAGTTTTCTTATTTCCATTATAAAGAATTAAAACATTATTAACGATTATAAATTCATCACTTAATTGTCTTTTAGCGTTTAAATAAGCAGTTGCTAGAAAAGCATTAGAACCAACTTTTAATAATGAATTACCAGTAGTAATTGTACTTAAATTAGTACAACCAAAGAATGCTTCATCACCAATTGATTCAACATTAGTTAGATTAATACTTGTAAGTGATCGACAACCATAAAATGCTCTAGGACCAACAGTTTTAATTGATGTTGGTAAAACTATTTCTTTAACAAATGAATAACCATTGAAAGCATCAGTTAAAATAGCAGTTGAACCATCAGAAATGATAATCTTTTCAAGACTTGTAGGTAATGAACTCATAGTATTACCAAAGGCTGTGAAAGTTAAAATATCACTATTATGTTCAATTTGTTTTAATGATGTGGCATTACGTAAAACACCAAGTTCAAAGCTTACATTCATTTCAAAAGTAACTTTTTGAAGTTTATAAGCATAACTAAATGAATCACTAGCAAGGAAAATATTGCTGTTTGGAGTTTCAGGTAATAATAGTTCTTCAATGTTAGAAGCCATGAAAGCAAACGAATCAACATTTTCTAGTAATCCATCATTAGCAAATGAAATATTTTCGATACTAAATTGATAATTATTAATACTTTCAAGGATACTTGCTTTATGTGTTTCAATAGTCTTTAAAACACTTGTTTCATCATAATTAACAAAGTTAATTGGAGTTGCATTAGCATTTTTAATATTAAATGCAAATGCATATTCACCAATTGATTTAACAGTCTTTGGAATATTTATTTCATTAATGCTATCAAAATAGAAAGCAGCACCTTCAATAGTTTCAAGATTTTGAGGTAAAGTTAAATTTTGAAGTTTTCTACAATTAGCAAATGAAGCAAAAGAAATTGTTTCAAGTTTTGTCTTACTTAAATCAACACTTGTTAAACTACTACAATTTAAAAAGGCATATGGAGCAATTTCTACAAGTTCACTTGTAAAGTTAAATTCAGTTAAAGCACTACAATTAGCAAAAGCACTATTAGCAATTGTTTTTAAACTTGAATTTGCAGGAATTGTAATTGTTTTTAAGTTAACACAGCTTGAAAAAGCATCTTCATAAATAGTTTCAAGAGAAGCAGGTAAACTAATTGAAGTTAAAGAATCAAGATGTGAAAAAGCATATTGATTAATTGTCACGATATCATTAGGTAAAACTATTTCACTAGCATTTCCTGAATATTTAATAAGAACGTGGTTTAAAGTAATTAAACCATCTTCAAATGAATCAGCAAATAAAGTTCCATCAAAAGCACTTGAATCAATTTGAGTTGCATATGTTGTAATGTTTTGTAAACTGCTACAACCATAGAAAGCAGCACCTTCAATTGTTAAAATGTTTTGAGGCAAATGAATTTCAACTAATGATGTACAGCCTCTAAATGTATCTGCAAAAATAACTTTATTTTCATCTAAAGCATTGCTAAATGAATTAGCATCAAATGTTATATTAGTTAACTTAGTAGCGCCACTAAAAGCACCAGCACTTAAATATTCCATAGTAGCAGGAATAACAAAGGTATTAATTCCACTACCATTGAATACTGAATTTTGTAATTCTTTTAAGTGAGATGTGCTATTAATTTTGAATTCTTCTAGATTTTGAGTATTATAGAATGCATTTGAAGCAATACTTTCAACACTATCAGGTAAATTAAAGCTTGTTAAGAATTTTTGATTATAGAATGCTGAATCACCAATAGTTACTAATTTACTTTGATTAGAAACTGTAAAAGTATTTAAACCAGTTTCGGCATTAGCATCAATACCAAATGCCATTGCACCAATTGATTCAACATTATCAGGTAATACAAAGCTTGTAAGTTTAGTAAGTCCATAGAAACAACTTGCACCAATACTTGTAAGACTTGAATTAGCATCAAATGTAACAGTTGCTAAGTTAATGTTTCCTGAAAAAGCACCATTTCCTAAAGTTTCAACACTGCTAGGAATAGTAACTGTTGTTAATTTTTGTGATTCTTCATCGACTCTTTTATCTAGATTTGCAAAAGCATTAGCACCAATCAATTTTAAATGACTTCCAGGTTGGAAAGTAATTGTATGAACTTCACTACAATTATTGAATGCATCAGCTTCAATAAATTCAACGTTGCTAGGAATAGTAATTGTTTGAATCTTACTATTACCATTAAAAGCATTTTCATAAATACCAATCAAACTATCTGGTAATGAAATTGAAGTGTATTGTTTATTTTGATATAGACCATTGGCAATATATTTAACACCTGCATCAATTTCAAGTGTTTCACGAGGAGTTTCACTATCATCTAAATCTTTAATTAAAACTCCATTCAAAATAATTTTAGTTTTTGTTTCATCATCGTACCATTTAGTTCCACCGAATGAATTAGCACTAACTTTTTTAAGTTGTGAATCATCACCACTTGTTGTTGCAATAGTTTCAAGTTTACTACAACTATTAAATGCTGAATCACCAATTACTTCAAGTGATTTTGGAAGATTAATTGAAACTAAATTGGCATTTTGATAAAACGCTTGTTTTTCAATTGTTTGAATTTGACTATCGTCTTTAAATTCAATTATTTCTTCATATGCTCCTTGAAATGCTTGTTCTCCAATTGTTTTTAAAGAACTTGGGAAAATAATTTTAACTTGTTGAGGTTCTGTATTTCCAGTACCTTCAGTTGATTCAGAACTAGTAGTATATCCACTCTTAGGACCAAAATATTTAAATGATTGACCTAGTGATCTAACAAAAGCGCTAGCACCGATTGTTTCAATATGAGCATTATCTTCAAACATGATGGTTTCAAAATTATTGCTTTGACCAACAACGGCTGAAAAGGCAGTTGCTTGAATTTCAAGAAGTGATGCTGGAAAAACAATATTTTTCAAACCACTATCACCAATAAAAGCTGATTCACCAATAATTTCAAGACTGCTTTGTCTTCCAACAGGAGCAAAGTTTATTTCAGTTAAAGATGTAATATGAGCAAAAGCTTCTTTTTCAATATATTTTAAAGAAGCAGGTAAAGTAAGTGTTTTTATCGATGTTGAATCAAAACAACCTTCAGGAATTGTTTCAATAATTGCATTTTCATCAAAAGTAAGTTCTTCAACATTAGAATCTTTAAATGCATTATTTCCTATTGTATCAACACCTCTAGGAATTGAAATTTTTGTTATACGACTTGATGAAAAAGCACTTTCACCAATTGTTTTTAAACTTGTAGGTAAAGTAATTTCTTTAAATCTCGAACTAGCAAATGATTCATCAGCAACATATTCAATACCTTCAGAAACTACTAGATTTAAAGTGTTAGTTATACGATAAAAGGCACGGCTTGCAACACCGATAACTTCAAAGCCATCAATTAATGTAGGTAAAATGATGCCATTTTTTTCAAATTGTTCAAAATCAATTCCATCAGCAAATCCTGTAATTTCAATATTAGTATCATCATCGCTTAAGCGATATGTAAAATTAGATACGGCATCCATTTTTTTAACGACGATACTTGCATAGCATGAATCAGTTGTTTCACCAGTTTCACCAATAGCTTTAACACTGATTAATCTAGCAACTGCAGCATCATCTTCACTTAGTTTGTATTCTGTACTTGTTATTTTTCTTGTGGTTTTAACATCACCATTAACATTTACAACATAGCCACTAGCACCATCAACAGATGTCCAACTAACAACTGAAGTGGATGAATCATACTTTAAATTGAATGGAGCAAGTAGTTTTGTATATCCACCTTCATCTTCAATGCTAGAAGATGAACTACTATCTTTTGGCATCCAATTGCCTTTTGAACTATTAGAGCATGAACTTAAAAACAAACTTGCACATAGCAAACCAAATGCTGCTCCTTTAAGGATTTTTTTAGAATTTATTTTTTGCATAAATTTTGCCTCCTAAACGACAACGATTCGTAAACTATATTTATTATATAATAAATAAGTCAATAATACTAGTAAAAAATAAATAAAATTGTGTCCTATTTCTTTATCAAAAATGTGCCATTTATTCATTAAAAAATGACCAAGTAGGTCATTAATTTTTATAAGTTTTTGATGCTATTTAAGGTATCTTTTACCACTTTTTCTACTGCTTCTTTTTTATAGTCATGATAACTTTCAACATGATTTTCACTGCCAACAATATCAGAAATGGTACGGATTACCATAAACTTTCGTCTAAAATACTCGGCAACTTGACAAATACTAGCACCTTCCATATCACAAGCTAATGCTTTAGGAAAATTAGCTAGAATATGTTCTTTTTGTTTTTTAGTTGAAACAAAGGTATCACTACTTACAATAAGTCCTTTATAATCTTTTTCAGTTACATTATTTAAGAAAACTTTAGAAGTTTTAAAATACAAATCATGATTATCAAGTTGACCTAAAGCTAAACCAAATGGTGTTAAGTCAACATCAAAATATGCCGTTTTTGTCGCATAAATTGTTGTTAATGGTTTGATTTTTTCATGTAATGAACCGGCAATTCCAGCATTGATTACATATCTTGGTTTTTTCTTTAAGATAAATGTAGTAGTTATAATTGAAGCATTAACTTTTCCCACTTCAGTTTTAACTAAAAAGATTTCTTTATCATCAATTTTAGCATAATAATAATCAAAGCCATCATCAAATCTCATTTCAAACTTTAACTGCTTTAAAAATCCTTCAAGTTCTAGTTGCATAGCAACAATCAATAAAATTTTCATTTAGTCCACCTTAACAATTTTTAAATTGCCCCATAGTTTTTCAAGTCCAAAATGAATACGTGCTTGTTCACTAAAAATATGAATTACGTATTCATTAGCATCAACTAAAACCCAATCTGTAGAATTTCTTCCTTCAATATGATGGGTTGGAATATCATTTTCTTCCATTACTTCTTTTAAATGATTTGCTAAAGCCATACCATGTCTTTGACTTGTAGCAGTTGCAATAATAAAATAGTCAGCAAAAGGATTGATTTCTTTTACATCAATGTAGACAACATCTTTTGCTTTTTTGTCGAGTAATGCTTCTAAAATAATCTTTAATTTAGTATCAGTCATTTCTTAAATCCTTTCTTTATAATATTTTAAAAGTTTTTCTAAATGTTTATCAACAGGGGCCTTTTTAATTTTTAAGATCCTTAATTGTTCTTCCATCGTATGAATAAACGCTAGATTAATATCTTCAAAGGCTTCTTTTCTAATATCAACAACTTCACTTGCAAATGAACGACTTTCTTCAAGTTTATCAGCACAATAAACAATTTTATCAAGGCTTGACATATTAAATGTAGCATAACAATGACTACTAATTGCTTTTAAAGTTTTCTTATCTTTAATTCCAAATTCAACACTAGCAAGATAGGCACTAGCATATTGATGCCAAGCAAATTCTGGAAGTTTAAGTTTACTAGGGTAATGAACTTCAATTATTTTTTTAATTTCATCAATTGGTAATGATTTTGAAATGTCGTGTAAGATACTAGCAACATATGCTCTATTAGAATTAACATTTAAACTACTAGCAATACTTTTTGCAAGGCGCGCACTGGTAAGGCTATGAATAAATAATCTGTCGGTCAAATGGGGCATAATTCTTTCTTTTAAGTATAATTCATGTTCCATTATATAGTTTTGAATATCATCATTTACTTTATCAAAATAACCGGCTCTTACCATCGTACTTGAAGCATCAATTTGATTTCCTTCAATAATAGTTATGTTATATTTTTTAGCAAGACTAGTAACAATTGGATAACCTGGTCTTCTAAAACAAACAAATTGAAATAACTTAGTTAATTTATCAATTTCATACCAATTTTCAATGTTATTTAATTGATCAGCACCAATTAAAAAATAGAATTTATAATCTTTTTTATATTTTCTTGTTAAATATTTAGCTGTGTTATAAGTATAAATATATTTTTTACTTTGATCTTTTAATTCAATATCACATATTTTAAAGTTATCAAGACCTGATAGAGCAAGTTTCATCATAGCAATACGATGTTTACCATCAAGTAGCAATGAACCATCATAATTATATTTTCTAGGAATTAACCAAACTTCATCACATTTTAAATAATTAAAAGCATTAATGGCAGCATTTAAATGTCCTTGATGAATAGGATTATAAGAGCCACCAAATAGCAATATTTTTTTAGCATCCATAGGCATTAATATCGGGATTCTTTTTATATAAAACAATGGTTCGACCGATAATATTTATGATTTCAGAAGTTGTTGATGAAGCTAAAAGTTCAGCTAATTCTTTGACTGGTAATTTAGTATAAGTCTTTAAAATACTTATTTTTATTAACTCTCTTTTATTTAACACTTGATGAATTGATGCTAGCATATTAGTATCAATTCCATCTTTACCAATTATCACAACAGGTTTCAATTGATTACATAATTTTTTTAATTTGTATTTATTTTTCTTATCAAGCATTTTAACATCTCCTTTAAATCATTGAATCACGAACAAAAACATTTAAATCTTTTAAGGTATAAATCTTAAACTTTCCAGGTTTTGTAACAGTAATGGAAGCAAAACCTTCAATAACAATATCTTTTTTAGTTTTCTTATTAATAATAATATCATAACAAGTTAAATCTTTAAATGACTTAATCTTATTTGTTTTTAAAGTATAATCTTTTAATAATGAATCAAAACTTTTATTTACATTTTCTAGTTTTACACGATTTAAATCACACATGCTAGAACTATAGAAAACAAATGTTTGTTTAACACCTTCTAAATATTCAAAAACTAAGAAATTATTGATTATAATTGCTTGATTTTTAAATAGTTGATAAGAGGTTGCTGTTATTTTTTTATCAAGTTGTAATTTTTTTAAGACACTTGTTTCAATTTTGTTTAACATTGAATGATTGCTTTTTATTCCAGGAGTATCCATTAAGTATCTAGTATCAGTTAGTTGAATCTTAAATGGTTGTAAAGTAGTTCCAGGATATAAACTTTTAGTAAGTAAAGGAATATTTGGATAATAAATACTCAAATAACGATTAATTAATGTGGTTTTACCGGCATTTTCAAGACCAACAAAACATAAATTTGCATCTTTATGTAAATTATTTAAGTCTTCAAATATTGCTTCTAAATTATTATTTAAAAGATATATTTTTGAAACTTTTAAATTAGCATCTTTGATATTTTTAACTAAAAAATCCAAGGCTTTTTCTTCTTTTAAATAATCTTTATATAAATCATAACGAGTAGCAATAAGATAAAAGTTTTTATAACGATTTAATTCTTGTAAATGACTTAAAATTGGTGTAAGTGTTAAACTTACATCACAAACAAGAATTAAAACATCATTTAAAGAAACGTTTTCATGAATCATTTTAATAGTGCTATAGGTTTCAGTTCCAGTTTTAAACTTACCATAATGCTTTAATTGAAAACAACGCTTACATAAAATTACATCACGGTTTAAAGCTTTTGGATCTACATAACCATCTTTAGTTTCATCATCGATTTGTAATCTAGCACCACAACCACTACAATATTTATCTAACATTTTAAAATTCCTTCAAAAGATTTCTCTTTTTTAATTTCTTACGATAAAAGATATCAAGACGTCTTGGAAAGAAAGTGATTAATTGCTCTTTTTGTTCCAATCTATCGACTAAAATTACATTTATCTTGGCTCTATTAGCACATAAAACATCGGTCATAATTTGATCACCAATAGCTAAAACTTCATTAGTTTTATAGTTATTATCATTAATAAATTTAATTAAGTTTTTAGGATTTGGTTTTTTTGCTTTAAAGATGTATTTAACATCTAATGGCTTAGCAAAAGTTTTAACTCTTTCTTCTTTATTATTAGAAATAATAACAAGTTCTATATTATTTTCTTTAAATGATTTGATAAATGAGATAACTTCATCACTTGGAATCTTTGTAAATGGAGACGCTAAAGTATTATCAATATCACAAAAAACAAGTTTAAAACCTAAACTTGCAATTTTATTTACATCAATTGAAGTTGCTTTTTGTTTATACCAAGTTGGAATGTAATTTCTATTCATAAACTCACCGGCTTAAGTATATCATACTTTTTAAACTTGATAAATAAAAGAATATAAAAATCAATTTTTTTGCATAAATTAAAGTTTAAAATAATATCTATTATTTAGAGGTGTTTACATGTTTTTATCGGTAATTTCTTTATTTAAAAATTTAATTTTATATGTTGGTTATGTTAAAAATGGAGTCTTTAATACCCCTCTTAGTAAAGAAGATGAAGAAAAATATATTAAAATGCTATTCACTGATAATAAAGAAGAAGCTAGAACCAAATTAATTGAACACAATCTAAGATTAGTGGCTCATATTGCTAAAAAATATGAAAACTGTAATGAACAATTTGATGATTTAATAAGTATTGGTACAATTGGCTTAATAAAAGCTGTTGATTCTTATAGTTATGATAAAGGAAATAAGTTAGCAACTTATGCTAGTAGATGTATTGAAAATGAAATACTAATGCATTTAAGAAGTATTAAAAAGACTAATAATGATGTCTATTTATTCGATTCTATCGGCGAAGATAGCGATGGTGGAGATATTTCTTTAATCGATATCATTCCTAATCCTGAAGAAGATTTAACTGAAAGACTTGATAGGGAACATCACTTAGAACTTCTTAAGAAATTTCTAAATATCCTAGATGAAAATGAAATGAAAATAATTTCCTATCGTTATGGTTTAAACAATCATAAAGAAATGACACAAAAAGAAATCGGGAAAATGTTTAATATTTCCCGATCTTATGTTTCTAGAATTGAAAAACGTGCTTTAACAAAATTATTATTTGAATTTCGAAAAGCTGGTTTAGTTTAATCATTTAAATAAATCATCGATTGATAAATTAGCATATTTTTCTTTTTTAGCTTGTTCTTCTTCATCTAATTTATCATCAAATGAGGCGAATGTTTGTTCTTTTTCAGTATTAACAACTACTTTTTTAGCTTTGATTGATTTATCAATATAAGTTGTTCTTGATACTACAATGGCTTCAACTTTTTCTCTAGCATCAAGTTTTAGATATGATTTAATTACTGAATCAAACTTAGGATAAGGTATTTCACTTGCTTTAATTTCAATGGTCTTATAATTAGTTACCACTTGAATAATATCAGCATCATCATAAGTAATTAAACCAATGGCATTATGAGAATCACTCTTAAATGATTTAAAGGCTGTTGTGCCCATTGCACTTCTACTTGTTTTTCTTAAATATCTAGGATAAATTGGTTTCATTCCACCTTTATCAGTAGCAAGCATAACATTAAGCTTATCATTATCATTTATTGCGATTCCACCGACTAATTTTGAGGTTAGTGATCTAGAACCACTACGAACACCACCGGCTTTTAAACCAACAATACTTACTTGATTTTCATCATATCTTACTAATGGTCCATCTTCATATAAAACACCAATGTCATAACCACCATTTGTTAAGAAGGCAGCGACTAAATTATCACCAGCATTTAATTTAAAGCATGATACTGCTTTTGAATATCTTTGAAGTACAAATTCAGATAAAATAGTACGTTTAATATAACCAGCTGATGTAGCTAAAGTAATATATAAATCATCTCTAAATTCTTTTACAACAACTACACTAATGATTTTATCAGCAGCCGGATAAGATACAATCTTATTAATATGAATTCCTTCATCTTTCCACTTATTTTCGGTTAATTCAAATACAGGTAAATAGATAAAACTACCACCACTAGTAAATAATAACAATGTATCTAAAGTACTAGCTTGACAAATTGATACAATAGCATCAGTTTGTTTATAACCTGGGAATAATTGATTGCTAGTAGAATATGATTTAAGTTGACTACGCTTAGCATAACCATCTCTTGAAATTGCAATCATAACATCTTCTTTTATAACAGTTGATGCTTTATCAATTACAACATCTTCAACTTCATCTCTAAGTTCAGTTTTTCTAGGACTTCCATAATTAGCTTTTACTTCTTTAAGTTCAGCAATCATGGTTGATTTTAAAGTTGATTCATTGTTTAAAATGTCGAGTAAATGGGCAATATCTAAATTTAATTGAGCTTTTTCTTCTTCTAATTTAACAACATCAGTTGAAGATAAACGATATAGTTGTAACATCAAAATTGCTTCAGCTTGTTTATCACTAAAACCGAATTTATTCATGATATTTTCTTTAGCTGTAGCTTTGTTTTGACTCTTTTTAATAGTAGCAACTAAGTCATCAATAACGGATACTGCTTTAATTAAGCCATCGATAATATGTAGACGTGCTTTTTTCTTTTCATAATTGAATTTAGTTTTACGTAAAGTGACTTCTTTTTTATGTTCAATATAAGCATCTAAAATAGCAAGTAAACCAACTTGTTTAGGTGTCTTATTATCAATTGCTACCATATTGTAGTTATAGGTAGTTTGTAAATCACTTTCTTTATATAAATAATTCAAGATTAATTGAGGATCAGCTTCTTTTGTAATATCAATTACAATTCTTAAACCATTTCTATCACTTTCATCACGAACTTCTTCCATACCCCAAATTAACTTATTGAAACGGATTTCATCAATTCGTTTAACTAAAGCAATTTTAACAATATCATAAGGAATTTCAGTAATTACAATTTGTCTTTGTGATTTACTTTCAACAACTTCACAACGTGCTCTTAAAACAACTTTCCCTTTACCTGTTTCAAAAGCATCAATAATTCCTTGTTTTCCAAAACAAATACCACCGGTAGGGAAATCTGGACCTTTAACAATATCCATCATTGTTTCAAGACGACAATTAGGATTTTTAATTCTAAAGATAACACCATCAACAACTTCAGCCAAATTGTGAGGTGGAATATCTGTAGCAAAGCCGGCTGCAATACCTTTAGCACCATTAACAAGTAATGATGGAAAACGAGCAGGTAAAACAGTTGGTTCTTTTAATGTATCATCAAAGTTAAAAGTAAATTCAACTGTATCTTCATCAATGTCTTTTAAAAGTTCCATAGCAACTGGAGATAGTCTAACTTCAGTATAACGCATAGCGGCAGCTGGGTCATTATCAAGAGAACCATTGTTACCATGCATATCAATTAAAACTTCATTACTTTTCCACCATTGGCTCATTCTAACCATAGCTTCATAAATTGAACTATCACCATGAGGATGATATTTTCCCATGACATCCCCAACAATACGAGCAGATTTTTTATAAGGAGCATTATAAATATTTCCAAGTTCATTCATGCCAAATAAAATTCTTCTTTGAACAGGTTTTAAACCATCTCTAATATCTGGAAGAGCACGGTCTTGAATAATATATTTAGAATAAGCTCCAAATCTTTCACTAACAATTGTTTCAAGAGGACCATATATCATCGCTTGGTCAGCATTTACTGTGAATTCATCGACAGTTTTATTATTTTTCTTAGCAGCCATCGTTTATTGTTCCTCCTTAGCAAATTCATCTTCAAGTGTGAAATGAACATTTTCTTCTATCCATTCACGACGTAAGTCAGTTTTATCACCCATTAGAATTGAAATACGACGATCAGCAATTGTAAAATCATCAATGTCAACTCTTAAAAGTGTTCTAGTTTGAGGATTCATGGTTGTTTCCCATAATTGAGTTGGATTCATTTCACCTAATCCTTTATATCTTTGAACATAGGCGTTTTCACCTATTTCTTTTTTAGCTTTTGCTAAATCGATATCATTCCAAGCATATTTAAATACTTCACCTTTGGCCGTTTTCTTCGACACTTTATATAATGGAGGTAAAGCAACATAAACCATACCATTTTCAATTAATGGACGCATATATCTAAAGAAAAATGTAAGTAATAAGACTTGAATATGAGCACCATCCGTATCAGCATCGGTCATGATAATGATTTTTCCATAATGAGAATCTTTAACATCAAATTCTTGACCAACACCAGCACCAACTGTATAAATAATGGTATTAATTTCTTCGTTTTTAAGTAATGTTGAAATAGCTTGTTTTTCTGAGTTAATAACTTTACCTCTTAAAGGTAAGATTGCTTGATATTTACTATTTCTTCCTTGCTTAGCACTACCTCCGGCTGAATCACCTTCGACTAAGAATAATTCATTTAGTGATAAATCTTTACTTTGTGCAGGTGATAATTTATCACTAATTAATCTTTCTTGCTTAACTTTTTTACCAGAACGTGCTTCTTCTTTTGCTTTACGAGCAGCATCACGAGCAAGTTGTGCTTTTAATGCTTTTCCTACAAGCATTTCAGCAGTTGCTTTATTTTCTTGTAAGTAATGTGAAAGTCCATCATAAACATAATAATCAACTGTATTTCTAGCAGCTGGAGTTCCTAGTTTTGATTTAGTTTGACTTTCAAATTGTAATAAATCTTCAATGATTTTAACGGACAAAACGATATTTAAGCCTTCACGAATATCATGCCCATCAAGACTCTTATCTTTATTTTTAAGTAAATTGTTTTCTTTAGCATAATCATTAAATGCTCTAGTAAAAGCACTACGTAAACCCACTTCATGAGTACCACCATCAATGGTTCTAACATTATTTACAAATGATAAAACATTACGGTCATCATCTTCATAACTGTCGGTATAAACAAAAGCCATGGTAAAACTAATACCTTTTCTATCATCGCCATTGATACATACAACATCATGAAGCATATTTTTACCTTCACAATTGAATTTAACAAATTCAACAACACCATTTTCATAACAATATGATTCTTTTTTATTAATGATTTCATCGTCAAAAACAAATTTAACGCCAGGCATTAAAAAGGCTGTTTCTCTAAGTTTTTCACAAATTGTTGAATGGTTAAAATTAGTAACCGTAAAAATAGTAGGATCAGGTTTAAAAGAAACAGTTGTACCACTACGTTTATTAGTATTTACAGGTATTTCCTTTAAATCAGAAACTACTTTCCCACCACGAGCAAATTTAACTTCATATGTTTTAAAATCACGAACAATGGTAACATTCATCCATTCCGATAAAGCATTAACAACTGATGCCCCAACACCATGTAAACCACTAGCAGTTTTATAACCACCTTTATCATTAAACTTACCACCAGCATGTAATTTGGTATAAACAACGATTGGTGTAGATTGACCAGAACTATGTTTACCTACTGGAACACCACGACCATTATCAATAACAGTAATCGAATTATCTTTATGTAATTTAACGACGATTTCTTTGCCAAAACCAGCAATAGCTTCATCGACAGCATTATCTACAATTTCCCATAATAAATGGTGTAATCCTCTTCCATCAGTAGAACCGATATACATTCCAGGTCTTTTTCTTACAGCTTCAAGACCTTCTAATATTTGAATATCTTCTTCATTGTAATGCATATTGTTTGTACTATTTGCCACAAAAACCACCTCTGACTTAGACATTATACCCCAAAAGTACTTGAATTATCAAGAAAATACATCATTGAAATTTAATATATTTTAGTATATTATTAAGGCACAAGAAAGAAAATCAAGGTGAAAATGATGATATTAAAAATTACATTGTTAATAATTGGTGCAATTTTAATTGGTTATATCTTTGGTTCTATTCCAAATGCTCTAATCATTGGAAAATTGTTTTATAAAAAAGATGTTCGAAAAGAAGGTTCAGGAAATCTAGGAGCAACTAATGTTGCAAGAACATTGGGTGCTAAACCTGGCATCTTAGTTTTACTTCTAGATGCTTTAAAATCTGCCTTTTCATCGAACATTATTTATGTTATTGCTCGTTTTGGATTTCATATTAATGATAGTTTATATTTAACAATTTTATTTTGTTTAGCTGGTTTATTTGCTTGTATTGGTCATTGTTTTCCAATATTTGCTAAGTTTAAAGGTGGTAAAGCTGTAAGTGTTGTTTGTGGATTTGTTTTAGGTTCAAATTGGATCTTTTCACTTATTGGTGCAGCTATCTTCTTTATAGTTTTCTTTGCAAAAAGAATTGTATCAATTTCTTCGATTCTAATGGCGTTTTTCACATCATGTATATCATTTATACCAATCTTTTATAAAGGATTTTATATTCTAGATGAAAGTAAAGGCTTAATATATTCAATTACATTATGTTTAATAAGTATAATTTTAATAGCTAGACATAAGTCAAATATCATAAAATTAATACATCACGAAGAGAAACAATTCAGTATTAAAAAGAAAGATAAAGATTAAAAAAAGTCGGTCAAACCGACTTTTTTCTATCTTTGTTGTTCCATTGCTTTCATTACTTGACGAACTTGTGCTTCACTAGGTTTTCTTCCCATTTGTTGGAACATAACCCTAATCATTTTTTCATTAATTGGCGGATTTTTCTTTAAACTACTTTTAAATAGTGCTCTTGTAATGAAAAATCCAGCAACTAATCCAGCAAGTAAAGCAAGAATGAGATACAATATAAATAATCCTACTGATGTTGTAACAGCAAATACGATCATAATAAAAACCTCCTCGATGACGTCTTTATTGTACAATATTTCAACAGCTAAAACAACTAATTTTATTTAATCAATTTA
>CANQVX010000010.1 GCA_947627355.1 uncultured Bacilli bacterium | reverse complement strand
CAAAGCTCAGGTGCAACACAAAGATTTTAACAAAAAGGCTAATGATAGTCAATTGTTTTTTGAAAATTTATATATTAATAATATATAAAGAGCATCGAGTTATTTATTTTTACTTAATAGTTTTAATGCTATTTTTTTGTCATCTAAAACGGCATTTTTTTCGATTTTATAATTGTTTTTTTCTTTATACATGTCATAGTTATTGATGATCTTAAAATTTTTATGTTTCTTTTGATAAGTCTTTTCAATTAGAAAACGTTTATAAAGCATAGGAATTTCTTTTAAATACATAATTTGCATAAAAAATAGAAAGATAGTTATCACAATTTGTGGATTATAGATGTTATAAATAAGTAAACCAATAAAAAATATAATTGATAAAACTACTGATAGAATCAATGTTTTTTTATACGTTAAGGCATATTGCATGATACTATTTATTATGTGATAGCCATCTAAAGGATAAATTGGTAAAAGATTAAAGACATTTATAGCTATATTAGCATTTTTAGAAAACATATAAGTTGTATAACTAATAATGTTATGAACATACAAAAACTTAATCAAGAATAGATTTAATATGAACATCAAAGGTCCAAATAGATAAATAATACATACTTTATATGATTTTAAATAACTTATATCATCTATTTTTAAATTAAAACCAAATGGTAAAATGGTTATCTTTTTAACCTTTACTTTAAAAAACAAACAAACTATTAAATGACCTAATTCATGTATTCCAGAAAGTATTAAAAATATTAAAATATTTTTGAATTGACCGGATAAAAATGTGATTAGCAAAAGCAAATATGTAGATATTTTTATATCAATAAAATCATTAATTTTTGATAATATCTTCATAAGTATAAGTAATTTTATCTTTTATAAAATATAAACCAAATTCTTTTTCAAAATAACCCAGTTTTGTATTAACATCAATTCTATCATAATCTTTTACTAGACATGTATCTAATTCATCATAGATACCTATATAGCCATTATCATGACGAATCATGATTTTGTAGCCTTTTTCATTTTCAATGCTTAATACTGTACCACTAGAAAAAGGATATGCTGTATGTTCATCATTAGTATAATAATAATCACTAACTTTAATAAATTTTGAATTGCTTGAAACTGGAATATCATTTGTTGTGGTTTTATTTTTACTAGCAAAGTTAAAGAAACTTGTTAAATTATTACTTAAATTAACTATTTTTTGATTAAAACTAGTAAAGTTTAAGTTAGTATGGAATATTTTATTTACAAAACTAGCACTTGGATCTTTATAAGCATAAATTAAAAAGGCCAAAATTAAAGAGGCTATTCCAAGTAGTCGATTAAAAATTTTTAAAACACTACCTTTTTTAGGCTTTTCATTTCTTATTTCTTTATCTTGATTTATTTGTTTTCGTTTATGAATTCTTTTATAAATTTCATCATAGTTTTCCATAAAAAAACCTCCTCCATAAATTTTATGAAGAAGGTTTGATAAAAATTACTTTAACCAAGAAATTAGTTGGATGGAACGCTTAATGATGATGCTTGTGTTTCAATTTTTTCCATAGTGTTGCTAACTACTGTTTTGAATCCTGCAGCAATAATTCCAAATAATCCAATAACAATTAGAACGCCAAGTAATTGAGCTTTAAATTCAGACATTCTCTCACTCCTTTCTGAAAATTTCATATCTTTTAACGACTTTTCTATCTAGTGTATTGTCAATAAATAGTTTTGACTCATAATTTTTAACGAACAAAATCTTATATTGAACGAAATCTGTTTGTGTTACTTTGTCAATTTGAAATAAATCAATTTCATATTTTTCTACTAACTCATCGGTACGATACTTGTTATAACCATTCTTTTGAATGTCATTAACAATACTCATAGTTTGGGAATAAAAAGTAGTAGTAAATGATTGATAAGAAAAGATATCACTGCTCAGTGTGATAAACACTGATAAAAATAGAAAGCTTAAAATTAAACCAAATTGATTAGACAATGCCAGTCACCTCAATTTGTTGGAAAACAAAGATGGAAAATAAGACTATTGCTAGAGCAGATAGTACTAAAGGAAAGAAATAATATTTTTCTAAACCTTTAACTTCTTTTTCAACATAATCTTCAAGAGAATCATTTTGAATTTGAAAAAGAGTATTTCCCATGTTATCCAATAGTTTTGCATTTTTAGCATTTTCTTGTGATTGATAAAGAATTAGAATCATTTGTTTTATTTGGACATTTTCAAATTGGTTTGAAAAATCAATAAAGGGTTGGATTGAACTATCATTTTCAATATCTTCGATTAATTTTAAGACATCAGGTTTTAATGCTTCATCTATTAATTCGACTGTTTCTTTTAAAGCATTATAGATGATAATCTTATTTTCAAGCATGTTGATTAGATAACGATAGAAGCCAAAGAAAGCAATTTCCTTTGCAGCAACCAAATTACGATATCTACTTTCAAGTTGCATTGAATGAATTAAATAAACCGGTAAGATTAGACATAAAATAATAATTCCAACTTGATAACTGATTGTAAAAATTGCCACAATACTTAAAATTGCAAGTGCACCAACTTTAAGTAACAAATTTAAAAGATTTTTCTTATAATTAATTTGTAATTTTTCACAATAGAATCGCATTTTTTTCATATTTTACAACCCCCTTATTTTGTTAGTATAATAAGCCCTAAACAACTTGAAAAATGAATAATAGCCAATCATTAAAATCAAAGCTAAACCTGTTTGAAAATAGGCATTTTCAAGCATTTCTTCAAAATAAGTGCCTAAGGCAATTTTTAAAAACAATAAAACAAAGATCCATAAAAAATACAAAACAAACAATTCAACAAGTTTTAATCTTTTCTTCTTTTTCATTTTTAAATAATGAATTTTTGATTTTTGACATAAATCGGATGGTGCTTTTGTAAGTTTATAAAAATCACCACCATTGTTGGTATAAAGCATTAAAGTGTTAGCATATAATTGAAAGCCAATTAAATTAAAATTATTAGCAATTTCCATTACTTGACTAGCAAATTCTTCGCCACTGATGCCTTGAAATTCATTTGAAAGATAGGCTTCAATGGCTTGATATCCTTCAAATACATTGGTAGTTGATAACATTTGCACATTCATAAAATTAGTAAATTCATAAGAAACCTCAATTTTATGATATAAATCTTCATCCTTTTTCTTTAGTTTTAACACAAGATAGATTTCAACACCGACCAAAACAGCTAAAAGTAAAGATATAATCCAATCTTCAATTAAATAAAAACTTAACAAAAATATTAATGGTGTGATAAGAAAATACAAATAATCTTTCTTTTTCATTTAGTTTCCTCCTTGATAAACATAGCAATATCTTCAAAAAATTCATTGTTATATTTAAGTTTTTCAAGTAAAAATGGACTCATTGTACCATAGACACGTTCGTTATTGTTTTTTATTTGATATAAGTAGTTACAACTGTAGCCATTTTTAGTTGGAATATATTCAATGATTTCACTTATGAATCTAACGATTTTGTTATTTTCGAATCGCTTTTCAATATGAATGCCAATTTTTAAGTTTTTAGCTATGTCTTGAAGCATATTTTGTTCGCTAAAATCGATATTTTTTTGAAATAACTTAATCAATCTGTGCAGACTATTTTTAGCCGAATCACTATGAATTGTTGTAATCATTGGATGCCCTGTAGCTATTGATTGAACTAGTTCAAAGGCTTCTTGACCTCTAGTTTCAGCAATGATTATCCAGTCAGGATTATTTCTTAAGGAGGCTTTTATCAAGTCGTTTAAATTATCTTGTTGCTGGCTTACAATCCAAGATGTAATGTCACGACCGGGATATAATTCTTTAAGATAGGTTTCATAACTATCTTCAATAATAATAATCCTGTCAGCTGGATTCATTTTAGAAACCAAATATTTTTGTAATTCTGTCTTACCACTACCAGTAAGACCACTAATAATAATCGATTGATAATTAAGTATCAAAACTTTTAATAATTCATGTACTTCATGAGGACATAAGATAGGATCGTCATTTTTAATCTTTAAAGTTGGTGAAATTTTCCTTAAAGAAAAGGTAACGACTTTTTCGTTTTTACTTCTCGCGAGTGAAGGATGCATAGCATTTAGACGATAGTTTCCAAAAGATACATCTAGTATTGGATTTTGTACAGAAAATGGTTGCAATGAGTAATTAGCGATTTGTTTAATAATAGCGAGCACATCATCATTATCCATCTCAATTTCTAGTTTAAATCTTCCAATTTCATTATCTTGTGCATAGAAAGTGTCTCCGTTATATTGAATATCTGTTAAGCTATCACTGAAATAATCTTTTAAAAAAGATGATTCAATAATTTCTACACATTTTTCAATATTTGCTTGGACTATTCCATTAGCCTTGTATGATGTTGCTTCTTTCTTTGAGTTCATATCTAAAAATCCTTTCTTCTTTGTAATCTTGATATTTGATAATAATTTTGATTTGAACGCTATTACAAGGAACGGGATTTAATGAACAATTCCTAAGCGTTTTAGCATCATAAAAATAATAATAAAATTGGAAATCAAATTGCGGAAACGAATTTGTGAGTGTGGAACTAACGTACTTTTTTAAGGCATTTTTATCAATTTCTATGGCTGAAAAGCCAAGTTCTCCTGCTTCTAGAACGCTATCTAAATTCAAAACATCGTACATCATATTGCTATCAATTAGATAAGATACATTGTTAACTTGAATAATTTGATTACTTTTCAAAAATATATTCAGACAGCCAATCCAAACCAAAATCAAACAAAAACAGTTATGCATTTATTGTTCATATTCCACGTTAGCTAGTGGAGTTTTAACAGCAGTGTAATAAAATTGGCTGCTTGTGCTGTCGACAATTGAGCGATTTATGTAAAGTTTTCCATAGACTAAATAGTGATTATCCATGAAACCAATGTGTTGGAAATCAATGCTGTAATAAATGTAATCAAACTTTAATATTGCGTTTATTGGTATGAAAAACGGGTGTAATACTTTACCAGCAGTTGATTTTTTGTTTTCATAAATTGCTCCGGTATACTTATCTTGATAGAAACGATTTTCGTTTTCAATGTAGAAATATTTGCCTTTTCGAAATAAAGGAAGTTCAACTTCATAAGCCCTCGCTGATGAATTGTAATATAAATCAGTACCTGGGAATTCAACATTGTATAAACTTAGTTTAGCAACATAAATATCATTTAAGAGATTTTCGTTATCAGTTTGAATAAACAATGATAAATTAGGAAATTCTACATATCTTGAATATTCATGTACTACTGGTTTAATAGATGTTGTGGTTACTGTTTCATAGACATAACTTACTGTTGCATCAGCAATTTTTTCTTTCATGGTAAAGTTTGTTTCAATTGGAATTGCTGACTTATAAGTTTTAGTCACCTCTGAGCTATTTGAATACCCTGTAACTGTTCTACTACCAACTAATAGATTTTGGGTTGTCACTCCCGTAATATTTGTATTATTCAAATCAAAGACCAATGAAATGTATTTGCTTTGGCCATTTCTTGTAAATGGTTGATTGTATCTAATGGTATAAACGTTTCCTTTGAAGGCAGATCCTTTTTCAAGAATTGTTTGTTTTACTACATCGCCTTCATAAATTCTAATGCGATATTCGAATTCATCAAAAACGTTGCCGACAAAATTACTTAAATTAATGTAAATTGGATCGTTTGCACTAGATACTAAAATCTTACCATCTATGCTTGTGGGGCCAAAAAATAACCAGTTAAGGGATCCTGCTTTTTTCTTATCAGGCGTAAATATTTCTTGTTTTACATTTTCTTTCGTTGAATTTGAATTTGTAATAGAAGCTGAAGAAAAAATTAATAAACTAGAAACTAATAATTTAAATAACATAGGTCAAGAAAAGCGTCATTGCTTTCTTTTTTAGACGATAAAAAGTACTCTTTGAATAAATTCCATACCACCAATTTGAGTCCGTGTTTGTGAAAAATTCGTTTTCTAAAATACGACTATATTCAAAACTCATCGTATTTAAGATGTTATCAATGAATGTGATAAACTTTTCACAATAACTAATGTTGATTTGATTATGCAAGTCAACCAAACTATAAGTTGTTTCTTGTTCTTTAATCATATCAACTAGTATTGGGTTGTTTGTCAATAAGGTTTTAACTCTTCGATACTCATTACCGAACTGTTCTACACCTGCACATTGAACTTTGAACGAACTCTTCAATATTGAATTGTCAAAGACCATATTCATTCCTCCTTTGTAGCTAATTGTTACACATTGCAAACGCGAAATTTGTCAAACTGTGTCGTGAGCTGTAAAAATATGTCCTCAGTATTATAAGTATCTTGATTTTTTAAAAGTGACCAAAAAAATTTTAAAAAATTTAAAAATAAAAAAACTAAGATTTTTTAGGTCTTAGTTTTCTAGGCACTAACTACTTTTTAGAAGAATTTCTTTTTCTTTGACTTTGTTTATTATTTTTACTTCTTGTAGTTTGTTTTGAGCCTCTAGGATCATTTCCATATGATGTTGCAAGTCGAATTTTTCCATCTTTTCCATGAATTAAAAATTCGCTAGAAGTTTCCATTGCTAATTTTCTACCATATTTCATAGCTTCTTTTTGCGTATCATAGTTACCTTTTGATTTTTTAGAATCTCCATTTACAACATACCATTTTTTATCTGTTTTATGATATGTTACGTGTACTGAACGTCTCATTAATATCTAAATCCTTTCTTTTCTACCTAGAATTATTTTTTATTTAATTTAAAAAAATATTCTAAAACTTAAAAAAAAGCAATTTTTTCCAATTATTACATATATATAAAATAGGTGATTAAATGAAAGTATTAGTCTACAACGAAGATAGTAATAGAATGGAAACTTATGAACGTTCACTTGGTTCAAGTATGCCATATATAAAAAATAAATATTTAACTTTAAAAGAATTTAAAGGTAGTAGTAAAACAAAAATATTATGGACTACTAAAAAAACAATGGAAGCTTTTAATATAACAAGACAAAGATGGCGTAAACCAATTTATGTTGGTTATGCTTTTAAAAGAATCTTTGAAGGAGGACATAGTGGACAAAGTCAACACTATGCTGGAGTCTCATTTGATACATCTCAAACCATCAGTGTGAAACAAAGAAAAGAATTATATAAATTAGTTAAGAAACTAAATGTTTGGTCTTATGTTGAGCCATTAAGTTTAACACCACGTTGGTTACATTTTGATAAAAGAAAAAAGCCAAGCGCTTGTAGTGCTGGCTATCCGGCTTTAAATTATAATTCTAAAGGTAATTATGTTTTAATATTACAAGATTGTTTAAATGCCCTTAATTATAATACTGGTGGTCTTGATGGAATTTATGGAAAATTAACGAATCAAGCGGTAAAATCGTTTCAACAAAAATATAAAATCAATGAAGATGGAGTTAAATGTAATACTTGGAGAAAACTATCTTCATTAGTGGTTGGAAAAGGTAAATCAAATCAAGTTAAATATTATTAAAAAAATTGATTCTACCGATAAATTTTAAAATAAAAAGCCCATTTTGCCGGGCTTATTTTATTGTTCATCATTACGTAAAGCAAGTCTTCGATCAAGTTTTGTTAAATATTTCTTTCTTAAACGAATAGCAGCTGGGGTAATTTCTACTAATTCATCATCTTCGATAAATTCTAAGGCTTCTTCAAGTGTCATAATTCTACAAGGTCGAACACTTGCTGACATATCAGTTGCCGTACTTCTAACATTTGATTGATTTTTAGATTTAATAGGATTAACTGTTAAATCGTTGCTTAATTTATGGATTCCAACGATTTGTCCTTCATATACTTCTTGACTTGGTGGAACTAGTAATGTACCACGTTCTTCTAAAAATTGTAAAGCATAGGCCATAGTTGTACCAGTTTCAGAAGAAATTAAAACACCATTAGTTCGACGAGGAAGTTCACCAAGATAAGGTGCATAACCTGCAAAGGTGGTAATAATTGTTCCTTCGCCATGAGTTTCATTAGTAAATTCATTACGATAACCAATTAAACTTCTAGTTGCTAATAAATAAGTAATCTTAGTATAGCCATCGCTTGTTTCCATATCTTCCATAACACCTTTACGTAAATTAAAAGCTTGGATGACACGACCACTATATTTATCTAAAACATTTACTACAACTCGTTGCATAGGTTCATATAGTACACCATTTTCTTCATGTAAAATAACTTGTGGACGAGAAACAGCAAATTCATAACCTTCACGACGCATTTGTTCAATTAAGATTGATAAATGTAGTTCACCACGTCCTGAAACTTTAAAACTATCAGTGGTTGGATTTTCTTCAACTCTTAAACCAACATTTACTTCAAGTTCTTTCATAAGACGTGCTTTTATTTGTAAAGAAGTTAGAAATTTACCGCTTCGACCGGCAAAAGGTGAAGTGTTAACACAAAAATTCATTGATAATGTTGGCTCTTCAATCTTGATTAATTCTAATGGTTGAGGATTATTTACATCAGAAATAGTCTCACCAATTGAGATTTCACTAATTCCTGAAATAACTGCGATATCACCACTATGAATTTCTTCAACAGGTACTCTTTTTAAACCTTTATAAACATATATTCGTGATATTTTGGTCTTAACAATTGAACCATCGGATTTACAATATGAAACTTCTTGATTAGCTTTTAATGTTCCTTGAAAGACTCTACCTATACCAAGTCGACCAATATAATCATCATAAGCTAATGTGGAAATTTGCATTTGTAATGGTAATTTATTTTTATTTTCATCATAGATAGGGGTGTGTTTTAATAATGTTTCAAATAATGGTTGTAAATCTTTACTATCATCACCTAATTCATATTTAGCAATTCCTTGTTTAGCAATTCCATATAAAATAGGAAAGTCTAATTGTTCATCTGTAGCGTGTAAATTGTCGAACAATTCGAATACTTCATCAACAACTTCAGAACATCTAGCATCTTTTTTATCGATTTTATTTATAAATAGTATAGGCTTTAATCCCATTTCTAAAGCTTTTGATAAAACAAATCTAGTTTGAGGCATTGGACCTTCACTAGAATCGACAAGCAAAATAACGGTGTCTACAGTTCTAATAATTCTTTCAATTTCACTTGCAAAGTCAGCATGTCCTGGAGTATCAACAATATTAATTTTGATATCTTTGTATTGAATAGAACAGTTTTTAGAATAAATTGTGATACCTCTTTCACGTTCTAATTCGTTACTATCCATGACACAATCGACCACTTCTTCGTTAGCACGAAAAACACCACTTTGTCTTAAAAAAGCATCAACTAAAGTGGATTTTCCTGCATCAACGTGAGCAATAACGGCTATATTTAAAATCTTTGTATCGGCCATCAAAACCATCTCCTAAGAATTACTTGCTTCTTTTTTGTTTTCAGCGTCTTTTTTTCTGATTTCTAATTCTAATCTAATTTGATTGAAACGATCACGGTCTAGGTTTGCTCTAATTCCAAAAACAATAGAAAGTAATAATAAAACACTAGGTAAAACTGCAATGACACATCTAATAGCGATTAATGATTGTGATGCGGTTTGAGCAACCCAAGCCCCACCATAACTTTCTTTATAACCAAACAAACCTAAGATAAAGGATACTAAGGCAACTGAAATACCAGATGCTGTTTTATACATAAATTGAACGACGCCATAATAAGCTCCTTCACGACGAACATGGTTAACATATTCATCAACTTCAATAACATCAGGAACACTTGAATATGGAAGAATTTGAATTGCACTTAAACCAAAGCCAACGGCTACAACTACAACACCTAAACCAATAAAGGCTTCAACCTTGTTTGAACCATTGAATTGCGGAATAAATAAACAACATAATAAAGAAATAACAATCCAAATAACAGCACCAACATAAACTTTAACTTTGTTAAATTTTTCCGATAGTTTCACCCAAATTGCAGCAGTTGCAATAGCAACTAGTAAAGGAATAGCAATAAATATCATTGAAACTAAAGAATCACCCATTGCCCCAAAGTTAAGTGAGTCATTTACGAAGAATAGAAAGACAGCCATGATAATATCAAAGCCAACCATTGATAACAAATAATACATCATAGTGTTACGGAATTCTTTTAATTTAAAGAATTCTTTAATGGTTGTAAAGAACGGTTTTGAATAAGTTGCATCACTATCATAACGTTCTTTAACATTCAAGGCAGAAATAATCATAATAATTGCAGCTAATATTCCAAAGATAGCAGCACCTAATGTATAGCCCCATTTAACACTATGTAAAGCTGAAGCTAAAATACTACCTTCACCTTCAGATAATAGTGAAAATAAAGCAGCACCTAGAATCATACCAACGTTAGCAAGAATAATTCTAATGCCATTTAAAGATGTTCTTTCATCATAATCTTGAGTCATATTTGCTGTTAAAGCATTGTAAGGAACATAAACAACAGTCCAAATAGTGTTGAATAACATGTAAACAAAGGTAAAATAAATAAATCTTATAAATTGTGCCGTTGCAGCATTAAATGGTGAAACCCATAGTAAGATAAACAATAATCCATATGGAATAGCACCAAATAACATATATACCCTTCGTTTTCCAAATTTTGAGTTGGTTTTATCAGAAATTACTCCCATAAAATAATCAGTTAATGCATCCCAAAATTTAGAAATGATAAATACCAAACTTGCAAGATATGGTTGTAAGCCAGCAACACTAATCATGTAATAAAGTAAATAAAAGTTGATGGCTGCAAAAATAATGTTACAAGATAAGTCACCTAACCCATAACAAAATTTCTCTTTTTTTGATAAACGATTCATGAGATCAGCTCCTATTAATTTAACGCTAGCATTATAGCACGATAAAAAAACCGATGCAAATATTTGAATTTATATTCAAATATGAAATAAAAATTCTAGCAAAAATAATACAAATGTAATACTATATTTACAGGCGAGGTAAAACGATGAAAAATAAAGGAAAAAAACAAAAACAAATAAGGCTTAGAGATAAACCTTCCATTCCTTTTAGAATTGGTCAAGTATTTGTTAAATTGTTTACAACTAAATTTAAATTTCAATTTGAAGAAGAAATGAAAACAGATGGAATAAGAATTATTTGTACTAATCATGCTCAAATATCTGGACCTTTATCTTATCAACTTTATTATCCATATAAGAAAAAAATCTGGTGTATCAGTGATGTTTTTACTAAATCAACATTTCCTGCATATGCTATGAAAGACTTTTGGCCTGATAAAAAAGATAGTAAGTTTTTTAAAATTATTTCTAAATGTTTAGGTCCACTTGCTGAATTTGTTTTTAGAAATGCTGATGTTTTACCGGTTTATAAAGACCAAAGATTCTTTAGCACTGCTAAAATGACTGTTAATTGTTTAGAAAATGGTTATGATTTAGTTTTAATGCCTGAATGTCGAGAAAATTACAATTATATTGTTAATGAATATCAAGAAAACTTTGTAAGCATTGCTAAACTATATTATCAAAAAAACAAAAAGAGAGTTTATTTTTATCCAAGTTATGTGGCACCTAAATTAAAAAAAGTAGTAATTGGTAAACCAATTGAATATAATCCTAATAATGATTTTGAAGTTGAAAAGAAAAGAATTTGTGCATATTTAAAAGAAGCAACAACAGCAATTGCTTATTCACTTCCAGATCATGAAGTCATTCCATATGCTAATAAACTAAAAGAATATAAATGGAAATATGAAAAGACTGGTAATGCTAGATTTGATGCTTTTCAAAAAAGAATGGTTAAAGCCGATAAAGCTAAGTTAAGAACTAAAAATTATTGATTTGACCGATAAATTTCAAACTTTTAAAGAAAATAACAAAAAATAAGTGATTTTAGTCACTTATTTTTTTAAAAACATTTGAATCTATCGACAAATTATTGATTATAACCATTAGGATTATTCTTTTGCCAGTTCCAAGCATCACGAGCCATATCATCTAAATTATAGATGGCTTTGAAACCAATTTCTTTGTAAGCTTTTGTTGGATCAGCATAACATGCAGCAATATCGCCTGGACGTCTTTCAACAATTTTATAAGGAATTGGATGTCCAACAACTTTATTAAATGCTTCAATTATTTCAAGGACACTATAACCCAAACCAGTACCTAAGTTATAAATTACTAAGCCACAATTGGTAGATAATTTATTTAAGGCAAGGACATGACCTCTTGCTAGATCACAAACATGAATATAATCGCGAATGCCAGTTCCATCTTTTGTTGGATAATCATTACCATTTACTTTTAGATAAGGTAGTTTATTAATAGCAACTTGAGTAACATATGGAACAAGATTATTAGGAATTCCATTTGGATCTTCACCAATTAAACCTGATGGATGAGCACCAATAGGATTAAAATATCTTAAAATTGCAATATTAAAATCTTTATTACAGTTATAGAAATCTTCTAAGATATATTCAATAAATAATTTAGTTCTTCCATATGGATTGGTAGCACTTAAAGGACAATCTTCGATAAGTGGTAAAGTTTTTGGATTACCATAAACAGTAGCACTTGAACTAAAAACAAAATTTCTAACATTATATTTTCTTGCAAGTTCTAGTAAAACGAGTGTGCTATTGATATTGTTGTTATAATAACTTAAAGGAACTTTTACTGATTCAGGAACACACTTCAAACCAGCAAAATGTATGATTCCATCGAACTTTTCTTCAATAAAGATTTCTTCCATTGCTTTGTAATCACAACAATCAGCTTGATAAAATTTGATTTTTGTATTTGTTATTTTTTCAACTCTTTTAACAGCATCATATTTTGAATTAGATAAATTATCGACAACTACAACATCATATTTTGCTTGAATTAATTCAACACAAGTATGAGTTCCAATATAACCAGCCCCACCTGCTACAAGGATTTTCATAAGGCCACCCGCTTTCCGCCTAATATTATATACTAATTAGGTCAAAAAAAGAATAGATTATCATTGTTTTTTTGTATAAATATTGCTATCATTTCCTTGGGCCTAAAACAAATAGGTACTTTTTTGTAAAAAAAGTAAAATATATTTTGTTTAATATAGTTTTTTAACGAAAAATATTATATAATAATATTTTGTAGAACAGAGGTGCTAATATGCCAAAATTTAGTTTTGAAAAGATTGTTAACCACACCAAAGTTAGTGGTTTTGTTTATCCGGGTTCGGAAATTTATGGAGGACTTGCTAATTCGTGGGATTATGGACCACTTGGTGTTGCTTTAAAAAATAACATTAAAAAAGCTTGGTGGCAAAAATTTGTCATTGAAAATCAAAATATCGTTGGTCTTGATTCTTCAATTATTTTAAATCCAAAAGTATGGGAAGCATCAGGACACGTTGCCACTTTCAATGATCCATTAATTGATTGTAAATATTGTCATTCAAGATTTCGTGCTGATAAATTAGTTGAAGGACATGATAGTTCTATAAGAGCAAGTGCAATGTCTAATCAAGAACTAGAAGACTATATTGCTAAAAATATTGTATGTCCTAAATGTGGACATAATCAATTTACTAATATTCGTCAATTTCAATTGATGTTTAAAACTTCAATTGGTGTTGTAGAAGATGCTAAAAGTCAAGCTTATTTAAGACCAGAAACTGCTCAAGGTATTTTTATTAATTATAAAAATGTTTTAAGAACTTCTAGAAAGAAAATTCCATTTGGTATTGGTCAAATCGGTAAAGCTTTTAGAAATGAAATTACTCCAGGTAATTTTATTTTTAGAACTCGTGAATTTGAACAAATGGAACTTGAATTTTTTACTAAGCCTGGGACAGATTTAGAATGGTATGAATATTTTAAAAAATATTGCATGGACTTTTTATTAAATCTTGGTATGAAACAAGAAAATCTTAAATTTTTAGAATATGAAAAAGAAGAATTAGCGCATTATTCTAAAGCAACTTGTGATATTTTATATGCTTTTCCATTTTCAAATGGTTTTGAAGAACTTTGGGGAATAGCTCATAGAAGTGATTATGATTTAACTAAACACCAAGAATACAGTGGTGAAAAAATGGAATATTTAGATGTTGATACTAAAGAAAAATATATTCCTTACGTTATTGAACCATCAGTTGGTGTTGATAGATTGTTACTTGCTTTAATTTGTGATGCTTATGATGAAGAAACAGTTAATGAAAATGATGTTAGAATTGTTTTACATTTACATCCATTTGTGGCTCCATTTAAAGCAGCTATTTTACCACTTAGCAAGCAACAAAATGATTTAGCTAATGAAATTTATGCAAAGCTAGTTAAAGAATTTGAAATTGATTTTGATAACACCGGAAGTATTGGTAAAAGATATCGTCGTCAAGACGCTATTGGAACACCATATTGTATAACAGTTGATTTTGATAGTGAAACTGATAAATCAGTTACGATTAGAAATCGTGATACAATGGAACAAGAAAGAGTCAAAATTGAAGATTTAAGTAATTATTTAAAAGAAAAAATTAAGTTATAGGAGCGATATTATTTGAGTAATATTAGTATTGAAAAAATTAATGAAATACGTAATAGCGTTGATATTGTTGATGTGATATCACGCTATTTAAACGTGGTAAAAAAAGGTAAAAATTATTTTGCTATTTGCCCATTTCATAACGATACTAATCCATCTTTAAGCATTTCAAGAGAAAAACAAATTTATAAATGTTTTGTTTGTGGTGAAGGTGGAAATGTTATTACTTTCATTCAAAAATATAAAAAGATTCCTTATCTTGATGCTTTAAAAGAAGTAGCTTTGATTGGTGGAATTGAACTTGATATCAAATCAAATGCTAAACATGAAGTAATTAATCCTAAAATTCAAGTTTTATATGATATTTTAGAAGATGCTACTAAATATTATCAAACCGCTTTATCTTCTAGCCAAGTGGCTCTAGATTATGTAAATCAAAGAGAATTAAATAGTGATGTTTTACATGAATTTAGAATTGGTTATAGCCTAGATGATACAAAAATTATTAAATACCTAAAAAGTAAAAAATATAGTGAAGAAGATATGATACGAAGTGGACTTGTAATTGAAACTGAATCGGGAGTTTTAAAAGATAGATTTGCTAATCGACTTATTTTTCCTATTCAAGATTTACAAGGCCGAATCGTTGCTTTTAGCGGTCGAATCATAGAAAAAAGTGATATGGCTAAATATATCAATTCACCCGAAACCGAAATCTTTATCAAGGGTAATACTTTATATCATTACCACTCAGCTTTAAATAGCATAAAGAAAAGTAAAAAAGTTTATATTTGTGAAGGTTTTATGGATGTAATTGCTTTATTTAAAGCAAATGTATCTAATGCTATTGCTTTAATGGGTACAGCATTTACTAAAGAACATTTAAAGACTATTAGATTTTTAGGTGTTGATGTTGTTTTATCATTAGATGGTGATTTTGCCGGTAAAACTGCAACTAGAAAATTAGCCACTGTACTTGAAAACGAAAACATTAAGATTTCAATTGTTAGTGACTATGAAGATGTTAAAGATGCGGATGAATATTTTAATAAATATGGTGCTAATAAACTCTTATTAAAAGTTCAAAATCCAATCACTTTCTTTGAATTTAACATCAATGAAATGAAAAACAACCCACTTCTTGAAAACTTTGAAGAAAGAAAGAAATTTGCTAATCAAATGTGTCATTATTTAGCAAGCAAAGATGATATTGAAATTGATTATTATGTCAATCGTTTAGCACTTGAACTTAAGTTTTCTAAACAAACTTTATTAAATTTAATTAAAAAAGAAAAACAAGCAAATCCAACAGAAGTGGTTCCTAGTAACTATGTTACTAATAAAAGACTATTAAAACGTAATGAAAAATATAAATCAGAAATTATTTTTCAAATGCTTCAATCTAATGAAGCTATTGACGAATTTAACAAAGAAGATGTTTATTATTCAATGCCTGATGACTATTATAGGCAACTTGCAATGTATATTTTAGATTACTATTTAGAAAATAATGAAATCAATGAAGCTGATTTGTATTCCTACATAAGTAATCTAAATCCAAATGATGATGAAATCTTAAAAACACTTACACAAGTTATAAGTTCACATAACGAAAATGAATCAACCTATAACAAAGATTATTTCCATAGATTGATTTACTATATAAAAGAAATTATGACTTTGGAACAAAGAATTGACCAACTGAAAGAAAAACTAGCGTATACTTCTGACAATAAAGAAGTGGGCAACATTGCCAATGAAATCTTTCGTTTAAGTCAAGAATTGAAACAAAAAAGTTATAATTTTAAAAAATAAGGAGGAGTCACAATATGAAAGCAGAAAAAGATTTAGATGCTATTTATGATGATGAAGACATGAACGAAGTAGATGTTGATGTTATCAAAGAAAAACTTCAAAATGACATGAAAAATGGTAAAAAACTAACCATTGAAGATGTCCATAAAGCTTTCGAAAATGCTGATTTGAGTGATGATGAATTAGCGGATGTAATTGATTATCTTGAATTAAATCAACCAACCGATTTAAAAGAAGAAAATGATTTACAAGATATGCTTTTAGATGACGATGTTTTCATGGATGATGCATTACTTGAAAAAGAATCAATTCCTGATGACATTGAAGATTTATCAAAGTATGAAGACTATGAATCAGAAACAAAAATTAATGATCCAGTTAAAATGTATCTTCATGAAATTGGTCGAGTACCACTACTAGGAGATCGTGAAGCCGAAGTAGCAAAAAGAGTTGCTGAAGGTGATGAAGCAGCTAAAAATGAATTAATCACTGGTAACTTAAGACTTGTTGTTGCCATTGCTAAGAAGTTTTTAGGACGTGGCATGTCTTTTCTTGATCTAATTCAAGAAGGCAACATTGGTCTTATGAAGGCTATTGAAAAATTTGATTATTCTAAGGGTTATAAGTTTTCAACTTATGCTACTTGGTGGATTCGTCAAGCAATCACTAGAGCTATTGCAGACCAAGCAAGAACTATTAGAATTCCAGTTCACATGGTTGAAACAATTAATAAAATGACTCGTGTTCAAAGACAATTAATTCAAAAACTTGGACGTGAACCAACGGCAGAAGAAATCTCAGATGCTATGGATGGTGATATGACTCCAGAAAGAGTTAGACAAATCCAAAGAATCAATCTTGAACCAGTATCACTTGAAACACCAATCGGTGAAGAAGATGATTCACACTTAGGTGACTTTATCGAAGATAAAGAAGTTATTACTCCAAATGAATATGCAAGTAATGAACTTTTAAAGAACGAACTTACTAAAGTTCTTGGTGAATTAACACCACGTGAAGCTAGAGTTTTACGTTTACGTTATGGTCTTGAAGATGGTAGACCTCATACTCTAGAAGAAGTTGGTAAAGAATTTAACGTAACTCGTGAAAGAATTCGTCAAATTGAAGCTAAAGCTTTAAGAAAATTACGTCACCAAAAACGTTCTAATAGACTTGTTGACTGGCGCTTTTAAATATGTTTCGTTTACCAATAAGATTACAAGCTATAGCTAATTTAATTGATGATTGCAATTTAATTGCTGATATTGGAACTGATCATGGATTACTAGCAATTTATTTATGTATGACTGATAAAACTAAAAAAGCAATTGCTAGTGATATAGCAGTTAAACCTTTAAAAAAAGCCGCTCAAAACATTGAAAAATATCATTTAGAAGATAGAATCACCACTATTTTAAGTGATGGCCTTCATGATATTGATAAAAATAGTGATTGTATTATTATTGCTGGTATGGGTGGTCATTTAATTAAAAAAATTCTTGAAGAATCACCAACTAAGTTTAAAACACTTATTTTACAACCTAATTTACATGAAGAAGTGGTTAGAACTTCTTTAATGGAACTTGGTTATCAAATAGTTGATGAATGTTTAATTTTTGATAGAAATAAATATTATCCAATTATAAAAGCAATTAAAACTACTTCAAAAGTTAACTATAATGAATTAGAACTTGAATTTGGCCCCATTCTATCGGTAAAAAAAGAAGAAAATTTTATAAATTATTATCAAAACAAATTAGATACATTTAAAGAATTACTTAAGACTTTAGATAAAGATAGCAAGGGCTATCAAGATGTTTTAAAAAAGATTGAAAAACTTAATAAAATACTTTAAGGCTATGAAAATAGCCTTTTATGATAAATAAAAAAAGGACCGAAGTCCTTTAGTTATTTACATTATTTTAAGCCAAACTTTTTATTGAATTTTTCGATACGTCCATCAGCTTGAACAAATCTTTGTTTGCCTGTAAAATATGGATGGCAATTAGAACAAGTATCAACTTTTAAATCTTTAACAACTGAACCTGTTTCAAATTCGCTACCACATGTAGTACATTTAACAACAACTTTTTGGTATTTTGGATGTATATTTTTCTTCATAAACATTCTCCTTCCGCCTTAAGTAATCTTTCAACCTAAAGTAAGTCCGTCATTAACTATACCATATTCACTTACAAAAAACAATATTAAATTTTAAAAAATATCTCGGCAAAATTTGTAAATTTATAGGTAATTTATTTTAAAAATGATATAATAAAAAAGACCTATCAAAAGAGGTGAAACGCATGGTTATTTTAAGCAAAAGACAAAGAGCAATAAAAAAACTAAGAGAAAGTCAAGATGACTTAGAAGAAAACCAAACCATCAAGAAATATTTAAGAGATTTAGAAGTTATTGTTGCAGCTAATGAATCTTTTCTTGAACAATATACGCATTTAAAAGAAGTATATGATAAATTAATGGTAAAAGAAAGAAATTCCTTAGAAGGTAGAAGAAACACCTTGCTAAGTCGTTTTAATACGGCCAAATTAAATAAAGATATCTATGATTACACCAGAAAATTTGATAGTGATTTAAGAGCCTATAAAGATGCTGTAAAGAAATTTGAAAGCGAATTTGATAATATTGTTACTCCAACTCAAGATTTGATCAATCGTTTAATTAGTCCTAAAGGACGTCATAGAGAAATCAAAGAAGACTTGGAAAAATATCGTGATAGCTTAGGTTGCTGTATCGAAACTTTAGACAATTTTATCGATTCTATCGATAGAAAGATTGAAAAATGTGAATCATTAATATCAACCGGTTATTTTGATAGAGCCGAAGTTTTAATTAATAAAATTGAAGAAGACATTGGTATGATCTATGGAAGAATACCTCAAATTGCTGAATATTGTAACCTAGTATGTGTTCAAATTCCTGAAGAATTAGAAACCTTACTTAATAAGCAAATTCAATTAACTTTTGAAGGTTATTTCATCAATCATTTAAGAATTAATGATCTAGATAAAGAAGTAAAACAATCACTAGCAGTTCTTAAAGATAACTTTTCTAAACTTCAATTTGGTGGTTTTGAAAGTCAACATGATGAAATTGAATCAAAAATTAATATGGTAAATGAGGCTTTAGATCAAGAAATATCTTGTAAAGAAACATTTGATAATAAACATCAAGAAGTTTTATTCAATGTTCAAAAAATCGAATCACAAACAATTTATACTAGAAAACAATATAATCTAGCTAAAGAATATTATATTTTAAGTGATGCTGTTGAAGAAAGATATCAAAAATTCCAAAATGATGTTACAAAATTATCCGATAAAAAGGGCGAATTTCAAAACTTTGTTTACAGTTATACAAGAAACCCATATTCATTTATGATTAAAAAAATGGAATATCTTAATTTCCAATGTCAATCATTAAATGATGAAATCCAATTCTTTAATAATTATTTTAAAGGACTAAAATCAACGGCTGAAAATATTAATAACAATCAAAATAAATATGCTAAAAAACTTATGCAAACAGTTGCTTCAATTCGTTATAGCAAATTTAATGAAATTATTGATAACTATCAAGAAAATATTAATCAAGGTTTCATTCAATTGAAACAAATACATGATGATCTTAGAAATGTTCCTATTAATATAAGCGATTTGACCGCTAAATTTGCATCTGTATCTGCTAATATTAATGAACTTTGTTCATTCTTAAATGGTAAACTAGATGAAGGAAAACTTGCTTTACAAGCTATTTTATACGCTAATCAAATAAGAGCAGATTTCAATGAAGCAAATATTTATCTTGAAAATGCAGAACAATTATTTAGACAACAAGAATATAGCGAAGCTTCTAAAAAAGTAATAACAATTTTAAAACAATATCATCCAAGTGCTTATGAAAAATTAGGAGGCAATTAATAATGGAGTTATATTTAGATTGTGCTTCTACAACTAATACTAATAAAAAAGTTCAAGATTTATATTTATCACTTTTAAATGAAAATTATGCTTCAACTGGTTCTTTACATAAATTAGGTGAAAAAGCTTTAGCATATGAAACTAAAGCAAGACAAGATATCGCTAATTTATTACATGTATCTTATCAAGAAATCTTTTTTAATTCAGGAGCCACTGAAGGTAATAATCATGCTATTAAAGGCGTTGCTTTTCAATATAAAAATAGAGGAAATACCATTATTACTTCTAAAGTTGAACATCCAAGTGTTCTTGAATGCTTTAAACAACTTGAAAATGATTTTGGTTTTCATGTTGTTTATTTGGATGTTGATGAAAATGGTTTAATTGATTTACAAGAATTAAAAAATAATTTAAATAATGATGTCATTTTAGTTTCAATAATGTATGTTAATAACGAAGTTGGAACTATCATGCCTATCAAAGAAATATCAAAAATATTAAAACAATATCCTAAAGTTATTTTCCATTCTGATATCACTCAAGCTATTGGAAAAGTTGCAATTGATTTTAATGATTTTGATATAGCTACGATGTCTTTTCATAAGATTCATGGCCTAAAAGGATGTGGCTTATTATATAAAAAACAAAAAGTCACTTTGTTTCCTTTACTAACCGGCCATCCTGCCATGAATTCACTTAAAGCTGGAACAAGTAACTGGATGAGCAATGTTTCAAATGCTCTAGCTTTAAAAATTGAATTAGAAGAAATGAAACAAAAACAATCTGAAATAGCAATTTGTAAAAATAAACTAATTGAAGAATTAAAAAAGATAAATGAAGTTTATATTAATTCAAGCATTGATTATACAATTCCTAATATTATTAATTTTTCATTACCTGGTTATAATCCTGAAGTAATTATTCGTCAGTTTTCTAATCTAGGTATCTATGTTTCTTCAAAAAGTGCTTGTAGTGTTGCTTTAAAAGATTCAATTTCTACCACTTTAAAAGCTATGAATAAGCCAAATGATGTATGTTTATCATCCATTAGAATTAGTATGGACACGGCTTTGTCTAATGAAGAAATCAATTACTTTATAACAAGTTTAAAACAAATATTAAAAACAATTAGAAAGTAGGTATCTATATGATTTATAGTGAAATCATGATTCGTTATGGTGAATTAACTTTGAAAAAAAAGAATCGTAAAGATTTTGTCGATTGCTTATTTAATAACTTAAAGAATGCTTTTTTAGATATGCCATCACTTAGTTTTGAAAAACAATACGACCGCATGTATATTCATCTAAATGATGAAGATTATGATGAAATCTTAAGACGATTAAAATACATTTCTGGTATTTCTAGTTATTCATTAGTATCAAAAGTTGAAAAAAACATTGATTTAATTAAAGATAGTGTGCTAGCTATGATAAAAGACAAGTATGATCCTAATTGGCATACTTTTAAAGTTGTTGCTAGCCGTAGTGATAAATCATTTAATATGATATCTGATGAAATAAATCGTGATGTAGCAACAGCTATTTTAAGAAACACTGATTTAAAAGTAGATGTTCATAATCCAGATTTAAAAATTAAAATTGAAGTTAGATTAGATGCTTGTTATATTTACATAACAAAATATGAAGGCTTAAAAGGATTTCCACTTGGAAGTGGAGGAAAAGGCTTATTAATGATTAGTGGTGGAATTGATTCACCAGTTGCTGGCTTTTTAATGATGAAAAAAGGCGTTAAAATTGAAGCAATTCATTTTTCAAGTCCTCCTTATACTAGTGATATGGCTGTATTTAAAGTAAAAACATTACTAAAAGAACTAGCTAAAATCCAAGGACAAATAAAATTTTACAACATTCCATTTACTGATTTACAAGTTAAAATTTATGAATGTTGTGATGAATCATATGCCATTACCATTATGCGTAGAATGATGTATCGAATCGCCGATTTTGTCGCTAGAAAGGACAATTGTCTATGCATTATCAATGGTGAAAGTGTTGGTCAAGTTGCTTCTCAAACATTAAATAGTATGCAAGTTATTAATGAAGTAACTAATAATGTAATAATTAGACCACTAGCTATTATGGATAAAAACGATATCATTAAAATTGCTACTGAAATTAATACATATGCTACATCTATATTGCCATATGAAGACTGTTGTACAATCTTTGATCCTAAAAATCCAACGACTAAACCAAGACTTGATAAGTGCATTTATTATGAAAGTAAGTTTGATTTTACTACTATGATTAAAGAATGCATTGAAAAGGCTACAGTTGAATACATTAAAGTTGATGATTAATATAAAAAATAGTCGATAGAAACGACTATTTTTTATATTCTTCAAATAATTCATCAACACTTTTAACCATGAATACACCTTGCATGATATTAGTTAAATTTTTAAAATCATTGCCTGGATAAAATTTAATTCTTGGTATATATAATAAGGCAAGTAACCATTCGATTTCATAGTCTTCAAAACTAAACTTATTAAAATATTCTTTAAGGCATCCTGATAAATCAATAGAACCAAAATAGGAATGTTCAAATAATGATGTTATTTCAAAAACTGGCGAGCAAATCGTCATTTTTTCATTAGAAATAATTTTATCTTTTGAAATAAAAACATGATTATAATCAAAGTTTTGATGAGTTATAACTTGTCTTATGGTGCTTTTATCTTTGGTTAATTCTTTAAATTTATTTAAGTGTTGTTTTGATTTATCAAGTGATTTAATAAATTTAGTGTAATTTAAAGTGTAATACCATTGGGAGGGAGACTTATAATCAAGACGTTCAATATCTTCCATCATTTTATCTAATAAATGTAATGATTCACTTTGAAGTTCTTCGATATGAGCTGCTGTTTCATTATAAAAACTAACACTAACATTAGAACTAAAGACACTTTTTTGATGGACTTCAGCAATTCTTGTTAAATAATATTTTAGTTTTATATCTTTTGCTTCAAGATATTCTTCTTGAATCCAAGGAGTAAGCCTAATAATTTTATTTTGATAGGTTGGTGTTATTGTTCTTTGTTGAGTTTGAATTGGCATTGTAAAGTAATCGATATGAAGTGCTTTTAGTTTTTCTAAAACTTTACCATCATCATAATGATTAATGTATTTTAGGCAATAAGATTCATTTTCACATTTTATTTGAAAAACTTTATCTGAACACTTTATTAAGGCAATTGGTTCAATATCATAAAGTTGCTTTAAAGTGTCACGCATTATTCATTATCGGTTTCTTTTCGATGAATTTTATAAAATGTAACATAAGAATCTTTTTGTTTAAATAAATCAGTTGCCCAAGGTTTTGTTTCATTTCTTGTTTCATTTGAAGTTACTTCTACAATCTTTTCAATTTTATTTTCACTGTTTAAATCTTGTTTTATTTCTTCATTAACTGAAGGTAAATTTGTTTCAAGATTGTTAAATTCTTGTAGCAAATCATTATCATATAATGGTGCTGGATCATCGATTATTTCATCGATTTCATTGGTTAAGTTATAAGGATTGTTTAAATTAGTTTCACTTGTATTATCTAATTCTTCAAGTTTTCTAAACCCATTTACTTTTAAAGAAATCTTAAAAACTACGACATCTCGTAGTATTTGAGTTTCATAACTGTCTACTTTTAAAGAAAATTTTGCTTGGTCGATTACTTGACTGAAGGGAGCATAAATATCGACATCAATATTTTCATCAAACTTTTCGTTACCTTTTAAAGTTGAGGCTATCCCGGATAATTTTATAACTCCTACAACACTACAGCCATCATCTAATAATTTATAGTCTATTGAGTCTTTTAATGATACATCATATAACTTATCAACATTGCAAGAAAAATGTATTGCTTTTTCTAAAATAATTTTATCCATTTCGTCCACCTCTATCATTATATATGATAGAAGTTAGCATTTTATGATAAAAAAACGAAAGAAAATTACTTTCTTTCGTTTAGTTATCCATTAAGTTTAAAATCAATTCGACCACTTGATTATAGCTTTCATCAAAACTTGAATAGTAAATAACATCTTTTACATAAAAAGCTTCACTAGCGTCTTTTAATTGTAATTTTAATTGATATTTCATCTTTTGATTTAACTTATCATATTTACTACAAACAATATAAATATCACGATTTGCTTTGTTAGCTAGTTTTAGTAAAGAGATATCATCAACAGTTAAACCAGTTTTAGAATCAACAATTAGGATTAAACCAATTAAACAATCACGGTCAAATAAATATTCTTGCATCATTTTTTCAAATGAAGCATCACGATTAACAGATACTTTAGCATAACCATATCCTGGAGTATCAACTAATCTAAACTTATCATCAACATCGAAAAAGTTTAAATATTTAGTAAGACCGGGTGTTTTTGATACCTTGGCCATGTTTTTATTGTTGGTCATTTTGTTGATTATGGTTGATTTTCCAACATTACTACGACCAACAATACAAATTTCTTTTTTTAAGTTATCTGGCCAATATTGTTTACTTGGACAAGATAACAAATATTTTACATTTTTAAGCAGCATTGCTTTGTTCCTCTAAAGCTAGATTAATAACTTGCTCAACATGAGAAACTGGAACAAAATTGATTTCGTCAAGAACTATTTTTGGTAATTCTTCTAAGTCTTTTTCGTTATCTTTTGGAATGATAACGGTTCTAATTCCTGAACGATGAGCACTAATTGATTTTTCTTTTAAGCCACCAATTGGTAAAACATTACCACGAAGTGTTACTTCACCAGTCATAGCTAAATCGGATTTAACTTTACGTCTAGTTAAAGCACTAACAATCGCGGTAGTCATTGTAATACCAGCACTTGGTCCATCTTTAGGAACAGCTCCTTCAGGAACGTGAATGTGTAAATCAATTTTTGAAAACATATCAGGATTAATTTGATATAAATTAGCATTAGCTTTAACATAGTCTAGAGCAATACTTGCTGATTCTTTCATGACATCACCAAGTTGACCAGTTACAACAAGAGATCCTTTACCTTCAAAGTAATTAACTTCAATTGGTAAAATATCGCCGCCAAATTCAGTATAAGCTAGTCCTGTAACGACACCAATTTGATTTTCTTTTTCTTTTTTAGAATAATCAAAGATTTCTTTGCCTAAGAATTCTTGAACATATTTGATAGTAATAGTATTAATATCAAGAGTTAGGTTATTTTTAAGTTTTCTTACAACTAATTTACGACAAATTTTAGCGATAGCTCTTTCTAAATTACGAACACCAGCTTCTCTAGTATAGTAACGAATGATATGCATTAAAGCATCTTCACTAAATGTGATGTTTTCGTTTTCTAAGCCATGTGCTACTAATTGTTTAGGAACTAAATGCTTAATAGCAATATTTTGTTTTTCAATTTCAGTATAACTAGAAATTTGAATGATTTCTAGACGATCACGTAATGGAGCAGGAATGTTTTCAAGATAGTTTGCTGTTGCAATAAATAAAACATTTGATAAATCATAAGGTTCTTCAATGTAGTGATCACTGAAATATTTATTTTGTTCTGGATCTAATAATTCAAGCATAGCACTTGCTGGATCGCCCTTATAATCAGCACCCATTTTATCGATTTCATCGAGTAAAAAGACAGGATTTATAACGCCAGCTTTTTTCATTCCTTGAATTACTCTACCAGGTAATGAGCCAACATAAGTACGACGGAAGCCTCTAATTTCAGCTTCATCTTTAACGCCACCTAAAGACATCTTAACAAATCTGCGATCTAAAGCTCTAGCAATAGATCTTGCAAGAGAAGTTTTGCCAACTCCTGGAGGTCCAACAAAACATAAAATTGGAGCTTTTAAGGAACTTGTTAAAGTCTTAACAGCCAAATATTCAACAATTCTTTCTTTAATTTTTTCAAGACCATAATGATCTTCATCAAGAATTGTTTCTACTTTAAAGATATCATTGTTATCATTTGATCTTTGATACCAAGGAATATCGATTAACCAGTCAATGTAAGTTTTTAACATTGATGCTTCACTACTTGCTTGAGGCATCATTTCATAACGTTTAAGTTCTGATAGAATCTTATTTTTGATGTGTTCTGGATAAGGATTTTCATCTAATAATTTACGAATATCATCAGCATCTTTATCAGCAGGAGTAATATCACCTAATTCTTCTTTAATTACTCTTAGTTTTTCTCTTAAATAAAATTCTTTTTGATTTTCATTGAGTCGATTTCTTAGTTTTTCATCAATTTCTTTTTCAATTTCTTGCATGTTATTTTCTTTTTCAAGACAAGCTACAATTATTTCAAAACGTTTAATGACATCTTCGGTTTTTAATAATTCTAACTTAGTATTGAAATCATGGACATAATATTGAGCAACAACATCACTGATTTCAGCAGCAGTTGCATTCTTTTCAAGACGGTTTAATATTTCGCGAGGATTTGCTGAACTTTTACTAATTTTATCACGAATCATATTAATATAAACCGTTTCTTTTTCCATGTCACCCTCAACATCTTCTACTACAGCAACTTGTCCACAAAAACATTCAAACTTATCACTTATAGTAAATGACATTAATTTAACTCTTTGTAAACCATTGATAGTAACGCTTAATTGACTACCATGTTCTACAACTTTTTCAATTTTTGCCATTGTTCCATAAGCTGAAATTGTGTTTTTACGAATCACATTGCCTTTTGGATCTAATTGAGGAATAACAACAATATAGCCTTCATATGATTTGTTTGAAATGTTAACTGCTTTAATACTAAAACTTCTGCCAACTTCAATAACTGTACGATTTTTAGGAAATAGAACAGGACCTAGAGTACATAAAATTGGATATTCCATTTCTAAAACTGTTTTCTTTTCTTTTTCATTTGCCATTGCTTCTTCCTCCTTTCAAATCAAGTATTACCTAAATTTTAAAAAACTAACTTAATTTATTAGGCATCTAATTTATTGTTTTGTTTTAAAAATTCAAGAACTTTATTGATTCTTAAATCAGTTCTAAATGAATCAAGTCTGTTTTTTAAATATTCTTTTACTTTTTCAAGTGGTAATTTATTAGCATCAGCCATCTTTTGTAATTCGGCTTCTAAGTCTTCGTCTGATACTGTAATATTTTCAACTTCAGCGATTTTATTTAAAGTGAAATATTGTTTAGTTGATCTTAATGATTCTTCACGAGCTTGTTTGTTTAAATCTTCTTCTTTAGTACCAGTCATTTTTAAATAATCTTCATAAGATAGACCTTGTTGTTGTAAACGTAATTTAAAGTCTTGTAGTAATGCTTCTGTATCACGTTCAACATATTTATCATTAATTTCAAGAGTAGCATTTGCACATACTTTTTCAATTAATTCGTTTTGTTGCTTGTTTTCAGCATTTCTTTTCTTAGTTTCTAGTAAATCATTTTCTAAATGTTTTCTTAAATCAGCAACTGTGTTAACGCCTTCAATATCAGCTTCTTTTGCAAATTCATCATTTAATTCAGGAATAACTTTTCTTTTAATTTCATGAAGTTTTACTTTAAAGACAGCAGCTTTATTAGCAAGTCCGCCACCATAATTTTCTGGGAAAGTAACATTAACTTCGCCATCTTCTTCTTTTTTCATACCAATTAATTGATCTTCAAAGCCTGGAATGAAAGTATTTGAACCGATTTCTAAAGAATAATTAGTTGCACTTCCACCTTCAAATGGAACACCATCAACAAAGCCTTCAAAATCAATAATTGCGATGTTTCCTTTTTCTAAGATGCCATCTTCAACGATTTCATATTCAGCACTGCGATTTAATAATTCTTGTACTTTATCATCAACTTCTTTATCAGTAACTTCTACTGCGTCTTTTTTAACTTCGATATCTTTATAAGCACCTAAAGTTACTTCAGGATAAGTGATAATTTCGATTTCAACTTCAAATTCTTTTTCTTCATTTAAAACTTTTAAAGATGGTTGAAAAGCAGGGCGAATATTGTATTTTTCAATTGCTTCACGATAAGCTTTATTAATTAAATTTGTACGAATGCGTTCAACTAATTCAACTGGATTAACTTTACTTTGAACCATGTTAGCTGGTGCTTTTCCTTTTCTAAAGCCTGGAATAGTGATATTTTTACCAAGTTGTTCTAAGGCTTTGTTTAATTCTTCTTTGTCAGTCATATCGCTATCTTCAATAACAATATTTAATTTGCTTGTAGCGTTTTCTAGTTTTTCATAATTTGTTTTCATTTAACATTACCTCCCAATAATTAATTAATGTTACGAAATAATATTATATAATAATATTAACCAAAAGACAAACACTTTTAAAACAATGAAACTATTTTCGAGTAGTAGTACTCTACTTTGTCATTTTCTTTACTTGCATTCAAGTATTCTTCTTTTAATTTTTTGTTTAAATAGTTAGCTTCATTTAAAAATTTACAAATAGCATAGAAAATAGAGTTAGTATCATTTAATTCAACTTGTTCAGGATATAAATCTAAAAACAAAGCTTCACAAATCATTTTAAAATATTCCATTTCATTAATGCTCATAGTTTTACTGTTATCAGCAATCATCTTATTTAAATGATTAAAAGATTCAAATTCACGAAAATCTTTTAATTGAAATGGATTTACTAAATAAGTTTTGTTATTTTTAACAACTTGAAAAGAATAATCAACTTTCATGTCACATAATAAAGCAAGTAATACAGACTTCAACGAATTTGATAAATCATGACGAGAAAAGATTATTTGAAATTGGTCATAGAAAGAAGAAAGATTAAAATACTTAAGTGATGTTAAAACGCTAAATATTTTATCTTCACTAGCGCTTCCAAGATTTTTTAAATCATTGATGGAAATATCTTTTTTAGATTCATTTTCAATTAATTGAATTTCTTTTAAACTACTTTTTAAAAAAGATTCAAAGTCAGTTGGAATGTAAGGTAAATTAAGTTCATTTAAGATTAATAATTTAGCTTTTTCATATTCTTTGTTATCAAGTAAAGCACTAATTTTATAAGTGGCAAAGTCATAATAACGTTTAGAAATAACATTTTCATATTTTAATATGAAATCTAGTTTTTCTTTATAAAAAGTAGCCTTTTCAATAACCTTTAAAAAGTCAATTACTTCATCTTCATTTAACGATTCATCATTTAAATATTTGTCGAGTAAATCGACTTTATTTGCTTTTTTAAATTCGCTTTTTAAATAATCAAGATATTCCATTATTTTAATCCACCTTCTATTTTTGTAACCTTATAACCGGCTTTTTTAATTGCTTGCTTAATTGCTTTTAAATCAACATTTGAATCATTAATAATGGCAATGTTTTCATCAAGTTTTACAATTGCTTTGATATTAATTTCTTCTAATGCTTCAGTTACATGTCTAACACAATTATCACAAGTCATACCTTTTATATGAATAATATAACCGTTTTTATCGATAGATTTAGCTTCTAAATTAGATTTGAATAATCTAAGTCTTAAAGCATTTAAAACAACACAGACACTCGATAAACTCATAGCAAGCGAACCAATCATTGGACTTAGTTTTAATTTGAATGCTGGATATAAGACACCAGCAGCAATAGGAATACCAATACAATTATAGAAGAATGCCCAGAATAAGTTTTGTTTGATATTTCTAACAACTCTTTTAGATAATTCGATAGCAGTTACTATATCTCTTAAATCATTTTTCATTAATATAACATCGGCTGAATCAATGGCAATATCACTACCAGCGCCAATTGCAAAACCTAAATCAGCACTAACTAAAGCAGGAGCATCATTAATTCCATCACCAACCATAGCAACTAACGAATATTCTTTTTTAATTTCAGTGATATAATTTGCTTTTTGGTTAGGTAAAACACCAGCAATTACTTTATCAATTCCACATTCTTTAGCAATAGCGTTAGCTGTTATTTCTTGATCGCCAGTTAGCATAATTGTTTGAATATGCATTTCATGTAATTTTTTAATAGCTATGATGCTATTTTCTTTAATTGCATCTTTGATTGTAAAGATAGCAATAACTTCTTTATTTGTTGAAAGAAACATTACAGTTTTACCATTGCTAGCAAATTCGGTTATTTGTTTTTCATATTCATTTAAATTAATATTTAAATCTTCAATCATCTTCTTGTTACCAAGAAAATATTCGAATTTATCGATAAATCCTTCAATTCCTTTACCTGTTGTTGTTATAAATTTATCAACATCTAGAGCCTTAATTTTGTTTTCTTTACCATATTCAATAAAAGCATTGGCGATTGGATGTTCAGATTTGTTTTCTAAAGAAATAGCAATTTGTAAAATGTTTTCTTTATCATAATTATTTAAAGGAATTATATCTTGTAAAGTTGGTTTTCCTTCCGTTATAGTGCCTGTTTTATCAAAGACAATACATTTAATCTTACTGCTGTTTTCTAAAGCTGTTGCATCTTTTACTAGAATTCCATTTTCAGCACCCTTACCAGTACCAACCATAACTGCAACAGGAGTTGCAAGTCCTAAAGCACAAGGACAAGAAATAACTAATACCGATACACCAAGCATTAAAGAAAAACTAAATGTCTTACCAACAATAAGCCAAACTATAAAAGTGATTAAGGCTAGTATCATAACTAAAGGAACGAAAAATGATGATACTTTATCAGCAAGACTTGCCATTGGGGCTTTTGAATTACCAGCCTCTTCAACTAATTGAATGATTTTAGCAAGTGTTGTATCCTTACCAATTTTAGTTACTTTAAATTTAAATGTTCCTAGTTGATTGAAAGTTCCGCCAATTACAGTATCATTTACATTTTTTAACACTGGCATACTTTCGCCAGTTAACATAGATTCATCAATTGAACTACTACCTTCAATTACTATGCCATCACTAGGAATTCTTTGACCTGGTTTAACAATAACAATATCGTTTATCATTAAATCATCAATAGAAATCAATTGTTCTTTATTGTTTCTTATAACTAATGCTTCTTTTGGAGTTAAATTAATTAATTTTGTAATAGCATCAGTTGTTCTTTTCTTTGATTTAGCTTCAAAGAATTTTCCTAAGCTAATTAAGGTTAAAATCATAGCTGATGATTCAAAATATAAATCATGCATATATGGATGCATAGACATTCCATGTCCAGCAGCATAAGCCATTAAAAACAAATTATAAAAACTATATAGAAAAGAAGCACTTGATCCAATTGCAATTAGACTATCCATATTAGGATGTCCTTTAAATAATGACTTGAATCCTCTAATAAAATAACCTCTATTAATATATAAAATAGGTAATGTTAATAATAATTCAGTAAGACCTAAAATTAAGGCATTTCTTTCGTCTTTGAAAATAGAAAACATAGGATAATTAATCATTGGTGACATTGCAAAATACATTAATACAATTAAAAAGACAATAGAACTAATTAAACGTATTTTCATATCATGAATTGTATTATCTTGTTTTGGCTTAGAATTATTATTTGTATTTACTTGGATGCTATCTTCGTTACTTAAAGAAGCATTATAACCACAACTTTGAACTTCTTTAATAATCTTGTTGTTATCTAATAATTCTTCGTTATATTCAATTTGCATGGAATTAGTAAGCAAATTAACATGTACATTTTTAACTCCTTTTACTTTTTCCATGTGTTTTTGGATGTGACTACTACATGATGAACATGTCATACCTTGAATATCAAATTTAGTTTTCATAGCATCACCACCTTAGCACTTTAATATTCCGAGTGCTAAAATTATTATAAACCTGAATGACTAGCATGTCAATTGTATAATAAAGAAAAAAGCCCACAAAAGTGAGCTTAATATTCAATGGCACCCACAGCAGGATTCGAACCTGTGACCCTGCGCTTAGAAGGCGCATGCTCTATCCAGCTGAGCTATGTGGGCTTCAACGACATTATTCTATACTAGTTTGAGGCTATTTACAAGTTTTTTTTCATAAATCATATTGAAAAAAATTATTTTATATGTTATATTATTTAAGCGCGATGCAGATGTAGTTCAGTGGTAGAACATTAGCCTTCCAAGCTAATTATGCGGGTTCGATTCCCGTCATCTGCTCCATTTTTATTTTTAAGGGCCTAAAGTGGGCTTTTTTTATTTTGCGTTATAGTCAAATTATAGTCACACGCATTATTTTTTATTGCAAAAAAACTTGATTTTACCGATAGATTTTGATTTTTTATTGTGAGTAAATATAATTTATCGATTGAAACGTACTTTTTTAAATATTTTATCCGATTCTGTCGACAATTTATTAAAACAAACAAAATTTTTAGCTAATGACTGTAAAAAAATGGATAAAAAAATATATTTTTTTATTTTTAATTTTGCTATAATTTTATGAGAGGTGAAACTTAAATGAAACGAAAGAATAATAAATTTTTTCTAGTTGGATTACTTACAACTTCTTTATTATGTTCATGTTCTTTACTTGATTCTTATTTATATGATGAAAGTAGTTCTAACGAAATAAGTTCATCCGATATTTCTAGTAGTTTTGATGATTCTAGTTCTACTACAACAAATTCATCAAGTTCTAAAGAAGATAGTTCTACATCAACATCAACTTCTAGTTCATCACTAAATAGTTCATCTTCTGGAAAAACTTCAAGTTCTACAACTAGTTCAAGTTCAAATAAAACTTCATCTAGTACAACTACAAGTTCAAGTTCTAGTAAAAACTCATCTAGTTCTACTACAACAAGTTCTTCAACTGGAAAGACATCTAGTTCTTCATCTTCTAGTAGTTCACCTAGTACATCAACAGATAAATCATCATCTAGTTCTAGTTCATCACAAATCACTGCAGATTTAATTATTTCAAATATTACTTTCAATAGCGATAATGGAACTAATGGTATATCTGTATGGACTGATAAATATGTAAATAATACTATAGCTCCATATAGTGAAAATGTTTCTGGAAAAGCTACATATCGTCGTGAAGCTAAAACTGCAAACAATTGGCGGTGGTACTTTAATATAAATGCAAATGGTTATGTTTCATATGCAGCATTTACTAAGAAATCTGGATATGCATCTCCAAGTGATAATTTCTATCATCGTGTAGGTGAATGGAATTCTAGTTGGACAGAACAACAAAAGAAAACATCAGGCTTTGATTCATTTGTATTAGCTGATGATTGGATGCAATGGGCTAGTAGTGAACCTGCAAGTCAAAATTCAAGCCATTGGGATTTAGTCATTCCACAAGGCGGATTTACTATTACTGGTCGTGGAGAAACTCAAGACTTTGTTAATTTCTTTAATACAATTATGGGTGACAATTCAATTACATCAGAAAAATTGGTTGCAGAACAAGATAAAGATTTTGGTCACCAAGACGATTTACTCGAAGGTGTTGCTAAGAGTAAATTCGATGATTATTATATTTGTTTAAATGAAAACAAAGAACTTCAAGTATCAAAAAGAACTCCAAATCAAAGTGATGCTGACACTCCAGCATACAGATTTACAAATGGAGGAGCTCCAACTGATAGTTTCAAACATCTTCCAGAAGTTAGATTTAGTTCAACATTTGAATATGCAAGTAAAGATAGAATTGGCTATAAGATGAGAGTTCCTTATACTGATACTTATAAAGTCGAATTTATCAGTTCAAATATTAAAAAATATACGATTCTATCGGAAAATGATGTTGAAATTTGTAGTTCTGATAAGACGTTTACAACACCAGCATTACTAAAAGATTCTATTATATATGTTGTAATTGATGTAAATTCAAATAATACAATTGAAACAAAAGTAACTGCTACAAATCACGTTTCAGTTTTACCTTATGATTCTAAATTTAGTGTTGATCCATCAACAATTGATTTTAACACTCCAGTTACTCAATATCAAAATGCAACAGTTAATTATGTTAAACGTAATGATGGTACATATATCAATTCCAATAACCCAGAAAGATTAATTGATAAAGATTTAAATAATCCTATCTTTAAGAAAAGTCTTTCTGGCGAAGTATTCTTCACATTTGAACACAATAATGCTCCATCAGTTAGTTTCTATTATGGTTTCCAACTTAAGAATAAAACTAGTAATAACCTTTATATAACTATTAAAAACATTGGCTTCCAATTAGATGGCCCTGGTAGTTGGCTTGGTCAAAACGAATGGATTCAATTTTATAATACATATTTTGAATACGATACTGAAGGTTGGGATACTGCTAAATTGGATTATTTCAATGATAATTATAGTTTCGTTCAAACCTATAGACCAGAAAATAATCAACCTCAAACAGTTGTTTTACCACCTGGCGAACAAATTTATGTAATGGGTGGAACCACATCTGATAGTTATAAAGGTTTTAACGCTTATAACACAGCTGATAAAACTGTATATAAAGGTTGTTCAAATGCTGCAGTATTATTTGATGTATCAGGAGGCGAAGCTTTAGGTACATTCTTTGCTTATACTAGTCCTAGTTTAATTAGTGAAGAAAAAGATGTAATTGGTTATGTTTATGGTAAAGGTCGTGCTGGTGATGGAACAGACATTGATCATGAATATGGTCAACAATATGGTGGTTATGACACATGTAATGGTGTTGTTGATAATGAAATGACATTTAAATTTGGTGATGTCGTTCAATCTGGGTATCTAGCAGTTAATTACAAGAATTACTATAGTAAAACCGCTCCATCAAAAGGAACTCCATATGCTGCAATAGGAAGTATGCCATATGATAATAGTCTAAATTCATGGGTGACTCATTTAAATCCTCAAAGTGGCGATCATAGGGCTGTTGGAACTGATATGACGCGATACATCACAATAGATTCTGTTACTAGAAAAGAAATTATAATTGATACAGATCACTATGATGGCCTAGGACTTTTTGCCAACATCGGTAACTGGATGATAGATTATCAAGATAGATTTACATTAGTAAATACTGGTTCTAAAGAAAGAACGATTACCTTTACTTTAAAAGGCGATACAATATCTTTGATGGTTCGAGATGTTGATGGAAACATTCTTGAAGCAAAACAAATTTTAGGAAGAATTGAAAATATAGATTTCCATGGAGAACAATTCTCTTATCTATATTCAGTTAAAGTTCCTGCTCATAGTGTTAAACAATTGACACTAGAATACAATTTACTAGCTAATTCTTATGGAAGTATTAGCCATAGAGTATACTTAGATTAGTATAAAAAATCATTACAAAATTTTGAGAATGCTTTGCATTCTCTTTTTTTCAAAGAGACCACCTAAGCAAAAATAAAAAAAATACATTGAATTCATCAGTAAATTTTGCTATAATTCTACCAATTATATATAAAAAAAGGAGAGACAAAATTTATGAACAAGTCAAAAGTTGGTTTTATTTTATTTATGGCGTTATGTCTTGTTGGATGCAACACTGATAAAGAATCATCTTCTAGCAGCTTAAATTCAAGTTCTGTTGGTGGTTCTAGTGATGTATCTAGCAGTATTGAAGATAGTACATCTTCAGAATTAAGTAGTACAGGTGGTATTTCTAGTACAGGTAGTAGCGAAACTAGTGATTCTAGTAGTTCTACAACTGTTGGAGATTTAACGGCTGAAACAATTAAGCAATTAATTGCTACATGTATTGAAACACCAAATTACACATTAACATTAAATGATATGGATGGCATACGTGTTGGAAAATATACTCCAAATGCATATTATTGCGAAACACCTAACGATGGTAATATTGGATATGCAAAAAACGCAAGTGGTATTTTCACATTTGAATATGGTGGTGAAGAAATTGTTCCTACTAGCAAATATTTAAAAGATGCTGATGAAGCACTATTCACTGACTTATATAGCGAAAAAGTAATATATGATAATTTTGATAGAGATTATTTTTATATAAATTCATTTTCTTTATTAGATATTGCTGATTTTGCTGATTTAGCAGATAATTTTACAACAAATGGATATGTTGTTGAAAAAGAAGCTGTTGTTGAACTGCTTCCATATTTGAGTCAAGATGCATATAGCATGGCTGCTATTAAAGTTTCTTTAACTGAAGAAAATAATCTTGAATTTAAATTTAGTGTTTCTTCTGGTTTTGGAACTCCAAATATTTACACGCTAACTGTAAGTGAAATTGAAACAACAACCATTGATTCAATCGAAGAATATTTAGCATCTGGAAAAGGTGAAATGGAAGAAAAAAATCTTTTATCACAAGTAAAAGAATTATTAGGCTGTCAAAATTATGTATATACGGCTGAAGATGGATCGGCTGCAGGGATTATAACTGAAAAATATAATTTTATTTATAAGGCTGAAGGTGAAGCGATAGGATATGTTGATGTTCCTGAAAATCCATTTGAAATAGAAATTGGTATTCACTCATATAGTTACATCTCCAACAATGAAGAAGGCCTCGTTATTTCGCCAGAAGTTGAAACTGAAGTAGAATCATTAGCAGAAACATATGGTTTTTCTGGTAAATTTTTAGATTTATTTGTCCTAGATAGTTCGGGTGAAAAATTAGTTACTAACAATCCGGCCCAAGTTAAACAATTTTCATCAAGATTTGGTTTGACCGTAATAAATGTTGGTTATGTCGAAATCACACTTGAAAATGCTGCTGAAGGGCCAACTCTTACAATTACTGGATATGTAAATGCATATCAACCAACGGGATCAGATGAAACAATTACAATTTATGTTTCAAAAATTGGCCAAGTTACTGCCGATCTTTTATATGAAGATCCATGTTTAGGGCAACTTGAATCACTAACAAATCCTAATGCGTAGGAGTTTATAACAATGAAAAGAAATATTGCTATTACTTTATCTATATGTTTATTATCATTAGGACTTGCTTCATGTGGTGATAAAACTGAAAAAGTTGATATGTTATCAAAAACTGTCGAAGATTTAGCTAGTGGTGTTAAAATTAGCGGTCGAATCGATGAAACAGCCAAATTTTTAAATGGTCGTGGTGGTTCTGTTACAGGTGAAACTGCTCAAACCCGTTACGACTTCGAATATGTTTTTGAAAATCGTGATACCAATGGTTTTGAAAGAAAACTATATGGTTTTGAAGGCGATGGAACACGTTATAATCTAGTTAATGAAGTTTTAATTGAAGGTCAAGATGGTCTTGCATATTATAATGAACTTGGTTATGAAAATAAAATTATTGATGTTCCAGCTGAAGCTAGTAATGGTGATGATGTAAACTTTGGTTATTTTTGTGATAATCCATTTAGATATCTATCAAGAAATGATTTTACAAAAATAGACAATAATACATACAATCTTGAAAGAAAGAAAGCTTCATTTATTGCTAGTAAATTATTTTCAACAGTAGATGTTATCTTTGATGAAGTAATCAAAACTGCTAAGTTTTATTTTGAAGATAGCAAGTTAGTTTCAATTGTTTTTGAACCAAAACAAATTGAAACCTATGATACTTTTGGTCTAGATAATCGATACTTTTTATTAGATGCTAAAGCAACTATTCAAGTATCAGATATCGGAACAGCTACTATAACTCGTCAATCTGTTCGTCCTCATTATGAAGAACATGATGCTTTAAATGTCGCTTTTGATGAAATCGAAGATAACTATACTTTAGATGTAGTTTATAACTTTAAAATTGATAATCAACCAGATTCAGTTCATTATAAATTTTATTATACTAAAAATGGTGTATTCTGGGATTGTGGTGGCGATGATGTAGCAACAACTGCTGATTTATTAATTCGTTATAACAACAATGGAACAATCGTTCCTTATGGTTATGATGAAGCAAATGATAAATTTACTACTGCTGCTGCATCTGATTTTTCAAGTTTATTTAACGCACCTAAAGAAGTATTTGTACCAGTTGTAAGTGATGTAGCAGCTGAAGTATTTGATTTCAATAAAAATACAAATGAATATCATGTTAATCCAGCATTACAATCATTTATTGGTATTGAATGTTTCATTCCTAGTTGCGTTGCTGAACAATATTTAAATGGTTATGGTACTGATTGCGTAGTAACAATTAATGAAAATCATTTAAATCAAATTACTGTATCTTATTATCGTAGAGATAGTTTTTCTGATAGATCAGGTGAATATATCTTAACTTATAGTAATGTTGGAACTACTTCCCTTCCATATTCATTTTCATAAAAAGGAGGAATTTAAATGTCTAAAAAAGGATTTCTTCCTTTTTTCGTGTTATTATTAATACTTGCTAGTTGTAATAAAACGGAAAACAAAAATAAAATATCATCTTCTAGTAGTTTAAGTTCATCTAGTTCAATTGAAGAATCTAGTAGTAGTTTATCAAGTAGTGAACTACAAACTAATATTCGTGACTTTGAATTTGAACTAAATGAAGATGATACCTATAGCATAAAAAAATATAACAACTATCAACCTAAAAGAGTCGTTTTACCCGATGAATTTAATAATAAACCAGTTACCGGTATATTAGGTTCTGCTTTTGTATCATCAGGTGGCATTGAAACAATTGTTATATCGAAAAATATTAAAACTATTTCAAGTGATGCTTTTATGTCATGTCTTACTATCACTAATTTTGAAGTGGCAAATGATAATGAATTCTTTAAAGTTGAAGATGGTATTTTATATAACAATACCATGGATTCATTATTATTTTGTCCAACCAAAAGAGATAATATTGAAGTAGCAAACACTATTAAAAAGATTGGTGATGGTGCTTTTAAATATTATCGTGGTAAGAAAGTTATATTAAATGAAGGTTTATTAGAAATTGGTTCATCAGCCTTTGCTAACACTTCATTTCTAGAAAACATAACTATTCCTAATAGTGTTATAACTATTAAAGATAGTGCTTTTTATCTATCAGGAATTCAATCAGTTACAATTGGCACAGGAATCGATAGATTACAATCTCAAACCTTTATGAATTGTACTAATCTAGTTAACTTAACCATTCCTGGTAATGTAAAAGTTATTGAAAATAACGCTATTAGAAATAATTTAAAACTACAAACATTAGTTTTTGAAGATGGTGTTGAAACACTAGAAAATGGTGCGTGTACTGATAATACTATTACTAGTCTAACTTTACCATCATCACTTAGAACTATCGGTGATAATGTTTTTATTAGAAATCGTAATTTAGAACAAGTTAGTATTCCTGAAGGTGTTATAAGCATTGGAAATGGCGCCTTTTCATATTGTGAAGTACTTGAAAAAATATCGATTCCATCGACAGTTCAAACTATTGGTTATTCTTTACTTGCTTATGATAAAAACTTAAGAACGATTGAAGTTTCAAATGATAGCACTTATTTTAAATCAGTAGATAATGTTTTATATAGTTATGATTTAACTCGTTTACTTGTCTTTCCAGCTTATAACACTTCTACTGAATATGTTGTAAATGAAAACACAACAACAATTGATAGAGAAGCCTTTACTTATTTAGTAAGACTTACAAAACTTACAATTCCTAGTTCAATTGAATTTATTGGTGCTCATGCTTTTAGTGCTTCAATTACATTAACTTCACTTGTATATCTAGGAAATCAAGATGATTTTAAAAACATTACTTATAAAGAAACTATCGATGAAATCGAGATAACTTGCTTTGAAGCAGGTTATATTAGTGTTATTAAATGTCAAGATGGTGATTTAAATGTTAGCACACTTTAATTTTAAAAAGATATCTTTATTACTATCATTTGTTTTACTAGCATCATGTACTAATAAAACTGATAAATCATCAAGCAATTTTAGTAATAGTTCATCCTCTAGTATTGTTAATGTAACTTATAACAAAATGGAAGTGGCTGATAAAGCAGTTTTATCAACTTTATATGAAAACTATAAAACCCCCGTTTTAAATAGCACAGGAACTCAAAAAATATTAGTTCTTCCAATTGTTATCAAGGGTTATGAACAAAATGCTACAGCCGATGTTATAACTAAACTAGATCATACCTTTTTTAATATAAACGATGATGTTTTTTATGAATCTGTCAGCAGTTTTTATTATAAATCAAGTTATGAAAAACTAAATTTAACTGGTAAAGTTGCTGATTGGTTTAACCCAAATGTTACACCAAGTGAACTTAAAAGCCATGAAAGTACAACTTATGATGATGGTGGTTTATTTTGGTTACTTGATGAAGCACTTGCATGGTATCAAACAAAATATGATGATTTAGCATCCTTTGATAGTAATAATGATGGTTATGTTGATTCAATTTATCTAATTTATAGTGCTCCTAATTATTATAATGATTCTAATTTATCTAGTTTTTATTGGGCTTTTACATATAGTCATATGTTGAATAAAGAAGACGAATCAAGATCAGGTCTTAAAGCTATGCGTTATTCTTGGTCATCGTTTGATTTCATGTATCAAGGATATGGAAATGATAAATTAGATGCTCATACTTATATTCATGAAACTGGTCATTTACTAGGACTTGCTGATTATTATGATACTGGTAATAGTAATGTTTCCCCTATGGGCCTTGTTGATATGATGGATTATGATATAGGAGATCATTCCATGTATAGTAAATTTGCTTTAGGGTGGACAAGTCCATATGTAATTGATAAAGCTGGAACTATAATTTTAAATAGTTCAACTTTAACAGGTGATTGTTTAATCTTTAAAACTAATAACATGAATAATACTCCATTTGATGAATATTTAATGTTAGAATTTATAACTCCTGATGGTTTAAACACCCAAGATTATTTATCAGGCTATCAAAAATATTTTGATGAAACTCCTATCAAAGGTTTTGAAGCTTCAGGAATTAGAATCACTTATATTAATTCAAGAGCAGTTGATAGTAATAATCAATTTAATGATGATATTAATCAAATGATTGGTGTGAAGTTTTCAAATACACCTCGCGGAAATGTTGAAGGTTTTTTATCTGCTGAAGGACAATATTATTTATTATCAACCATGTTTCCAAAAAATTGTAAATTTGGTAATAATGGCTTATCTGGAGCTTCATTTCATGCCAATTCTAGTCATTTATTTAAAGAAAATGATGTGTTTGATTTACAACACGATTCACAATATCGTGATTTAATGCCTCATTTTAACAATCAATACGATAAAGAAAATGCCGGTTATTTCAAATATATTGTAACAATTAAAGAAATAACTGATACAAGTTGTACAATTGAATTTCAAACCTATTAAACCTAGCAACACTATGTGTTGCTAATTTTTTTAAAAAGACTTTTTATCTTTTTTGTATAGTGCTATAATGTCTTGTGGTGGTGGATTAATGATAAAAGAAAAGTCTTGTGGAGCCGTTGTTTATAAATTTATTAACAACGAACTCTATATTTTGATTTTGAATATGCGTCTAGGTCATGTTTCAATTCCAAAAGGACACGTAGAAAATAATGAAACTGAACTAGAAACCACATTAAGAGAAATCAAAGAAGAAACTAATTTAGATGTGACTGTTGATACCAATTTTAGAAAAACCATTAATTACAGTCCATATGAAGGAATTTCTAAAGATGTTGTTTTTTTTGTAGCTGCTTATAAGGATGGTATCATTAAAGAACAAGAAAGTGAAGTTGATAAAGCGTTTTGGGTTCCTTTTAAAGATGCAATCAGCTATCTTACTTACCAATCCGATAAAGATGTCGTTGAATCTGCCATTGAATACATTTTAAAAGAAAAGAGGAATAAAGAATGACTTCGTTTGTTTCAATTGATTTAGAAAAGATTTTAAATTCAATTTTGGAATGGATTTCAACTAGCGGTGTTCGTTTAGTAATTGGCTTAATTGGTTTATTCATTCTTTTTAAAATTATTAATGCCATTGCTAGAAGCGTTAAACGTCGTCTAGAAAAGAAAAATGCTGATAAGACTATTAGTGTTGTAACTTATCACATTATTCGTAAGGGCTTAAAGATTGTTGTATTTGTTTTATTCTTAGGATTCATTGGTATTGATACTGCTGCTATTGGTAGTGTTATTGGTGCTGCTGGTATTGCTGTTGGTCTTGCAATTCAAGGTTCATTATCAAACCTTGCAGGTGGTATTGTTATCATTTTAATGCGTCCATTTAGAATCGGTGATTATATCATTGCTCAAGGTGTTGAAGGAACTGTTGAAGATATTCGTATCTTCCATACTATCCTTGTAACATTTGATAAGAAAGTTATTTATCTACCAAATGGTGTACTTGCTAATGATAAGATTACAAATGCAACTCAAAAAGACATTCGTCGTGTCGACAACTTATTTAGAATTTCATATCATTCAGATATGAACAAAGCTCAACAAATTTTATTAAAATTAGCTGCTGAACAACAATTAGTATTAAAAGATCCTGCAACTACAGTTGAAGTATCTTATACTGATACGGGCTTAGAATTATCATTCAGAGCATTTACTAAGACTGAAAATTATTGGGATGTTTACAACTACTTTAATAAAGCTGTTAAAGAAGCTTTCGATAAAGAAAACATTGCATTCTCATACAACACATTATCTGTTAATTTAGAAAACGAAAGTAAATAGGTAATGTCATGAATAACATTTTAGCATATAGTCAAATCAAAGATTTTTATAGGAATTTAGCAATCGATAAAGATTTATCTTTATCATGCCAAAATTATCAAATAGCTAAAATGGTTGCAAATAAAATAAAGAAAAGATTTGCTAATCCAAATCTTTCTTTTTTTATTATTACTAGAAATGATAGTAATAAATATGGTTTAGATATCACAAACGAATTAAATTCTTTTTATAAAAATGTAACTATATATAATAACGATTCTATCGATAAATTTTATGATTTAATGAATAATCATTATGATATCATCATTGATTGTTTTTTACCGGTAGAAACGATTAAATTAACTAAAAATGAAATTGAAATATTAAAATGTTTAAACAACTATCATGCTTTTAAAATTTCTATTGATTTACCATCTGGAATTATTGAAAAAAATGGTATAGCTTTAGACAATGCTTTTAAATGTGATTTATGTTATGCCATTAATTTTTATCGTTATGGTCATTTCTTTAATGATGGTATGGATTATTATAAAGAACTTGAACTTGTAAAAGTGTTTGATACTTCAAGTGTTAAATCTTCTATTAAACTATTAACTGATAATGATTTTAAAAATAAACTTGATAATCGTAAGCATCATTCAAATAAAGGTAGTTATGGTAGATGTGTGATTATCTCGGGTTGTAAAGAAACTCCTGGTGCTGCTTTATTATCAAGTAATGCCTATGCAGCTTTAAAAGTTGGAATTGGTTATTCAACGATTTGTATTCCTAAATCGTTATATCCTATCTATGCTTTAAAGAATCCAGAAAACATTTATTATTTACTTGATGATAATGATGGTCATGTTAAATTTAATAAGAATCAACTGATATCATTACTTGATTATGATGTTATAACCATTGGTATGGGTTTATCTAATAGTGAAGCCACTTATAAATTAGTGGAATTTTTCTTAAATAATTATGATAAAACTTTAATACTTGATGCTGATGCTTTAAATGCTCTTGCTTTACATGACTTAGATATCTTAAGTAACAGTAAATGTAAAGTAATCCTAACACCTCATTTAAAAGAATTTTCAAGACTTTTAAAATGTGATTTAAAAGATATCGAAAAATCACCTGTTGAATTAGCTAATGAATTTGTTAATAAATATCATGTAACTTTACTTTTAAAAAGTCATGTTAACTTGATTGTTAGTTTAAATAACACTTATTTAGTTAATAATGGAAGTCCATGTTTAGCAAAAGCTGGAAGTGGTGATGTTTTATCAGGAATAATTACTGGTTTATGTGGTTATTTAAAATATGATTTAGATTTTATAGTTGCTATTTCATGTTATATTCAAGGACTTGCAAGTAATAAAATAACTAAAAAATCATGTGAAGATTCAATTACAGCAACTGGTATCATAAATGAAATACCAAAAGTAATGAATAAATTAAAAAGAAAGGAATAGATACCATGTTTAAAATTATAAAAAAAGAAATTTTAAATCCAACTGTAACCTTAATGAAAATTGAAGCACCACTAATAGCAAAAAATGCTAAAGCTGGTCAATTTGTTATTTTAAGAGTTTCTAGTGATGGTGAACGTATTCCTTTAACCATTGCTGATTATGATAACAATACTATCACTATTATTTTTCAAATTGTTGGTGCTACAACTTATAAACTAAATCAATTAAATGAAAATGATACAATTCTAGATGTAGTGGGACCTCTAGGAAATCCAACTAACACAAAAGATTATAAAAAGGTTATTGTTATTGGTGGAGGAGTGGGATGTGCTATTGCTTATCCAGTAGCTAAACAATTTCATCTAGAAAAGAGTAATGTTACTTCAATAATTGGTTTTAGAAATAAAGATCTAATTATTTTAGAAAATGAATTTAAACAAGTAAGTAATCAATTTTATATCTTAACTGATGATGGAAGTTATAACAAAAAAGGATTTGTAACTAATCAATTAGAAGAATTATTAAAACAAGATAGCAGTTATGATTTAGTAATTGCAATTGGTCCATTAGTTATGATGAAAGCAGTTTGTAACCTTACTAAAATATATAATGTTAAAACCATTGTCAGCATGAATTCAATTATGATTGATGGTACTGGAATGTGTGGCTGTTGTCGGTTAACAGTTGATGGTAAAACAAGATTTGCTTGTATTGATGGTCCTGATTTTGATGGTCATTCAATTGACTTTGATGAAGCTATTGAAAGATCTAAAATGTACCATTCTATCGAAAGAAATGCTTATGACCATGTTTGTAATCTACTAAAGGAGGAAAAGAAAAATGTTTAATCCTTCCAAAGAAAAAACCTATATGCCTGTTCAAGACGCAAATGTTAGAAATAAAAACTTTGACGAAGTATCTTTAGGTTATGATTGCAATAGCGCTATAAATGAAGCTAATAGATGTTTAAATTGTAAAAATACGCCATGTGTTTCAGGTTGTCCTGTTGGTGTTAAAATTCCTGATTTTATCGGCAAAATTAAAGAAGGAAAGTTTGAAGAAGCATATGAAATCATCAATAACACAAATACTTTAGCAGCAATCTGTGGAAGAGTTTGTCCTCAAGAAAATCAATGTGAAAAGAATTGTGTTAGAGCAAAAAATGGTGAAGCCGTTGCAATTGGACGTCTTGAAAGATTTGTTGCTGATTTTCATTTAAATAATTCAAGTGATGATAACATTAAAAAAGTTGCATCAAAAAATCAAAAAGTTGCTGTAATAGGTTCAGGCCCTGCAGGCCTTAGCTGTGCTAGTGAACTAGCCAAACGTGGTTATCAAGTAACTATTTTTGAAGCCTTACATTTAGCTGGTGGTGTTTTAGTTTATGGTATTCCTGAATTTAGACTTCCTAAATCAATTGTTCAAAAACAAATTGATCATTTAATTAGTTTAGGTGTTGAAATTAAAACTAATGTTGTTATTGGAAAAACTATTACCATTGAAGAATTAAAAAATACCTATAATTACAAAGCAATTTTTATTGCGAGTGGCGCAGGTCTTCCTAGATTCATGAATATTGAAAACGAAAATGCAAACGGAGTTTATTCAGCTAATGAATACTTAACTAGAATTAACTTAATGAAAGCTTATAAAGAAACAAGTGATACCCCAATCGTTAAAGCAAATAAAGTTGCTGTTGTTGGTGGCGGAAATGTAGCAATGGATGCTGCTCGTTGTGCTAAAAGAATGGGAGCAAAAGAAGTTTATATCATTTATCGTCGTTCAAAAGAAGAAATGCCTGCTCGTCAAGAAGAAGTAGAACATGCATTAGAAGAAGGAATTGAATTTAAATTTTTAACTAATCCTATTTCAATTGGTAAAGATAGCAATAATTTTGTTAATAAAATTAGATGTGTCAAGATGAAACTTGGTGAACCTGATGCTTCAAATCGAAGAAGTCCAATAGTTATTGAAAATTCTGAATTTGATATTGAAGTTGATTGTGTCATCATGGCAATTGGTACATCACCAAACCCACTAATTCGTAATTCACTTAGTGATTTAAAAGTTGAAAAATGGGGAGGTATTATTGTTGATGAAGAAACTAATGCTACTTCAATTGAATCGATTTATGCTGGTGGTGATGCTGTAACTGGTTCAGCTACAGTAATTCTTGCTATGGGTGCTGGTAAAAAAGCAGCCGATTCTATCGATAAATATTTAAGCTTAAAAAAATAGTTTAACTAACAATCTTTAATTGCTACTTATAATTTTATTATAAGTATGTTATCATTGAGGTGTTAAAGAAGGTGAGCAAAACTATGAATTTACGATTACGTACCGATAATACATTTCTATCTAGTACTATCACAGTTAATAGTGCAATTCGTATGAGTTTTGAAGCCTCATTTAATGAAGTAGCAATTTGTGATTTAAACAACATGTTTGGTGTTGCTGAATTTTATTTTTTATGTAAGAAAAACAATTTAAAACCAATTATAGGTGTTGAGTTTAGTATATATTTTAGCGATGAAATAATTGCTAATGTTTTATTATTTGCTATGAATGAAACAGGATATTATAATCTTGTCAATTTAACTTCATTAGTTAATCGTTTTGATACTAAAGCTTTAACATTAAAAGAATTAAGTCAGTTTCATCAAGGAATAATCGCTGTTATTCCTTCTGACAATACATATTTAAATATGTTAGTTGAAAATAATCAAATATTTGAAATAAATGAATGCATTGCATCATTTAAAAATATCTATCAATATGTTTATTTTGGTGTTTATCGTTATCGTAATTGTAACAAGGATAGCATCCAATTATTAAAAGATTTATTCATAAATCAACAAGTCTTATCTATCGCTATGCAAACTGTTTTTCATAAAGATAGCGATGATACTTTAATATTAAATTTACTTGATTGCATTAAAGAAAACAAAAAAGCTAATAAAGATTTCTTAAAACAATCTGATATTGCTGATGCTTATTTTAAAAATATGAATGAACTTAAAATCATGTATGATCAAGATGAACTTAATAATTTAAGACAAATGCTTAATCTAATAAATGTTGAAATTAAGCCAGTTGAATTTGGTTTACCTAAGCCATATGATAGTGATACAAATCCAATTGAATTAATAAAAAATACTTGTATGAATCGTTTAAAAGGACTTTATTTAGAAAATAACAAAACTTATATGGAACGTTTACAAATGGAATTAAATGTTATCACTAAAATGGGCTTTGTTGATTATTTTTTAATAGTTGCTGATTATGTTAATTATGCTAAAACTCATGATATTATGGTTGGACCTGGAAGAGGTAGTGCTGCTTCTAGTTTAGTTGCCTATTTATTAAATATAACCACGATTGATCCAATCAAAAATAATTTGATTTTTGAAAGATTTTTAAATCCATCAAGAATTACTATGCCTGATATTGATATCGACTTTGTTGATATTAAACGTGATAATGTAATCCAATATTTAAAAGATAAATATGGCTATTCATGTGTTAGCAATATCGTTACTTTTTCAACTCTTGGTGCTAAAAGTGCTATCAGAGATGTTGCAAGAATTATGCAATATAGTAATGAAGATGTTGATTATTTGTTATCATTTTATCCTAAAACTTTTAAAAGTGATGATGAAAGCGCTTGGTCTTTAAAAAAGGCCTATAAAGAAGATGCGCAATTTAAAGAAATTGTTGATAGACATCAAAAATATAAACAATTAGTATCATTAGCTAGTAAAATCGAAGGACTTAAAAGACAAAGTGGTATTCATGCCGCTGGTGTTGTTTTATATCATCAACCTTTGTCTAAATATATTCCAACCATGGAAGTTGAAAAAAACACTTTAGTTACTCAATATGATTATGAAAATATTGAAAAATTAGGTCTTATTAAAATGGATATCTTAAGCCTTAAAAACTTAACTATCATTGATTTTTGTTTTAAATCAATCAATGAAATGTATCATAGTTCTTTAAACATTGATAACTTCAGTTTTGATTTTCCAGATGTTTATAATTTTCTAGCCACTGGTAACACCATTGGTTTATTTCAACTTGAAGGAAAAGGTATGAAAAAGACCTTACAACAATTAAAACCAACTTGCTTTGAAGATGTTGTAAACTTAATTGCTTTATACCGACCTGGTCCTATGCAAAATATCGATAGTTTCATAAAAAGAAAACATAATTTAGAACCAGTTAATTATTATCACGATGATTTAAAAGATATTTTAAAGAGTACTTATGGCATTATTATTTATCAAGAACAAATCATGCAAATAGCTAAAAAGATAGCTAATTATTCCTTAGCTGAAGCTGATTTACTAAGAAGAGCAATTAGCAAAAAAAATACCGATAAAATGGATGTTCAACAAAACATTTTTATCGATAGAAGCGTTATAAATGGTTATGGAAAAGAATTAGCCACCAATTTATTTTTAACTATTCAACGATTTGCAAAATATGGTTACAATAAAGCCCATTCTGTAGCTTATGCTACTATTACTGTTACCATGGCAGCATTAAAATATAAATATCCTGCCATCTTTTATGCTACTTTATTAAATCTAATTGGTGATAGTGATGAACAAAAAAATGCCATCTTTAAAGAAGCAAAGTATTTTAATATTTCTATTTTGTCTCCTCATATCAATGAATCTTATTATAGTTTTGCTTTAAAAGATAATAATTTGATGTTTGGACTTGGAAACATTAAAACATTAAAAAATCAAATTGCTATTGATATCTTAAATGAAAGAAAAAAAGGACAATTTGTAGACATTTATGATTTCATGATTAGAATGCTTAAAATAAATGTTAGCATGAATAATATGGAAGCTTTGATTTATAGTGGAGCCCTTGATTGCTTTAATATTTCAAGAGAATGTTTGATTAGCAATCTAGTTACTTTATATGAATATGGCAAGATGTTCATTGACCTTGATTATCAAGTAAATGATTATCATAAATATGATTACATTCCTTGTCCAATTCTTGTAAATAAACCATCTGATATTGATCTTTTATTAAAAGAAAAAGAATTTCTAGGCCTTTATTTAAGCAAGCATCCTTTAACTACATTAAAAGAAAAATATCAAACTAAAATAACTGATATCGGAAACATATTAGACAAAGAATATAACACTTATTTGCTTGGAAAAATCAATCAAATAGAACTATCTAAAAACAAAAATGGTAAAAATATGCTACGTGTCATTTTAGAAGATGAAACAGCTACTATTCGTTTATTTGCTTATGATAATCAAGCCTTAATGTTAAAAGAAAAATTCCATAAACATGAAACTGTAATTGTTTATGCACATGTTAAAAATAAAGAAATTGCTTATATAAATAAAATGGATTTAATTGGAGGATAACCTATGAAAAAAATAATTTTAATTGATGGTAATGCATTGATATTTAGAGCATTTTATGCAACTCAAATGAGAATGACTAGAACTGAAGATAATAAACCTACCAATGCTTTATATTTATTTTCTACCATCATTTTAAAACTTTTAAATGAACATGATTTTGATGATATCATAGTGGCTTTAGATAGTCCTGGTAAAAAGTTTCGTCATCAAGAATTCGAAAACTACAAGGCTAATCGTAAAGAAGTACCAGAAGATTTAAAAATTCAATTTCCAATGATTAAAGAATTTTTAAACGTTGCTAATATTAAAACAATTGAAGTAGAAGGTTATGAAGCTGATGATATCATTGGAACTTTATCAAAAAGATTAAATAAAGATGGTTATCTAACCAATGTTTATACCGGTGATCGAGATTTACTTCAATTAATCGATGATAATGTTTTAATTTGTATGATGCATAAAGGTTTATCAGAAGTTGAAGTCTTCAATAAGAGTCATTTATATGATGTTTATAAAATTGAACCAAGACAAATTATCGATGTTAAATCTTTAATGGGCGATGCTAGTGATAACATTCCAGGTGTTAAAGGTGTCGGTGAAAAGACGGCTTTTGATTTAATCATTCGTTATGGAAGTCTCGAAAAAGTATATGAATCTATCGATGAAATCAAAGGAAAACTTAAAGAAAAACTTTTAAATGATAAAGATGTTGCTTTTTTAAGTTATCAACTGGCAACAATCGATACTAATATGAATTTAGATTTTGATATTGGGGATGCTAATTATGTTGAATATGATAAAAAAGAAATGAATTTGTTTTTAAAGAAATATAACATCAAATCATTATTAAAGTATACCATAGAAGCTGAAGAAAATAAAAACTTCACAACCAAAGTTGATATCGTTAATCGAGTATCTGGTGATTTACTTAAAAATGATACTTTTGTCTATGTTGATTTTTATGGTGATAATTACCATTATGGTCAATTGAGAGGCATTGTTTTAGCAAATGATAGTAAATGTGAATATATTGAAAAAGACTTATTGTTATTTGATTTTGATTGCATTGATTTTCTAACTAATCCTGATATTAGAAAACAAGGTTATGATATTAAAAAGAGTTTTGTTTTATTAGAAGCTTTAAATATCAAACCTGCTGGTTTTACTTTAGATATCTTACTTGCTAATTATTTACTTAACCAAAATATCAGTGATGATCCTATTAGCATGTTAGATACTTATGATTTACATATCGAGCCTTTAAAAAAGGTGGCTAGTTTTGAAGAATATGCTACTTATGCTGGAACTATTGCAAAAGGTTGTTATCTAATCAAAGAAGAAGTACTTAAGAAAATCAAAGCAATTGATAATGAAGAACTACTATTTAATGTTGAACTTCCTCTTGCCATGATTTTAAAAGATATGGAACAAAGAGGAGTCTTAGTTGATACTGAATTACTTGATAAACTAGCAAATGAATATGAAACAAAGATTCATGAACTTGAAACTCAAATTAGAACATTAGTAAACAAAGATGAATCATTTAATTTAAATTCTAGTAGACAACTTGCTGACCTTTTATATAACGAATTACATCTTCCAGGAAATAAAAAAATGTCGACAACTGCGGAAGATTTAACAAAAATTGCTACATTACATCCAGTTGTTAATATGATTCTTGAATATCGTAAATATACTAAATTATTAAACACTTATATCGATGCTTTTTATACTTTTAAAGATGAAACTAATAGAATCCATGCTTTGTTTAATCAATCATCAACTATGACTGGTAGATTATCATCATCCCAACCAAATTTACAAAATCTTAGTGTCCGTGATGATTCAAGAATGATTATAAGAAAACTCATGATAGCGCCAGCTGGTTATAAGATTATTTCTTTAGATTATTCGCAAATTGAACTTAGATTACTTGCCATCTTATCAAAAGATGAAACCATGTTAAATGCCTTTAAAAATGATGTTGATATTCATGCTTTAACTGCTTCTAAGGTCTTTAATGTTCCAGTGGATGATGTAACTAAAGAACAAAGAAGAATAGCAAAAGCTGTAAACTTTGGCATTGTTTATGGTATTTCTAGTTGGGGTTTATCAGAACAAATTAACATGGATGTTAATACCGCTAAAAGATTTATCGATGCTTTCTTTGAAACATTTCCAAAAGTTAAAGAATTTCTTGAAGGAAACATTAAATTCTGTAAAGAAAATGGTTATGTTACAACCATGTTAAAACGCCGTAGAATGGTGCCTGAAATCAATGCTTCAATGTATCAAACAAAAGAATTTGGTAAACGTGTTGCTATGAATACACCAATTCAAGGAAGCGCTGCTGATATCATAAAAGTTGCTATGATAAAAGTAGATAAATATCTAAAAGAAAATAAAGATAAAGCTTATCTAATTTGTCAAATTCACGACGAATTATTGTTTGAAGTTAAAGAAGAATACGCATCTTCTATGGCACTAGATATTAAAGATATCATGGAGCACACTTTAGATAGTGATATCACTTTAAAAGTTAACTATAGCATTGGAAACAATTGGCTTGAAGCAAAATAGGTGAAGTATTATGCCAGAATTACCAGAAGTAGAAACAGTAAAAGAAACACTAAAATCACATGTTTTAAATAAAACCATTTTAGATGTTGAAATAAGATATGATAAAATTGTCGATAACATCGATGTTTTATCATTCAAAGATAAATTAAAAAATAATAAAATAGTTGATTTAAAACGAAAAGGAAAATATATCATTTTTGTTTTATCTAATGGTTATTTAATTTCTCATTTAAGAATGGAAGGAAAGTATTTCTACAATTCAAACAAAGATAGCAAACATACTCATATGATTTTTAATTTTGTTGATAATACTTATCTATGTTATAACGATGTTCGTAAATTTGGTCGTTTCTATTATTTTGATAAGTCACAAGATATTTATCAAATTAATCCTTTAAATAAACTAGGAAAAGAACCTTTTGAACTTGAAAATGGCTCATATTTGTATCAAAAGATTCATCCTCTTAATAAACCAATTAAAGCTATTTTATTAGATCAAAGCATTTTGGCTGGTATTGGTAATATCTATGCTGATGAAATCTTGTTTGCTAGTAAAATAAGTCCTTTTAAAAACACTTGTAAGGTTACAAAAAAAGAATGTGATATGATTATAACTGAAGCCAAAAGAATCTTAACTGAAGCTATTGAGCTTGGTGGTTCAACCATTAAATCATATCAAAGTGAACATGGAATAAATGGTAAATTTCAAGCAAAACTACATGTCTATGCTAGACAAGGTTTACCATGCGACAGATGCAATACAATAATAATTAAAGATAGATTGGATAATCGTGGTACTCATTATTGTCCAAAATGTCAGAAAGGATAAAAAAATATGCTAATAGGAATTACAGGAGTTATTGGTAGTGGAAAATCAATGGTTGGTGAAATCTTAAAAAAAGAAAATTATTTATTTTTTGACTGTGATGAATTTGTAAAAGAAGCCTATCAAGATAAAGATATCATACAAGCACTTGATAAAGAATTTGATTGTAAGAATGCTAATAAACAAGATATCAAAAATGCCATCTTAGAACAACCAAGCAAAGTTTTAAAACTAAACGAAATTATTCATCCATATGTTTTTAAAAAAATAATTGAATTAAAAAATAAATATCAAAATGAATTATTATTTATGGAAATTCCTTTGCTTTTTGAATGTGAATTGCAAACAATTTGTGACTATACCTTAACAGTTGTTGCTTCAAAAGATGTAATCGAACAAAGATTAAAAAATAGAAATATTGAAAATTATTCTTTGATGCGTATTTTAATGCAATTTCAATTAAATCAAGAAACCAAAGCAGAACTTGCAGACCAAATTGTTGAAAATACTTCAACCATTGAAGAGCTTGAAAAAAATCTACATTCTGTAATTGCTAATTTCAAATAAATTCGCTACAATTAATAGGTACTAAAAAGGAGGTAAGCTTATGAAAAATGATGTCAAAGAATTTGATAGTTATAGCATTGAACGAAGTGGCATTATAACTGACTTTGATCAAAAAGTTATCTATCGTCTTTATCAACCTATCATTGGTCATTGTGCTACCGCCCTTTATTTTTCATTATTTTCAGAATCTAATGTAAATAGTATCATTGCTAATAAAAGAACTCATAAAAGACTATTTTCAATCATGCAAATATCGATTCAAGAATTTGTAAAGGCTCGTAAAAAACTTGAAAGCATTGGCTTACTTAGTACTAAAATTAGAGAACTAGAAGACCATGTTTCACTTGAATATTTATATGTTTTACATTCACCAAAATCACCAAATGAATTTTTTAAAGATCCTATTTTAAATAGTTTATTACTACAAAGTCTTGGTGAAGATGAATTCTATCGTACTCAATATTATTATAGTGATAATCATTATTCTGATGATGCTTATGTTGATATCAGTTCAACCTTTGAAGAAAGTTTTGAAAAGAATAATGAACCTTTAAAAAATTTATCTAGTCATTATAGTGAAAAAGTAACTCATAATGTGACTTCTGATTTTGATATGGACCGTTTTGTTATTAAAATGGCTGATCATTTAATTCCTAAAGCAGTCTTTACATCATCTGTTAAAAAAGAAATATTAAGAGTGAAACTTTTATTTGATTTATCTGAAAATATTCTAGAAAGATGCGTTGTTGCTTCAATTGAAACAGATTGCAATCAAAAAAAGTCAATCAATTTAATTAAATTCAATCAATTAGTTGAAGAAATGTCTAGTAAAGATATTGAAAATCCAACAACAGATGATAAAGATTTAATAAAATTTGCTAAAAAGTTAGATAATACTGATCCATATGACTATTATCGAGCAATTTTAGAAATCCCAGCTTTATTTAAAGATGATATTTATTTAATAAAAAGTTTAGTTGAAATGGATATTCCAAGTGGTGTTATCAATGCCACAATCTATTATTGTGTTAATAATAAAAAAGGTGATTATAATTTCAAAAACTATGTAAATAAAGTTATGTCATCAGTGGTAAAAGAAAAATGCAAAGATGCTTATCAAACGCTATTATATTTTAAAAAACGTTACAATGTTCAAATTAATGGAAAAGTAGCCACGGTTGAAACTAAAAAGTCTGATTCTAACGACAATAATTCACTTGATGAACAATTAAGTGAAGTATTTAATAATTGGGGTAAATAGTATGCAAAAGTTAAATTTTAAAATGAAAAATATGGTTTCTAATGAAGAAATCCTTAAAATGATTTATAGTTCAAATGAAGCTTGCGAATTAATAAAAACATTGAAACTATCGGAAGATGAAGTACTTCAATATAGTGAAAAAATATTCTTTTATATTGAAGAAAATAAACCTTGCATTAATTGTCCTGGTATCAAAAACTGTAAAAAGGTAGATAAAGGTTTTATCTACAAATTGGAATTTGATGAATATGGTGGCTTAGTATCTAAATATTATCAATGTAAAGAATATAAAGAATATTATGGAAAAGCTTCTAATATTGTTTATTCAACTTATAATACTGATGATATTTTAGATGCTGATTTAAAAGTCTTTCCATCTTTAGTTAATGAAACTAGTAAAGATTTTAAAGCAATGTATCTAGCTTTATATAAACACGCAAAAACTAAGGGCTGTTATCTAACTTTTAAAGATCAAAGAAAACATAAAACTTTTGTTTTAGGTTTGGTTGCTACTCTTATTAATAGTTATCGTTGTGCAGTGATTAAAATGAGCCATTTCTTACAAGATTTAAAGGCTAATTTTAAAAACAATGAAGCTTATGAAAACTTAATGAATAAAGTTATGACGGCATCAATTTTAATCATTGATGATATTGGTGGAGAAACAGTTTCAAGTTGGAGTAGAGATGATGTTTTAGTTAACATCTTGAATTATCGTTTAGATAATGATTTAATAACAATCTTTATCAGTGAATTTGAAATTGAAAAACTACCATTACTATATACACTTAAAAACGATAAAATCAAAGTTGATAAGTTAATTTCAAGAATAAATCAATTAACTACATATTAAAAAATGCCGAGTGATTCGGCATTTTTAATTATAATTCTTTAAAATTTCTTGATATGATTTAGTAATATGTTGAAGGATATCAACATAACTAAAATCTTTACGATAGATAATTTCAGTTTCTCTAACCATGCTTAGATTCTCAATTTGCAAGATTTTAATCTTGTTTTGTTGTAAATCTTTTATGCAAGCGCTTCTAGGAAGAATAGAAACACCTAGATTCTTTTTAACAAGTTCTTTAATGGTTTCAATGTTATCTACTTCTAGTGTTATATTAAAGTCATTAATGCTTTCGTTAATGGTTGCTAATGTTGATTCAAATAGTTCTCTAGTAGCAGAAGTTGGAAGTCTTAAAATCATCTTTTCTTTTTTAAGTTGATTTAAAGTAATTACCACATTTTTAGCTAAATAATGATCTTTTGAAAGAACGCAGACAAGATAATCGGTATCAAGCATTAAAGCATTATATTCAGGATTATTGTTTTTACCTTCGATAACGGCCATGTCAATCTCATAATTTGCTAGTTTATCATAAAGATTTTTTTTGGTATCAGTAACAATTGTTATAGATAATTTATCGATATCATTAACACATTTAGCAAATACTTCAGTCATCATATTACTTTCAGAAGTGTGTGTTATACCAACCCTAATTTTTTTAAGTCTTTGAGTAGGATCTAATAATTCTTCAGCCAACTTTTTGTCGATAGATTGCATCATTTTAGCGTATTTTAGAAAT
>CANQVX010000009.1 GCA_947627355.1 uncultured Bacilli bacterium | reverse complement strand
TTTGGTTCCGTAGACCAACGCTCTATCCAATTGAGCTAAGGGTGCATATTCAATTTTACGGAGTTTTCGCCTTTGGTTCCGTAGACTAGTATTAGTCGATTGATTTGTCTTGTTGATAGATTTAGACTAATACTAGCATTTTCCTTACTTAGGTTATTGTTTACAATTGCTTTTATGGTTTCGTATTTAACTTGTTCAGTTGTTCTTAATTCTTGCTTTTCCATAAAATCCCTCCAGTTTTAAAAATAATAATCTAAATTAAGGACATAATCAAATATTACAAACTAGGACATAATCGAATGCTAGAAAAAATATAAATTGCTATTTTTTGAAAATATGGTAGAATAAAAGATAACGAAATACTTTTATAAAGGAGGTTATTTTATGAGTAGAAGTTCGAAAATTAGCCTAGCTGGTGCTGTTTTAGTAGTTATGGCTGTTTTATATTTATTTTTACCAATTTATAGTGCTAATGTAAGTCAATTTAGTTTTTCTTGTAGTGTGATAAAGATGCTATTTAAAGGTGGCTTTAGCAAGGCTAGCTTTCTTCAAATAGTTGAATATATCTTACCATTTATCTTGTTATTAGTTACTGGTTGTTTTGCTATCGGTGGTAAGTTTAAGTTTAAATATGTGGTGGTTGGTTTATCAATTGCCACTCTTGTTAGTTTGTTATGGACAATGTTTGACTTAACTTTAGTTAAATCATTTGTTAGTAGCCTAGATTTTGGTACTGTGAATGTTAAAAATGGTACTGGCATTGGTTTAATTATTAGTATTGTTGTTCTTGTTTGGGCAGCTATTACAACATTACTAGCAAAAAGAATTAAAACATTTTAAGCAAGGTTATCTTGCTTTTATTTTGGAGGGGAAAATATGGAAGTTTATTATTTAGAACAAGAAGTTGAAATCACAAGTGATATGCTATATGAAAATAGACTAACTAATCAAGCAATCCTAGTCTTATTTCAAGATGTAGCTGGAAATCATGCCATTAATCTTAAAATTGATTATGACCATCTAATCAAACAAAATATGATTTGGGTAGTTGTTAGAAATCGTCATGAAGTACTAAAACAACCAAAACTTCATGAAAAAGTTATCGTTTCTACTTGGCCTCACCGCACTAATCGTTTTGAATTTGATAGGGAATATGAAATTAGAGCCCTTGATGGTACTATCTATGTTAAAGGTGATAGCAAGTGGTGTATTTTAGATATGGTTAGTCGAAGAATTGTTGCTACTACAAGTATTTTAATGGAAGGTGAGTTTTTAGATAAACATAACTTTACTACTCCATTAAAACAAATACCTAACCATGATTTTACTAACATTCCTGTTAGTTATAAAAGTGTGGTAACTAAAAATCAAATCGATAAAAATAACCATTTAAACAATACTGAATATGCTTCAATGATTGATAAAGCCTTAGAAGCAAATAACATTGATATTGATATCAAGAATTTTGAAATAAACTTTGTAAAAGAAACTAAACTTCATGAAGAACTAGATTTCAAGATTTTACTTATCGATGGTGTTTATTATCTCGAAGGTAGTTGTAATAATGAAGTAAGAGTCAAGGCAATGATAAATGGATAAAGTTATTGAATTTAGTCATAACCTGATAAGTAAAGTGGTAACTAAAGATGATACCACTTTAGATTTAACTGTTGGTAATGGTAATGATACTTTGTTTCTAGCAGCTATTAGTAAACAAGTAATTGGCTTTGATATTCAAGAAGCAGCCATTAATAACACCAAAAAGAAACTAGAAGGTTATGATAACGTTACCTTATATCTAGATAGTCATGAAAACCTTGATAAATATAATTTAGCAAATATCAAGGCTATAATCATGAATTTGGGCTATTTACCAAATGGTGATAAAAATATCACAACTATGGCTAAATCAAGCCTAAACGCCTTAAAAAAGGCCTTAAAGGCCTTAATGGTCACTGGTATCATGGTTATAGTTATCTATAAAGGCCATCAAGAAGGCTATAAAGAATCAATAAAAATAAGAAACTATGTTAAAAAACTAGATCAAAAATATTATCAAGTATTACAATATGAATTCATTAATCAAATTAATAATCCACCATATGTAATAGCTATTGAAAAAATAAAGGATGAAGATAAGTGAAACTAGAATTAGTAATAGCCACAACAAATAATAATAAGACTAAAGAATATAGTCAAATGTCTGACGATATTCTTTTTTCTAATGCTAGTGATTATAAGATATCTTTAAAAGATGTGCTTGAAAATGGTAAAGATTATCATGAAAATGCTTATCTTAAAGCTAGATATCTTAAAGATAAAATTGATAGAATTGTTATTGCTGATGATTCAGGACTTGAAATAGAAGCACTTCCAAATATACTAGGAATACATACAGCTAGATATCTTGAAAATTTATCATATAAGGAACGTTCTAATAAAATCTTAGAATTATTAAAAGATAAAGATAATCGAACAGCTTATTTTAAATGCACTATTTGTTTAATTTTAAAAGATAATACAACATATTATTTTGATGGTGTATGTAAAGGTCATATTAGTTATAGTTATGAAGGAAATAATGGTTTTGGTTATGATCCTATCTTTATTTGTGATGGCTATGATAAGACCATGGCAAGTTTAGATGATGATACTAAAAACATGATATCTCATAGAGGATTAGCATTTAAAAAACTAAAACAGTTTTTAATAGCTAATGGTTATTTAAAGGATGTGATTTGATGAATATTTTACTTACTAATGATGATGGAATTGATGCTAATGGTATCAAGATACTAGAAAATATTTTAAAAGATTATGGAAATGTTTATGTCAGTGCCCCAATGAAAGCTAAAAGTGGGGCTGGTTGTAGTTTAACTATCAATAATTATGTTGAATATAAAGAAATTGATGATAGACATATTGCCCTTGATGCAAATCCAGTTGATTGTGTAATCTTTGGCTTTAGTTCTTATCAAGATGTTAAGTTTGATGTTGTTATTAGTGGTTGTAACAATGGGTATAACTTATCATTTGATAGCATGTATTCAGGTACTATTGGGGCTTGTTTTCAAGCCTTGGTAATGAAAACTAAAACCATAGCATTTTCCATGGATAGAAATTTCTATGAACAAGATTTAGTAACTGAAATCAAAAATGTTATGGATTATGTCTTCAAGTATGATTTGCTTAGCAATAAATATCTTTTAAATGTTAATCTAGCTAGTAAACCATATGTTAATTCCAAAGGAATCTTAATTACTAAACAATATCTTAGAAATATCAAATATAGTGGTGAATATCAAGATAACAAAGTCTTACTAAAAAGAGACATCATTGATGAAACAAGTGATGTTATATATGATGTTGGTGCTTGTAAGAATGGTTATGTTTCAATAACTCCATTAAAGATAACAAGATACTGTAATGGTTTATATGAAAAAATAGTTAATAAAGTAAATGGGGGCAAATAATAAGAGGCTTATTATTTGTTCTTTTTTATTGTATAATATAGATGTCTAAAACATATTTAATGATTCAGAAAGGAGAATTATATGAAAAAAACAGTCGCATTCTTTTTATTACTTTCTAACTTACTTATGTTTACTGGCTGTGATAAGTCAAAAGCAAAAGAAGATAAAACAGTTGTATTAACGTTTTTACAACTGACACTTATTACTGAACATGTAGATGAAAATGGCCATTTTGCTGGTTATTATTTTAAAGATGAAGTGCTTGCTGAAACCAAATTTGAATATGAAAAAGGTTATTTTTTGTCGCATGAAGAAATTGAAATGATTCGTTGGAATAGATTAAATCATCATGTTCCAACATTAAATGGTGGGGGTTATTGGTTTTACACATCATTTATGACAGAATTTGATAAAGAAACTGGACTTGCCACAAACATTTTAGAAAAGCAATATTTAACAAAAGATATGACCATTTATTTTGGAATTTTTGGATAGAATTATATGAAAAAAACAGTTGCATTCTTTTTATTACTTTCTAACTTACTTATGTTTACTGGCTGTGATAAGTCAACAGCTGAAGAAGATAAAACAGTTGTATTAACGTTTTTGCAACTGACACTTATTACTGAACATGTAGATGAAAATGGCCATTTTGCTGGATATTATTTTAAAGATGAAGTGCTTGCTGAAACAAAACGTGAATATGAGAAGGGTTATTTTTTATCATATGAAGATATTGATAGATTTACATGGAATACATTAAATTATCATGTTCCACCACTACATGGTGATGGCTTTTGGGCTTATACACCATTTATGACTAAATATGATAAAAAAACTGGACTTGCCACAAACATTTTAACAGAGCAATATTTAACCAAAAATATGACCATTTATTTCGGTATTTATGGATAAAATGTTTGACAATTAGTATTAATTTCAGTAGTATTTACTTGTACGAAGAAAAGAAGGAGTAAAATTGTTTGCTTTTCTAGAGAGTCATGGCTTGCTGAAACATGATAAAGAAACAATTTGAAGGTAGTCTTGGAGTACATTGAATGAAAAATAAGTAGTTCAATCGTGTCCTAGCGTTAATAGGAAATGAGTGTATTTGTAAAAATAATTATTACAAATAAATTAAGGTGGTACCACGTATATTATGCGTCCTTAAATTAGGGCGTTTTTTTATTTTTAGGAGGTTAATTTATGAAGACATTAGATGTTAAATATGATCATATCAAGGTTGAAGAAAATAAATATGATACCTGGGTAAAAGAAGGCTATTTTACGGCTGGTGATATAACTAAAAAGCCCTATTGTGTAGTTTTACCACCACCTAATGTTACTGGTATGTTACATTTAGGTCATGCTTATAATGGCACTTTACAAGATGTTATCATGCGTTATAAAAGACTTAAGGGTTATGATGTTTTATGGGTTGCTGGTATGGACCATGCAGGCATTGCCACTCAAGCAAAGATTGAAAAGAAATTAAGAGATCAAGGTATCAACAAATATGATATTGGCCGTGAAGAATTCTTAAAAGTAGCATGGGAATGGAAAAAAGAATATGCTAATACTATTCGTAGTCAATGGAAAAAGATTGGAATGTCTTTAGATTATAGTAGAGAAGCCTTTACCCTTGATGATAAAAGAAATGTGGCTGTTAGAAAAGTCTTTGTATCTTTATATGAAAAAGGTTATATCTATCGAAAAGAAAAGATAATTAACTGGGATCCAGTATTAAAGACTGCTTTATCTAACATTGAAGTTATCTATAAAGAAATAGAAGGTCATATGTATTATTTCCGTTATTATCTTGAAAATAGTAATGATTATATCATTGTTGGTACAACTAGACCTGAAACTATGTTTGGTGATGTAGCCGTTGTTGTTAATCCTAAGGATGAAAGATATCAACATTTAAAAGATAAAAAGGTTATAAATCCTGCTAATGATGAATTACTACCTATTATTTTTGATGAATATGTTGATATTGAATTTGCAACAGGAGCTATGAAATGTACACCAGCTCATGATCCTAATGACTATATGCTAGGTGAAAAACATCATTTAAAACAAATTGTTTGTATGAATCTAGATGCTACTATGAATGCTAGAGCAAATAAGTATGAAGGTATGGATCGTTTTAAATGCCGTGAAGAATTGGTAAAAGAATTAACTAACAAAGGTTTAGTTGAAAAGATTGAAACTCATTTACATCAAGTGGGTCATTCTGAACGTAGTGATGCTATTGTTGAACCAATGTTATCTAAACAATGGTTTGTTTCGATGAAAAAACTAGCAAAGAATACTCTAGATAGACAAAAAAATAATAAGGGTGTGCAATTCTTTCCAGCTAGATTTGAAAAAATATTTATTCAATGGTTAGAAAATATTGAAGACTGGTGTGTTTCTCGTCAATTATGGTGGGGACATAGAATACCTGCTTATTATAAAAAAGGTAGCGATGAAATATTAGTATCATTCAATCCTCCTAAAGATATCGAAAACTATGTTCAAGATGAAGATGTTTTAGATACTTGGTTTTCATCGGCTTTATGGCCATTTACAACTTTAGGTTGGCCTGAAATAACAGACGATTATAAACGTTATTATCCAAATGATTTATTAGTTACTGCTTATGATATTATTTTCTTTTGGGTATCTAGAATGATGTTTGAAGCTATTGAATTTACTGATAAGGTTCCATTTAAACAAGTTTTGATTCATGGTTTAATTCGTGATGAACAAGGACGTAAGATGTCAAAATCATTAGGCAATGGTATTGATCCTATGGAAGTTATCGATAAATATGGGGCTGATGCTTTAAGATTCTTTTTAGCTACTAATAGTGCACCAGGTATTGATTTTAGATTTTCAAGTGAAAAGATATCATCTAGTTGGAACTTTATTAACAAGATTTGGAATGCTGCTAGATTTGTTTTAATGAATCTAGGTGCTGATTTTAAAGTCACTGGATTTGATTATGATAAGTTACCTTTGATGGATAAATGGATGGTTGTTAGATTAAATGAAGCTATAACTAATATCGAAGAAAATCTTGAAAAATATGAATTTGCTAATGTTGGTAGTTATTTAACTTCCTTAGTATGGGATAATTTTTGTTCTTGGTATATTGAAATTAGTAAGTTAAATCTAGCAAATGATAAAACTAAAGAAGCAACCAAACAAGTTTTATATTATGCTTTAAAGGCTATTATTATCCTACTTCATCCTTTTGTTCCGTTTGTTAGTGAAGAATTATATCAAGCACTACCAGAAGCTAAAAAATCAATTTGTTTAGAAACATGGCCTACTATCTTAAAAGTAAATGATAGTAAAGATGTTAATAAACAAATGAATGAAATCATTGAACTTACAACATTTATTAGAAATTATCGAAACACAAATAACATTAAAAATAAAGAAATATTAGAAGTAAATGTTGAACAAAAATCAACATTAATAGGACAATTATTAGACAATTATGCTACTATTATTGAACAATTCAATCATCTAAAATTTGTCGATAAAAAGGATGAAAATGCCACAATTCTAGCAACTGAAAATGCAAATTATTTAATAAATTACCATAAAGATGTTGATGTTGAAGCTGAAATTAAAAAATATGAAGCAGAACTTGAAAAATTCATAAATGAAGTTAATAGATGCAATGCAATGTTATCTAATCCTAGATTTCTAGAAAAAGCTCCTGAAAATAAAATAAAAGAAGAAAAAGAAAAACTTCAAAATTATTTATCAAGAAAAGCAAGTATTGAAGAAAAATTAAAGGAACTAAAACAAAACAAATAATAAGAAATTTACAAAACTAAAATAGTAAATAAGTTACTTAAAATAAAATCTTATTTACTATTTTTTTATTACAAACTTAGTTCAAACTTAAGACCAATTTATTTTTTTTATATGTTATTATTTTATCGACAAAAAGGATGGTTTAAATTCTTTTTAGAATACTAGGGAGGGAAATTGTATGCTAGAAAAATTACATTATGAAGAAATGTCACTTGAAGAAACTAAAAGTATTAAAGGAGGCTTTTTAGGCCTAGAGGTAGTAACCGCATTTGCTATTTTATCAGTTATTAGTGTTTTGATTTATAAGATCTTTAGTAGTAAAGCTACTGATATAACTTTACCTGGTGGCTTTAAATTTAAATTAGGTAATTAATGCCACTTAAAAATATTCCAATATCAGAACGTCCTAGAGAAAAGGCCATGCAAAAAGGTGTTAGTAGTCTATCTGATGCTGAACTAGTGGCGTTACTTTTAAGAAGTGGCATTAAGAATTGTTCAGTACTAGAATTAGCTAATCAATTATTAGTTGAATTTGGTGGACTCAGTAATTTGTTTAATACTGATATTCAATTATTGATGAAAGTAAAAGGTATTAGTAAAGTTAAAGCCTTAGATTTAAAAGTTTGTTATGAACTTGCAACACGACTAAACAAAGATAACAAAAACTCTAAAAAAAGAGTGATTCAGTCGACAAAACAAGTGTTTCAACAATATCGTTTATTTGCAAGACAAAGCAGTCAAGAATTCTTTTATGTCATCTATCTTGATACTAAACTACAAGTGCTTCAAGAAGAAAAACTTTTTGTTGGTGGCCTTGACCGGTCAGTCATTGACTTAAAAGTTATCTTTAAAAAAGCGATACTATGTAATGCTTGTAAAATTATTTGTTTTCATAATCATCCTAGTGGTGATTCTAAACCTAGCAAGGAAGATTATGCTGTTACTCAAAGCATTGTTGAATTAGGGAAAGTTTGTAAAGTTACATTATTAGATCATATAATTTTTGGCAGTGATAATTATTATAGTATCTTAGGAAACCAGAAATATTTTGATGATATCGACAATAAATGACAAATATTTCAAATCATGTTATTTATAATCACTTTGAGGTGATTTAAATGGATGATAAAATATATCCAATTTGTGTTGATACAAAAGATAACTTTATTGAAAAAATTGTCGGTCAAATCGATGATATTAGGTTTAAAGAAAATCAAAAATGTCCAACAATTGAACTTATTTTTGAAAACATTAATTTAAATGCTAAAGAGTTTTATAGTTTGTTTGATGAACTTGTTATTCATCAAAATGTCGTGATATCTAAAATCAAAAATATTAAAAAAGATGATGTTGTTTCAAGTTTTGTTAATAACGAAGATATTATTTTCATAGGAAACATTAACAAAGAAAACACAATTATTTGTAATCAAAACATTAAGGTCATGGGTTTAGTTGAAGGTAGTATTATTATAAATGATGATACTAAATCAGCTTTTGCTTATGAATTTAAAGACGCTAATATCTTAATTAATAAACAAATGTATCATATTGATCACGAAAAAAACTACACGGTAAAAAATAATAAATAGGAACATTAGCCTACTTCTAACATATATTGTAGTAGTGGGTGAAACGTATGTTTATTATTAGTTATTTCTTAGAATATATTTTGTTTTTTATTCTACTTGTTGTTTTAGTGATTGCTTTATTAAATGAATATGGAAAGATAAGCATTAATAGTTCTTTATATGTTCCAACTGTTTTACTAGGACTTGGTTTGAATTGCTTGTTCTTTGATATCTTTACTGATCCAATTCTTGGTGTTAGAAGTTCGCTTTTTGGCTTAGCTATTGGGTTTTTAATTGGCATTATCTTATGTTTACTTCGTTTTATTAATAAATATAACTTTTATTTGTTTTTAGCCATTAGTGCATTTTTAGGTATTTATCGAATATTTGGTTTTTTAATTATCTTTTTAGGTATTACTGGCCTTTATTTTTTAATCAATTTGATTACAAAATGTAAGTATTTAGCTAAAATTAGACACCTTGTAACCAATGGATTTTTAATTTGTATATCAGGGATTATTTATTGTATAATAATATTGATTTAGGCGGGTGGTAGTATGATATCCTATTTAAATGGCGATATCGTTGAAATTTCTTATGATAGTTTGGTAATTGATTGTAATGGTGTAGGATATCATGTTTATATCAGTAGACCAAGTGATTTTAGTCATGGCAAATGTCTAGTCTATATTTATTATCAACAAAAAGAAGACGGTGTCTTTTTATATGGCTTTAAAACCAAGGCTGAAAAAGAATTATTCTTAAAATTAATTGATGTTAATGGTATTGGTCCTAAAACTGCTAATGGTATTTTAGGTGCCACAACTGTTAATAACCTAATTAGTGCTATTGAAGGTGGAAATATTGCCTTTTTAAAGAAACTTCCAGCAGTTGGTCCTAAAGCTGCTCAACAAATTGTCTTAGACTTAAAAGGTAAACTAATTATTGATGCTAATGCGATTAAAAATAATGGCAGTCGGTTTAGCGATGTTTATGATGCTTTGCGTTCATTTGGCTTTAAAACAAGTGAAATTGACAATGCATTTGCTAAAATTACTAACCCAGATTCATTAAAGACTGAACAATTAATCAAAGAATGTTTAAAATTATTAAGAAAGTAGGATAGATATGGAACAAAGACTAATACAAGCAACACAAACAACTGAAGATGATGATGAATTAAAATTAAGACCTACTTCTTTAAAAGAATATATTGGTCAAGAAGATAACAAAGAAAATCTATCAGTTTTTATTAGTGCTAGTAATGCTAGAAACGAAGCCCTTGACCATGTTTTAATCTATGGCCCACCAGGACTTGGAAAAACAACACTAGCTCATGTTATAGCAAATGAAAAAAAGGCAAACATTAAAGTTGCCTCTGGTCCTTCAATTGAACGGACTGGTGATTTAGCAGCTATTTTATCAACCCTTGAACCAGGTGATATTTTATTTATCGATGAAATTCATCGTCTTCCTAAAGTGGTTGAAGAAGTGTTATATGCTGCTATGGAAGATTATGTTATCAATGTAATAGTTGGAAAAGATAGCAGTGCTAGGTCACTAAGTATTGATTTACCACCATTTACATTAGTTGGAGCTACCACTAGAGTTGGCGATGTTAGTGCTCCACTTCGTGATCGTTTTGGTATTATTATTAAACTTAATTATTATAACCAAAATGAAATAGAACAAATTGTTAAAAGAACAGCTCGAGTATTTGAAAATAAAATAGATAATGATGCTGCTATTGAACTTGCAAAACGTAGCCGTGGTACACCACGTGTTGCTAACAGATTATTTAGAAGAGTTAGAGACTTTGCAACAGTTCATAACGATGGCCATATCAGTGCAGCTATTACTAAAAAAGCCCTTGATGCATTAAAAGTTGATTCATTAGGTTTAGATGATGTTGATATTCGTTATCTAAAAGGTATTATTGAACGTTTCAAAGGTGGACCTGTTGGTATTGAATCTATTGCTGCAGCAATTGGTGAAGAACAAGTAACCCTTGAAGATGTCTATGAACCATATTTATTACAACAAGGTTTAATCAATCGTACTCCAAGAGGTAGAATTGTTACTGAAAAAGCATATCATCATCTAAAAATACCTTATCAAAATTCACTATTTTGATTTAACTTTTTTATAAGCTAGGTTAACTCCTAAAATACTACCAATAATTAACATTAAAACACGACCAGCAACTTTTAAATAAGTAAGTGGTGTTTGTGCATTTTTGTCGATAAAAAGGTAGTAAATGCAAATTATTAAAACATAAACAAGGCATAAAAGTAAACTACGACTTAAGCCTTGTTTTTTGTTTATTAAGCCATAAATCGTACCAACTAGAAAAAACAATACTAAAGATAAAATTAATGAAATTAAACTAGGTATTTTAGTAGAACTTTTTAGATTGATACTAGCAAGAATTAATGAAAAAACAATACTTAAACCAAGCAATGATACAAAAGCAATTAAAAATCCTTTTAATATTTTATTCATTTTGTGACACCTCATGAATATATATGTTTATTTTTCACAAAATAGACCATGATGAGGTGATTTAATGGAAGTTTTAATAATCATTTTGAAAACCTTTTTAGCTTATATATTTTTAATTGTTGTTATTCGTTTAATGGGAAAACGAGAAGTTGGTAACTTAAGTATCGTAGATCTTGCTGTTTATTTTACAATTAGTGATTTGGTTACAATGTCAATTGTTGATAAACGTAATGAATTATGGTTACCTGTGGTTAGTGTTACCTTTCTTGCTTTAATGCAAATAACACTATCAAAAATATCCTTGAAAAACAAAAAAATACGCGATTTTATCGACGGAAAAATGTCTTTAATCATTAATGATGGTAATCTTGATTTCAATGAAATGAAAAAACAAAGATACACTATTGATGATTTATTTAGTCAACTTAGAGAAAAAGGCTATGACTCACCAATTGATATCAGATGGGCTATTTTGGAAACCAGTGGTAAACTAAGTGTTATATCTAAAAAAGCATCAAGTAGCAATTATCCTGATCCATTAATAATAGATGGTAAAATAGAATATGAAAATTTAAAGGCCTGTAATAAAGATGAGCAATGGCTTTATAAAAAACTAAGTGAATATAATATTCAACTTAAGGATATCCGAGTTGCTTTATTATTAACTGATGATAGGCTTTGTATCTTTCGTTAGTTTTTTAAATCCTTTGTTTATGAAATATAGATAACTGAAAACTGTTGAAAAGACACCACTTAAAACGCCAATCATTAGACCATCTGCCTTAAACAAAGGTATGAAAATTAAATAAGTAATAATTTTAATAATGTTACAAGTAATAGATTCTAAAAAGATTTTCTTTTCTAAAGATAATGAAACCATAGCTACATTTAATGGTGATTCAATATAATATAAAACCATAAATAAGGCATATTTTTTAATGTAACTAGCACCTTTGGTATGATGGTATAACAAATTCATGAAAAAATTTGGTGCTAAAAAGATAATAATTGAAAACAAAAGACCGATGATAAAACTAGCTAAAGTAAAATATTTTAAGAGTTTTTTAGCATAATTATAGTTCTTATTTGCAATTGCTTTTGACATTCTAGGAAGCAAAGCAAGAGAAAAAGCACTAGCAAAAAATCCCGGAAGTAATAATAAAGGCATTATATAGCCTGTTATTATTCCATATTCAATAGTAGTTTTTGAAACACTGACACCACTTTTAAGCATCAAAAAAGTAAATAATATTGGTTCAATAAAATACGAAATTGAGCCAATGATTCTAGTTGATGTTGTTGGCATTGCTATTTCTAAAATTTGTTTTTTAAATACTTTTATCTCGTTTTTATCGATAGATTTACTATTTTTTAGTTTTTGTTTTAGGTTTACATGAAGTGATAAAATTAGATGAATGATTGAAGCAATTTCACCAACTAACATACCACACATTGCAAAAAAAGCAAGAAAACTAGGGCCTTGATTGATAAAAATGTCGACAAAAACGACTATAAATAGAATTCTTGCTAATTCTTCACTTATTTGACAATAACTACTTTTTTCAACTTGTTCGATACCAACAAAATAACCTTTTAACAGGCTACTAAATGATACTAAGGGAACAATACAACCAATACAATATAAGGTTGGAATAGTAAGTGAGTTATGTAATAAATGTTTTCCAATAGTAGGAACTAATGGAAAATAGATAAGTGCAATTATAAGATTAAGTCCAAGCGATAAAAATATAGCACTAATCATTATCTTTAAGGTGTTTTTACGATTTTGAGCTATTAATTTAGCCACTGCTGTTGAAAATCCGGCTTGAGCAAGATTAATCATTAAAACCATTGTAGGTAATGTTAAAGAATAAATACTCATACTTTCAATACCTATTTTTCTAGCAATAATTATCTTTGCTAAGGTTGAAATTATTTTAGCTAAAAAGCCCATAATTATTAATCTTATCACCGATAAAACAATGTTTCTTTTCATAAAATCACCCTTAGTTTATATAATTCTATGAATTAACTTATTAAAACATGACTTTACTTTTAAAATTCAATTTATATGATTTGACCGATAAAAATTTAAATTTTTTGAATTAATTTTTACAAATTTTTTTGTGTTTTGATTTTTTAATTTTTAAAAATCAATTTAACCTAGTAAGAACAGGGTTACACTATTAATAAAAAAAATATTTTCACTATTGAAAAAAAGACAAATTAATGATAAAGTAATAAAGCGGCATATTTATATTTATTAAATATAAATGTTTTGAAATGAATATTTTAAAGGGGGAAACCTTATGCGTCGAATTTTGTCATTTCTATCTATGGTTGCAACCTTATTTGCACTTGTCTTTTTAGGAGTTCCATCTGTAATGGAATCACCTAATCTAGGCTTGGAATTTAAAGGTGGATATGAAATCGTTTATGAAGTAACTGATAAGGAAGGAAATAGTTCACGAGATGTAGCAAATGTTGCTGCTGAAGTTATTGCAACTCGTATCGATATTGCTGGTGTTAGAAATCCTAACATCTCAATTGAAGGTCAAAATAGTGAATACATTCGTGTGGCTGTTGCTTCTAGTGATGATGATGCTTTAGACGAAGTTACATCTTTAATTGAAACAGATGCTACTATTACTTTCACTGATGGCGAAGGTAATGTATTAATGGATGGTAGCGTTTTAAAAGAAAAAGATGGAGCCGTTTTAAGTTATGATCAAGGACAACCAGTTGTTTTATTAAACATTCAAGATACAGCTACATTTGGTGATGTAACTGGTGATTTAGTTGGTAAAAACATGATGGTTTGGATTGGTTATGATGATGGAACTACTGATCCTAATGGTCGTAGTGATTTCTATTATTATAGTAATCCTAACGTTGATATGGATAGAGCTGAACAAGCAGCAAGAAAAATCATCGTTAATGCTACTGTTAATGAAGCATTAACTGGTTCAACCGCTCAAATTACAGGAAGTTTTACAGCTGAAAGAGCAACACAAATTTCAAAACTTTTAAGTGCTGGTGCAATGAAGTTCAACTTAACTCGTGGTGATATTTTAAGAGTTAGTGGTACTTTTGGTAACAATTCATTTAATCGTAGTGTTATTGCTGGTTTAGTTGGTTTAATTTTAATCATTGGTATGATGATTCTTATCTATCGTATCCCTGGTATTATTTCAGCAATTTCATTACTTGTTTATACAGTTGGCACATTACTAATCTTTAACTTACTTGGTGGTGAATATGGTCCTGATACCATTGCTGCTATTGTTATTGGTATTGGTATGGCAGTCGATGCATGTATTGTCTTATTTGAAAGAATTCGTGATGAATTATATAAAGGACGTAGTGTTAAAGCTGCTTATGAAGAAGGAACGAAGAAATCATTTTCTTCAATTCTAGATGCTAACATTACAACTTTGATTGCTGCTTTGGCATTGTATTTCTTTGGTCAAAGATCAGTTAAAGGTTTTGCTACAATGTTACTTATTTCCATTGTTTTAACCTTAATTGTAATGTTATTAATCTCTCGTTTGTTATTAAAACTAATCGTTAAATCAGGTGTTTTAGATAATCGTAAGACTTGGTTTGGTGTTAAGGAAAAATACATTCCTGATATTAACAAAGGTGAAGGCCAAAAATATTTTGGTAAAGTTGCCAATGTTAATTTCATGAAAAAATCAAAATTTGCCTTTATTGGTGTTGGTAGTTTATTCTTAGTTGGTGTTATCTTCATGATGGCCTTTGGCTTTAGTGGAAATAGACCAATGAACTTCGGCTTAGATTTTGTTGAAGGTGCTAACATTACAGTTTCTATTAAAGATACTGATCATTTCGATAGTGGTGAACTTGAAGTATTCCAAAACAACGAAGGTAAGTTTGATGTTAAAGCTGTTGAAAGATTCTTTGATGAATTCAATGAAAAGAATGGCGCTGATGTAAAAGTATCAAATACTATGGTTGAAACTTATACTGAAGAAAACGATGAAGGCGTAGATATTAACTGTGTTGATATCAAAGTTGAATATAAAGAATATTTTGATAAATTGCCATTAATTGAGGAATTGTTCCCAGATGAATTACAACTTGAAGGTGACTGGGCAGAATACATTACCATTACTCCTAATGTAACTTCACCTATGATTGCTCGTATGACTGTTAGAAATGCTTTGTTATCACTAGCAGTTGCAGCTTTATTAATTGTTATCTATATTGCAATTAGATTCCGCTTCACATATGCTATTGCAGCAATTCTTGCTTTGTTAAATGACGTAATTGTTACAATTTCATTATTTGCAATCTTTAGAATTGAAGTATCAGTAGTCTTTGTATCAGCAATCCTTGCTATTATTGGTTATTCAATCAACAACACAATTATTATCTTTGATAGAATCCGTGAACTTTGCAAAGAAACAAATCATGGTAACATCAATCAAAATGATCGTTTCGATATCGTAAACAGATCACTTGCTAATACTTTCAATCGTTCAATCTATACAACAATTACTACTTTACTTCCAGTTGTATGCTTAATGATTATTGGTACATCTGCTACTCTTAACTTTACATTAGCAATTCTATTTGGTTTATTATCTGGTTTAGTTACATCTATGTTTATTGCTCCACGTGTATGGTTATTCCTTGAAAGAAAACATGTTGTTAGAGTAAAAGAAAAATCAACTAAACGTGCTAAGAAAGCAAAAGAAAAACCAAATACTGAAACTGAAGAATTATTGATTCCTGGAATCAATGACTAATCAAATCTAAATTAAAATGAGATGGAAATTAAATCCACCTCATTTTTTTACTTTAAAATAAATTTTATTTTTGCTTTACCATCATCATATTTAAAATTCATAATTGAACCATTTATAATTGGAATACAAGGCGCTACGTGACCAAAGTCACAGTCCATAATAATTGGTACCTTATATTCTTTTAATTGCATCATAATAGCGTCTTCATAAGTTAAATCAGATTGATTTAAATCATAATTAGGAATTCTTGAAAATAGAAAGGCTTTAACATGTTTAAACCAGCCAGTTGCTTTTAATTGAAATAAAACTCTTGTAAGACCAACTGATGATAATTCACAAACATCAAAATACCAAATAAAGCCATCGTTTTGATATTTATCAATAAATTGTTTAGTGTAATCGTATTTAGTGCCAGCAATGTGTTCTAAAACGTCAATACAGCCACCAATACAACGTCCAGTGATATTTAACTTATCAGTTCCATTTAGATATCTATAATTAACAGGATTAGTTAATTTTAAATGAGCAATTGGATTATCGTTTTTATATTCAGTTGATGTTTCATATTTACTATAAGAATTAAAACTAAGTTTATTACCTCTTATTAAATCATAAACATCAGTTTGATATTTTTTAAATGGAGTGGCACAAAAAGTACCAATATGATAACTATAAATCGAAGCCACATCTAAAGCGGTGGTTAAAAAATATGTAAAGGTTGTATTATCACTATAACCCATAAACCACTTTGCTTTAGCACTTCTTAATTTATCAATATCAAGATAGTCTAATATTAGTAGCATTATTTCACCACCAGCAATAGACCAAACAAATTGATTATCACTTGAAATATAAGCATCAGTTAATTCTTTTGCTCTAACTTTAGCACTAGCGCTAGCTTCTTTATTTAGTTTATATAAGTTTTTATCTTTTAAGATTGTATAACCTAAGCCTTCCAAAACTTCAATTGCCTTATTTAAACGAGAATAATAAGGATCAACAGGTGAACCATAAGAAGGGGCAACTAACTTAATAGTATCTTTATCTTTTAAAAAGGGAGCATATTTCATAATAAATTTCATTCCTTTCAGATTTTATTATATTTTAAAACTACCCCTTTTGTCCAATAATTGATATAATAAACGTGAAAGTACTAGGTGATTATTATGAAAGATATTAGCCAAATCTTAGAATTTGATAAAATTAAAAATCAAATTTTAAAATATAACGTTAATCCATTAAGTAGAAAAATTATCGAACAAATGGAACCTTTTTATAATAAAGTTAGAGTACAAGAAGAATTAAATAAAACAAGTGAAGGCTATAAAATTGTAAACCTAGGAACTTTACCAAGTCTAACTAGACTGGTTGATTTAAGTAGTTATTTAGAAATCTTAGAAAAAAATGGAACTTTAACTACTATTGAAATATATGAATTCTTATATCATTTTAATATCATAAAAGATTTAAAAGAATTTAATAAGAATAAAAAAGATGAATTTTATTATTTTGATTCATATGTTAATCAATTAGCTTATGTTTATGAAATTGTCGATAGAATCACTAGTTGTATTGGTGAAGACTATAATATTTTAGATAATGCTTCCTCAGATTTAAAAAAGATTCGTAAGAATATCAAAGTTCATGAAGATGAAATTAAAAATAAAATGCAAGGATTTCTAAGTTCACATAGTGATATGTTAACTGATTCATATGTTGCAAGCCGTAAAAATAGATTGGTTCTACCAATAAAAGCAAGTTATAAAAATAATATCAAAGGTGTAGTAGTTGATGTAAGTGATTCAGGACTTACTTATTTTATTGAGCCTTATGAAGTTGTTAATTTAAATCTTGAACTAGAATCATTACATCAAGAAGAAGAAATAGAAATCAGAAGAATCATTAAAGCATTATGCTTATTAATTGCTAAATCTGTCGATAAAATCAGATTAAACAATGATTTACTTGCTGAAATTAGTTTTATTGTTTTAAAAGGTAGATATGGACTTGCTAGTGATTATGAAATAGCTTCTTTAAATGATTCATATCTAGAATTAATAAATGCTAGACATCCTTTAATTGATAAGAATAAAGTTGTTAGTAATGATTTTATCTTAGGTAAAGATAATTCTAATATTTTAGTTATATCTGGTCCTAATGCTGGTGGTAAAACCGTATCATTAAAAACTGTTGGTTTATTAGTTTATATGAATCAATGTGGACTTCCTATTCCTGTTAGAAGTGCTTCTTTAAAAGTGTTTAGCAATATCTTTGTTGATATTGGTGATGATCAATCAATTGAAGAATCATTATCAGGATTTACAAGCCATATTATCAATGTTTCTCATATCTTAAATAAGATGGATAAAGATTCTTTAGTGATTCTAGATGAACTTGGTTCAAAGACTGATCCTAGTGAAGGTGAAGCTTTAGCTAAAGCAATTTTAGATGAACTCGATGATAAAAAAGTTATAGCATTAGTAACTACTCATTATGTAGGTATCAAAGATTTTGCCAAAGAATCAAGTTCAATTATTCTTGCTAGTATGTCATTTAATGAAACTAGTATGGAACCAACATATAAATTGATACTTAATATTGTTGGCCGTTCCTATGCCCTAGAAATATCAAAAAAACTCGGTTTGAGCGATAAAATTTTAAATAAAGCTCGTCTTTATAAAAACCAAATGTCAGCAACTTTAGAACAATTAATTGATTCATTAAATAAACAACTAAAAGTTGAAGAAACTAAAATAAATGAATTGAATAATAAAACTAAAGAACTAGAAGGTTTGAAACAAGAACTAGCCATCAGCAAACAAAAAATGGAACGAGATCAAGAAAAAATCTTAAAAGAATATGAACAAAAACAAGAACAATTGTTAGAAGAATCAAGACTTCAAATAGAAGAAATGATTCGTGAACTAGAAAATAAAAATAAAGATGACTTCAAACTTCATCATAAAACAACAATTCTTAAAAAATTAGATGAAATGCAAAAGACTGATAATGTTGTTTATTTAGATAATCAAGAATTAAAGATTGGCGATTATGTTTACATTGAAAAACTACATCGTTATGGAATCTTAAAGGAAATAAAAAACAAAGAAGTAGTTGTTGATTGTAAAAATAACACTATAAAAATAGCTAAAAGTGAAGTTAAAAAAGTTAAAGAACCACAAAATAAAGAAGATAGTAAAGTATCAATTAAAAGACCTGATACATTATCTAAAAAAGTGGCTTTATCTTTAAATGTTGTTGGGTATCGAGTAGTAGAAGCACTTGAAATGGTTGATAATTACTTAGATGAAGCAATGTTATGTAATTATGCAAGTGTTACTATTATTCATGGAACAGGAACTGGCACCTTAAAAAAGGCTATTCAAGAACATTTAAAGACTAAAAAATATGTAGTAAGTTTTCGTAATGGTGAATATGGTGAAGGTGGTTATGGCGTTACAATTGTAAATCTTAAAAAGGAAAAACAATCATGAATGATAAACTTAAAGAAAAATTAGCCATTTTACCATTACAACCAGGATGTTATATTTTTAAAGATGTTGATAAAAATGTTTTATATGTTGGGAAAGCAAAGAAACTAAAAAACAGAGTAAATCAATATTTTAATCGTACTTACAATAATAAAACTGCTAAACTTGTCGCTCAAATCGATGATTTAGAGTTTTTTGTGACCTTATCTGAAAAAGAAGCATTAGTCTTAGAAATCAATTTAATTAAACAATATTATCCACCATTTAATGTTATCTTTAAAGATGATAAACATTATCCTTATATTGCTATCAGTAAAGAAAAATGTCCAAGACTTAAGATAACAAGAGATGCTAAAAACAAGAAATATAAACATTATGGCCCATTTCCTGATTCAAAAGCAGCTTATAGTACACTTCATCTTTTAAATGCTTTATATCCACTTAGAAAATGTAAAGTGTTACCAAAAGAAGTATGTTTATATTACCATATGCATCAATGTTTAGGCCCATGTGTTAATCAAATAGAGGATGAAACATATCAAGAAATAGTAAATGAAATTGATAAGTTCTTTAAAGGCAATACAAGTAAAATAATTGCTGATTTGACCGACAAAATGTATAATGCTAGTGAGAATCTAGAATTTGAAAGAGCTAATGAATATAAGCAATTAATTCAAGAAATTAAAAATGTTACTGATAAACAAATGATTGAATTCAATGATAAGGTTAATCGTGATATCATAGGTTTTTATCAAAAAGAAGGTTATTTATCAGTTACTATTCTTATGTATCGTAATGGTTATTTAAATGCCAAAGTTAATGAGGTTATTGATATTTTAGATGACATTACTGAACCATTACTTGATTATTTAATGCAATTTTATCAAACTCATGATATACCAAAAGAGATATATTCAAGTCAAGCAGTTAATCTTGATTTATTAAATGAAACATTAGATGTCAATATTATTTATCCAAAACTTGGTAGAGGAATGGATTTAATTTTAATTGCTGTTGAAAATGCTAAGAAATCATTAGAAGAAAAATTTGTCTCAATTATGGCAAAAGATGAAGACATTTTTATTGAACTAGGTAGTTATTTAAATTTATCAAGAGTCAGTACAATTGAAATGTGTGATATTAGTCATATAAGTGGAGATAGTGCTGTTGGTGGCGTGGTTGTTTTTACTAATGGTTATCCTGTTAAAAATAAATATCGTAAGTTTATTATTAAAGGTGAAAACAAACAAGATGATTTAGCCTCGACTTATGAAGTTATTTATCGTAGGTTTTATAATTTACTTAAAGATCAATTGGATTTTAGTGATTTACTTATTGTTGATGGTGGCGTTAACCAAATGCATGCAGCATTAGATGCTTTAAATGCTTTAGGCGTATCAATTCCTGTTTGTGGACTAGCAAAGGATGATCATCACCATACCAGAGCATTGATACTTCCAGATTTCAAAGAAGTTGAACTTAAAAAAGATAGCAAGTTATTTCTATTTTTAATGAAAATTCAAGATGAAGTCCATCGTTATGCTATCTCATTTTTTAAAAACCGCAAGTCTAAATCAATGTTTTCGTCAATTCTTGATAAGGTTAATGGTTTAGGCCCTGCTAGAAAGAAAAGATTACTTGAAGCTTATAAAACACTTGATGAAATTAAAAAATGTAGTTTAGTTCAATTAAAACAAATTCTTCCAGAAAATGTAGCAATTGAATTATTAAAAGTATTAAATGATATGAGCAATAATTAACTTATTGCATACTATAAAAGTGAGGAATACGGAGGTTAATATGACATCAGTACTCACTAAACGAGAAAGGGAAATATTTGAACTATTAGTAAACAATAAATCAACTAAAGAAATAGCTAATATGTTGTTTATTAGTGAAAAGACTGTGCGTAATCACATTTCTAATGTAATGCTTAAATTAGACGTAAAAGGTAGAGCACAGGCGGTTGTTGAACTTCTCAAAATGAAAGAAATCTCATTATAGCCCATTTGGGCTATTTTTTAGTCATTTTTTGTTTTCTTTAAACGTATAGTTTATTGAAAGGAATGAGATTATGATAAAAATAAATAAAAAGGCTAAAAAAATTATGTTTATTGCAATACCAATTTTGATTGTTATGATTTTAGTAACAGTTTTAATTGGTACCAAAAATAAACAAAGATATGAGGCAAATAATAATGTCAGTAGTCCAGATTTAGTTCAAGAACAAGCAAATATCTATCTAGCAAGTGAGGATAGAACATTAGTACCATTAACAGTTAAGTATAATAAAAAAGATACATTAGGTGAAAACTTATTAATGGTACTAAATTTAATTAAAGAAGATAGTCCAATAAATAGTGATACTTTTCATGGATTAGTTCCTGAAGATGCTAAAGTTAATGAGTTAAGTTTGAATGATAACAAAATCTTAAATATTGATTTTGACGAAGGTTTATTTGAATATGATGAAAAAGATGAATTAAATATCCTTGAATCAATTACTTGGACAATGACTGAATTTGAAGATGTTGATGGCGTAAGTATAACAGTTGATGGAAATCCATTATCAAGAATGCCAAGAAGCAATACACCAGTAGCTAAAATATTAGATAGGAGCATGGGCATAAATCATTTTCTAATATCAGATACAACAGATTATTTAAATGCTACAAACATCTTATCGTATTATAGTAAAATTATCGATAAAAAGGACTATTTAATACCTGTAAGTCAATATGTTGATAATGATAATCATCTATCAGTTTATGATTTAACTATTTCTAAAATGCTTGAAAAGCCATCAATTACTTCTAGATTAAAAGTAGCAGCTTGTTTAGATGGAATTGAACTTGAAACTGCTTCAACCTTAAAAGATAATAATTTACAAGTATCACTTAATGAAAAAGCTTTATTTGATGAAAAAAGTGTTCAAACTGATATTTATAATTTAATTAGGGCATCATTAATTAATTATCAAGAAATTCAAGAAGTAAGCTTTCTAATAAATGAACAAGAAGTAATGGTAAATGGTTATAACAAAGAAGAAACATTTAGTGTTAGTAGTATAGTATTTAATGAATATTATATTTAATAATTGGCCTAGGTAAAACTAGGTTTTTTAATTGATTCTATCGAAAAAAATTAAAGAAAAAAAGTAAAACCCAAGCTAAATAAATATTTTGTCGGTAGAATCAATGATTTTAATAAAAAAAGCAACTTTTCAGTTACTTTAGTTAAGGATCATAATTGATAAGTTTAATAAGAAAGCAAATAAGAGCCAAATTAAATAAAAGACATTTAGATAAGCAAGTTTTACATTGCTTTTTGATAATAAATAAACATATGAAACACTTATAAAATATAAAACTATTAGGCAAAATAAAGAAACTAAATAGAAACTAAAACAAAAAAATAAAATTAACCATAAGAATTGAAAAACAAAAATCAAATTATAAAGTTGAAATAAACGATTTTTAATATTAATTGTTTCTATTGTTTTACAAGCTGAATAATATAAGATTAAATAAAATATTGTCCAAGCTAGAAAAAAGACAAATCCTTTTGGAGCAAATGCTGGTAAATTCAGACTTGTATAACTAGTTTTAGCAAACTTAACAATTAATGAACCAAATACCATTAAAACAAGAATAGGAATTAATAAAATTATGTTTTTCTTTTTCATTGCATCACCTGTTTTAATGTATATGCAACTGAAATTTTATTTATTACTATTTTGTTTACAAATATCAAAAAAGTTTTCAATCATTTTCTTTTGATTTGCATTATCTAATATTAATTCTGGATGCCATTGGACTCCATAAATATTTTTATTTTCGACTTTAATTGCTTCAACATAATAATCATCACTGATTGCAATAGCTTTTATATTATCTCCAAGTTTTTCAATTGCTTGATGATGACGTGAATTTGCTTCTTCTTCATCTAGAAAATCTTTAAAGATTGTATTTTCTTTACTAGTAAATAATACTTTATGAGTTGTCATGTTATGTAAAGCAATATCTTCATATAAAGTGCCCTTAAAATAAACATTAATTAGTTGAATTCCTCGACAGATTCCAAGGATTGGTAGATTAAGTTTAATAGCAATATCAAGTACTAGAAAATCATATTCATCTAATTCACGATTATAAATAGCTTTAGTATAGTTTTTATTATAAAAACTTGGATCAACATCAATACCACCACTAATAATTAAACCATCAGCAAGTCTTAATAAAGTTTCTAATTTATCTTTATCTTTTATAAATGGTAAAGTTATTAAAAGCATATCATTGTCGTCACATAAATTATTATAAGTTAAGTTTGAATAAGCTTTCCCGTCTTTAATTCTAGGAGTTATAAATATTATGTTTTTCATTTTATCACCTTTTTTACTATATGATTTATTTATTAAAAAAATGGTAAGAAAATTAAATTCATACCATTCATAGATTAATTATTTACAGTAGAATTTTGTAAAATATCTTTGATTTTACAAACGATTACATCAACAGCTACATCATGACTTTTATCATTAGGAATTATGATGTCACAATATTTCTTTTGAGGTTTTACATAGGTATGAAACATTGGTTTAACTGTTTTTAAGTATTGTTCGATTACATTATCAACTGTTCGTCCTCTTTCGTTAATATCTCTTTGTAAACGCCGGATAAATCTTAAATCATCATCTAATTCAACAAATATTTTAATATCAGCTAAGTCTCTAATTCTTTTATCAACAAGGGTTAAAATCCCTTCAAGAATAATAACTTTTTTAGGTTCAATTTTTTCAACTTCTTTTGCTCTATTATGATTTATAAAATCATAAGTTGGTTTTAAAATTGGTTGATTGTTTAATAATAATTTTAAATGTTCATATAATAAATCGTTATCTAGTGAATCTGGATGGTCATAATTGACTTTTTTTCTTTCTTCAAGTGGCATATCAGATAAGTCACAATAGTAATCATCATGTCTAATAGTTGTCACATGAACTGATTTTAATTTGTTTATTATTTCGTTTACAACGGTAGATTTTCCAGAAGCACTACCACCAGCAACAATAATTAAAATAGGTTTCATACAATTCATCCCCCTATTGCCGTTACTATTATAACACGACATAAAATTTAAAAAATATATTTTTTAAATAATTTTAAAATAATTCAAGGAAACCTAAAAAAGTTATATAACTTTTAAGCATTTTATAATATAATAAAAAACGAAGAGGGGAGTTTGTTTTTGTGCTTAGAGAATTCTTTAAAAAGATTCGTGAAGCAATCTTTTCAACATTACCCATTGTTGTGATTGTTTTATTTTTACATATTTCTAGATTAGTAAGCATTGGTAATTCTAAAGATATTATCAAATTTTTGATTTGCTCCTTATTTTTAATTATTGGAATGGGTTTATTTACCTTAGGTTCTGATATAGCAATGACGCCAATGGGTGAACACGTTGGAGAAGAAGTTATTAAATCAAAAAAGTTATGGCTTGCTATCATAATTGTTTTAATTCTAGGCACATTAATTTCCATCGCTGAACCAGATTTATCGGTACTTGCTAATCAAGTACCTATCAATACATTTCAATTTATTATCATAGTATCTGTTGGTGTTGGTATCTTTTTAGTTATATCTTTACTTAGAATAATTTTCAAAATTGATTTAAGATTGCTTTTATTTATTTTCTATGGAATCTTATTTTTGTTAGTAATATTTATGAAAAAGTTGTATTTACCTTTGTCATTTGATGCTGGAGGTGTTACAACTGGTCCAGTAACCGTTCCATTTTTACTTGCTTTAGGCGTTGGTATAGCTTCAGTAAGTGGTGGAAAAAACAATCGTGAAGATAGTTTTGGTATGATTGCTTTATGTTCAATTGGTCCGATTCTATTGGTAGTTATTATGAGTTTCTTTTTTAAAGATGCTCCAACTTGGGATGGTTTAAATTTGATTTCTAAAGGATCAATTTTTAAAGATTTATGTTATGGTTTGTTACATTCTTTAAAAGATGTCTTTGTTGCTTTAGCCCCAATACTTGTATTTTTCTATATCTTTCAAGCATGTACTGTAAAACTTCCTAAAAAGAGATTGTTAAAAATCTTTATTGGTATTTTATATACTTATTTTGGTTTAGTTTTATTTTTAACTGCTGTTAATGTAGGCTTTATGCCTATTGGTGTTAATATTGGTGGACAACTTGCAAATAAAGCTAAGTATTTCTTGATTCCGCTTGGCTTTGTTATTGGTGTCTTTGTAGTACTTGCTGAACCTGCGGTTCATACCTTAAATAAACAAGTTGAAGAAGTAAGTGGGGGAACAATTACTAAAAAGTCTGTGTTTATTGGACTAGCCATTGGTGTTGGTTTATCACTTGCTTTATCAATGGTTAGAATTATCTTTGATTTTAGTTTATTATGGCTATTAGTTCCTGGCTATTTTATTGCTTTGTTATTAAGCTTTTTTGTGCCAAAAGTTTATACTGCAATTGCTTTTGACTCGGGTGGTGTTGCTTCTGGTCCAATGACTGCTGGCTTTATTTTACCTTTTGCAATTGGCACTTGTTTGATTATTAATCCTACTAATATTTTTGCTGGTGCTTTTGGTATCGTAGCAATGGTTGCCATGACACCATTAATCACTATTCAACTACTTGGATTCTATGTGGTTATGAAAGAAAAAGTCCGTGCTAAGTTGCATAAAAGAAAAGTTAAAGCTGCTAATGAAAATCAAATTATTTATTTTGAATAATTAAGAAAGGATGGTTACTATGGATAAAAAACATTCGATTCTACCGACATTTCTAAAACGAAAACATGAAAAACCAAACCCTGAAGTTAAAGTTAATAAGTTAGAATTAATGATAACAGTGGTAGAAAGAAAAAAGAGCGATAAGTTTATAAGTATCTTTCAAGAACATAACGCACATGTTTCGATGGTTGTTTTAGGACGCGGAACAGCACCAACTGAATTATTAAACTTATTAGGTATCGCTGAATCAAGTAAAGATGTCATCTTAAGTGTTATAAGTGAATCTTTAATTGAACCACTTTATGAAGAAATTAAAGATGTTTTAAAAAATGAAGGAAGAGGTATTTCCTTTACAATTCCTATGTCAAGTATGGTAGGAGTTACAATGTATAAATTTTTAACCCATGTAAATGAAAAGAAAGAAGGAACAACTAATGGATAATTTAAATCAACAATATGAAGCAATCTTTTGTATCGTAAATTATGGTTTTACTGATATTGTAATGGAAACCGCAAAACAAAATGGTGCCCGTGGTGGCACCATCATAAATGCTAGAGGAACTGGTAATGCTGAAACCGAAAAGTTTTATGGCATAGTTATTTCACCAGATAAAGAAATTGTTATGATAATTATTGAAAAAGAAAATAGAGATCAAATCTTACATGCTATCTATGAAGCAGCTGGTCTTGAAAGCCTAGGCCAAGGAATTATCTTTTCACTTCCTATTTCACATGTCTTAGGAATTAATAAAGAAATTCAATCAGAAACCACTACTGAGGGAGATTAAAAAGTTTTTAATCTCTTTTTTGTTTTTTAAAATAATAACCTTTTTATCGGTAGTTTTAAGCATTTCTAATATTCTTGGACGGCTTTGTTTTTTAAAGCCCTTCTTAACCCATTTTAAATAATCAAGGCTTAATTTTTCATTACAATAGATACTTCTTGATTCGCGAGGCTTATTTTTATATTTAAAATAACGTTTTATAACTCGAAAATAACATTTATAACTTGGAATATCTAAAAAGATAAATGTATCACATAAACTAAATCTTTCAGGTACTTTATTTAAAAAGTTTCCATCACAAATCCATTCGCTTTGACCGATAAAATCTTTAATTTTATTTTCTATTTCATGATATTCATTTTCAGTCCAATTATGTTTCCAAACAATAGTATCAAGATGTAAATAAGGCATGTTTAAAAGATCTGCTAACTTTTTAGTTAAAGTAGACTTTCCACTACCTGAATTTCCTAAGATTACTATTTTTTTCATAAGCTTACCTCGGTTATATTATAACCATTTCAATTTACAATAACAATTGTTTAAAAGTTTATTTAAATAGTGTATACTACTTCTTGAAAGGATGGTTTTGATATGGATAATTCAAAAGACATTGTTTTAGCTGTCGATCTTAATTTATTTGAAGCTTTTTGGGAAGCTTATGGTTCAAATATTCCTTTAAAAAAAGAATTTATTAAAAAAATTTTTATTGAAGTTGATACCAAATATAAAAAATTCATTTCAGAAACATCCATTCAAAGCATTATGGTTAAAAACTTAAGTGTTTATGATATCTGTGTTTATATTTGTGAAGAACATATCTTTAATCTACAATTTGTAAAAAAAGAAGATATAGAAAATTTAGAAAATAATCCTGATTATATTAAGGAACTAGTTTATTTAGTCTATGATAAATTGATTTTTAATGATTATGATAATTTAATTGGTAAATCTTTAAGAAGCAAATATTCGGTTGAAATATCAAGTCTTAATATGTTTATAAATCGACTATTTACCTTGTTTTACTCGTTAAAAATTGAAACTACAAAAGATAAATTATTAATGGATATTTTTACCAAATGTTTGTTATTAATTAAAAGTACTTTGAATCAATTAACTAGTGGCCTGGAAACTGAAGCAATGAGTTCATGGCGTACTCTTCATGAACTTGAATGTGTTTTAAAAGTTATTTACGATTCTAATGAAGAAGTATCAAAAGCTTATTTTAGACATCTAGAATATGGTTCTTATCATCGTAATGAAATAACTGATGAAGCAAAAATAGCTGAAATTGAAGAAAATATGAAAAAAGATATGGAAGCACTACAAGTAAGTAAATCTAATAAAGAAAAGTTTATTAACTATGGTTGGTTACATTGGGTAAGTAAAACTATTAATGATGAATCAATTAAGTTTAACTTCTTAGGTGGTTTACAAAAACTTGCTGGTCTTACTAGTTATCGTAAATGGTATGAAATAGCTAGCGATGTAACTCATTCAACACCATTACTAGTTTATGCTAATAAACAATATCTTTACAACGCTACTATTGTTATAACTTATGAATCATTTTTTAGAATTGAAACATTGTTTTTCAATTATGCTAAAGAGCATTTAAAAGAGCCTAAATATTTAGAAAATTATCTCCAATTTAAACGAATGTATAAAAATCGACTTGAAGTTATTTATAGTTGTTTGAAAAGTGTAAAAAGATGATGCCAAAAGCATCATCTTTTTTTTAAATCTTTAGTTTATTAAATTAAGTTTACTGTATGTCTTATTCCACCATTAGAATTAGCTAATAAATTATATTCCATTGCTATTTGAATAACACTATGAGCTGGAACATCTAAGGTATATAAATAAGAATAATATTCATTGTTAAATGGGAATTTTTCAACACTTGTAAAAGTATATTTTTTATCTAATATTTTACCTGTGACATCACGAATCATAACAGCAATTGAACCACCATCATTTTCAGAAAGAACTATCTTTCTATCTTTATCACCTTTGTTTACAAAGTTATAACGGTCTTGATAATCAATCATCCAATTACCAATATTGGCAATGTTTCCGTTTCCATCATAATGGTTAGAATCAATTACAACTTCATCTTTAGTAACAGCATCAATTGTTATATATCGTGTCATGTCTGTTCCAACAGCTGTGCTATTGTATTGTGGATTACTATGGGTAGTCCAAGCTGTTAAGGTTTGTTTATGAGCTGTGCTATTTATTTTTGCATATGGTTCACCATTATAACTTACACGATCTTGATAATAATTTGTAAATGTAACTGGTAATTTTTGAGCAATTGTTGAATCATCAAATTCAAATACCATTTCATTATCAACTATTCCATTACATGTATCATAACCAATGTATTGACTTCCAAAATTTTTACCATTTCTTTCTACCACATAGCCTTGATGAACTGTTTCATAAGCAATTAAATCATATCTAGTATAAACATAGAATGTTGCTTGGGCTGTACCTCCTGCAACATCAAACAAAACAGCACCATTTGAACAACCGCCATTTACTAATTTATTTGCTGTATTGAAAGCATTGAAGTTTAAATAACTATCATATGTTGTTCCACCCATGACATAAATCTTTTCATTTGGTGGTAAAACTATGGTTTGAGGTTGATATAAATTTGGTTCATAAGTGTTACAAAAACCATAATAATCATTAAATGTTTTCATTTGTTGTTCGTTCCAATTAAAAGTATCAAAATTAAATTTAGTATTATAAAATTGAATCCATTCATCTTCACCTAGCCAACTGCCGGGTCCATTTAATTGAAAACCAACATTTTTAATTGTGATATAAATATTTTTCTTACTTACATTTTTTACTTGATAGCCATAATAAAATGCTTGAGTTGGACCATTGTTATGTTCAAAAGTAAAAAAGACTTCACCAGTAACATTATTTCTAGTTAATGCTTGATTTAAATCAGCATTAGTTAATAATTCTGGATTGTTTGAATTAACATATGTGGCATTAGGTCTTTTAACATATTTTATTTCAGTGGCTTTTCTACTAGCAGCCCCTGTTGTTTTAAAATCGGTTGGTTTATGACTAAATTCAACATCATATGGTAAAACAGCTTCATGGTTAACAGCTTTAACAGTTGTTTCAATGATATGATTCTTTAAAACTTCTAGGACAACATAGATCCTACTATCTTTTTGAAGTTCGGTTGTTACAAAAGATTTAGTTGATTGTTCGATTTCGTTGCCAATTTCATCAAAAATAGTATAACTTTTAACAACACTACCAAAGTTAACTTGATAAGTATCAGTATATGGAACAAGCATCTTATATCCGATAGTATCTTCTGTTGTGTATTCTAAAGTAGAACTGAAGCGAACTTCAGCTTGGTTTTTAAAAGGTTCAACAGATGGTAAAACGCTTATTTCGTTTGAATTTTCATTACATGATGTAAGGGAAGCAACACAAAATAAACTCAATAGTAGGACTCGTTGAATTTTCATAAATTTGCACCTCGATTTAAAGTATATCAAAAAAACCTTAAAAAAACATTAATAAAATGTTTTTCATGTTATGGCATATCAATTCATAGAATGAATTGAGGTGAAATAACAATGATATATAAAGTAGAAAACAATACTAAACTAAATGGGACAATTAAAATAAATGGCTCTAAAAACGCATCTCTTGCTATTGTTGTAGGAGCAATACTTGCTAAAGATATAGTAATCTTAAATAATGTGCCAAATATTACAGATATTCATGATTTACTCGACATTTTACGTTATTTGAATTGTAAAGTTGATTATAATGACCATATCTTAAAAATTGACGGTAGAAACGTTGTTTATAAGGATTTAAGAATTGATAAGATTAAAAAACTCAGAGCATCATATTATTTCATGGGAGCATTTCTGGCTTTGTTTGAAAAAGTAAATATTTGTAAACCTGGTGGCTGTAATTTTCAAAATAGACCAATTGATATACATCTAAATGGTTTTGAAAAAATGGGAGCAAAAATAATTGAAACTGATAATGAAGTTTGTATTTCTTGTGATAATCATTTAAAAGCAAGACAAATAAATCTATCATTTCCATCTGTTGGAGCAACTATTAATTTAATACTAGCATCAGTTTTGTTAGAAGATACAACAGTATTAAGAAATGTTGCAACCGAGCCTGAAATTGTTGATTTTATAATGTTTTTAAAGAAAATGGGTGCAAATATTGATGGAGAAGGTACTAAAACAATAATAATTCATAAAAATAATCGACTGCATGGTTGTACTTATACCATTATGCCTGACCGTATTGAATGTGGAACATACCTAATTTATGGAGCAGCATTAGCAAAAAAGTTAACGATTACTAATATTATTTCTAGACAAGTGAGATCATTACTTTCGATTTTTATTGAAATGGGTATTCATATGGAAATAAGAGAAAACGAAATAACAATATATGAAACCAATAACTTAAAGCCAGTAAAAATTGTAACTGGTCCATACCCATCATTTCCAACAGACTTACAACAAGTTATTTGTCCATTATTACTAAAAGCAGATGGTCAAAGTATGATAATAGATACCATATATTCTAAAAGAATATCGCATATTGAAGAATTAAAAAAGTTAAATGCAAATGTAAAAATTGTCGATAACTTCATGCTTATTGATAAAAGTGATAAGTTAATAGCAAACACTATTAAATGTAATGATTTAAGAGGAGGAGCAGGTATGCTTCTTGCTTGTTTGATGTCTAAAGGTGTTTCATATTTAACAAGTGCTGAATTAATAGAAAGAGGTTATCAAGATATTGTTTTAAATTTATCTAGCTTAGGTGTTCATATAGAAAGGATAATAGACAATGAAAAAATATAAGAAAAAGATCTTTAATTCATTATCAATGTTTTGTATTCTAGGCATTATTTTAATGATTACCTTAATAATAAATAAGTCAAATATTAGTAGAAACACTTATATGGTTATAGGTCAAAAATTATATGTTAAGGAACATATGAAATATATGTTAGATAGTGTTGATAATAAAAAGATAACCAAAGGTGATGATACATTTGTCTTTAATAATTGTAGCAGTAGCAATTTACTTAAAATGTTACAAGAAAACATTAAGAAAAGTAGTAATCAAAAAATGATTGCTATATCAGATGTTATTAATTTATCTAATTATATTACTATTTTTCTAGGAAATAATGATTTGACCGACAAAATTAAATATACTAATCAGGAATTAAAATATGATTTAGACATTTTAAATCGACAAATTGAAATAACAAGTTTAAATACCTATCATATAATAGATGAAATTAAATTAAAAAATGATGAAGCTAAAATTATGTTAGTTGGCTTTTATTTACCTTATTATAATGCTAGTTTTAATAAATTAACTGAACTTGAAAAAGTATTTAATAATTTAAATGATTCATTAAAAGAAGTCTGTTTATTAAGTAATGCTTCATTTGTTGATATATCTTTACTAGAAAACAAAAAATATTATCAAGAAAACAGTTATGAATTCAATCAAAATGGCATCGATTATTTAAATAAAAAAATAGCAAGTTGTGCTCTTGAAAATAAGTGTTAATAAAAATATTAATATTTTTATTTTTTGTATAGATTTATATAGAAAAACTAATTATAATAGTAGTAGTTCGTAAGGAGGTTTTTAAATGTATAACGATAATCAATTCTATGAAAGTTATGATGAACAAAGCCAATCAAGGGTACGTTCCAATTTTTATTTTAGTAAAGTGTTTTTATGGATGTTTGCTGGTGTTTTAGTAACAGCCCTATTTGCTTTTTTAATTAGTCTTAGTCCTAATGCTATTATGGCAAGTATATCATTTCCGTTTATTATTGTTACTGGTATTGTTCAAATAGTTATTGCAATTAGTTTAAGTAAAAATGCTTTATTTAGATTAAATACAACTAAAACAATTGTTTTGTTTTTCTTGTATGCTGCTTTAAATGGTTTAACTTTTGGATTTTTATTCTATATTGTTTCTGCTCGTGATTTGTTTTATATATTCTTAATTAGTGCTGGCTATTTTGGCTTAATGGCTGCTTTAAGTTCGTTATTTAAAAATGCTTTAAGCAAAGCTTCTAACTTTTTCTTAATTGGCTTAGCTTGTTTGTTAATTATGTCAATAGTTAGTGCTATTTTCTGGTATAACAATACTTTAATGCTTGCTGTATCAATCGTTGGTTTGATTATTTTTGGCGGACTTACAGCATTTGATGTTAGATGGATTAAAAATATGATGGATAATTCACCTAATGCTTCATCTCTTGCAATTTATGGTGCGTTCCATTTATATCTTGATTTCATCAATATCTTTGTTTACCTTGTTAGAATTTTTGCTTCAACTAATAGAAACTAATTACAAAGCAATTAAAAATTCAATAGATCATTATTTACCCAGTGAAATGAAAACACTGGGTTTTATTATGCAATAAAATATATTTAAATTGACTGAAAATTTAAAAACAAAAAATAGCAAATTAAAGTTATCAATAATTATTAATGGTAGCCTTGGAATAATTGTTTTATTAAATGTTTTCATTAACTTTAAAATTTGTCGATAGAATGGATACTTTTATTATAAAAAATTTTATTGTAATCTCGCAATTGTGAAAAATGACACCTAAAAAGTGCCCGCAATTGTGAAAAACGGCACTCTAAAACCCCTCGCAATTGTGAAAAATGGTGTCTGTAAGTGTGTCGCAATTGTGAAAAAACAAGTAATTTAAAAGAAAAAATATATGTTTGAAATTGTTTTAAAAAATTCTTTTAATTGTTATTTAAAAGACCTTAAAAGCATGGTATAATTTTTGTCGTGAGGTTTTAAAATATGTCAATGAAAGAAATAGTTATTATATCTTTTAAACATAATGGAAAAGTGCATCGAACCTGGTATCAAACCTATTTAATCGAAGATAATGAAGATTATATAGTCTGTGGTAGTACTCATTCATTAGTTGTTGAATCAGATGGTAGAAGATGGCGTGCTAACGAACCTGCTATCTCCATCTTTTTTAAAAAATCATGGTACAACGTTGTTTGTATGCTCCGCGATGAAGGCATTTTTTATTATGTTAATATAGCTTCACCATGTATCTATGATGAAGAATGTATTAAATATATTGATTATGATTTGGATTTCAAGGTTAGTCCTACATATGAAATAAAATCATTAGATGAATTTGAATATCGTAAGCATCGTCATATGTATGATTATTCACTTGATTTACATCACATAATCAAAGCAAAATTTAGTCAAGTTAAGAAAATGATTATCAATCATGAGTTTCCATTTAATCACGAAACAGTTCATGAATTGTATCAAAAATATGAAAAAATAGTGGCTGAGGGGGAAAATAAAAATGATGTATAGACGCTATAATTTAGGATGGATTGAAGTTATTACTGGTTGTATGTTTGCAGGAAAAACAGAAGAATTAATTCAAAGAATTAGAGTTCTTGAATATGCAAAACAAAGAATTCATGTTTTTAAACCAAGTATTGATGATCGTTATAGCGTTGATGAAATTGCTTCTCATGCTGGCAGTCATTATCAAAGTTATGTTGTTTCTAATGATTTAACACCAATTAAAAATGTTATTAATGATCCTAATATTGATGTTGTAGTTATTGATGAAGTTCAATTCTTTGATATGGAAATCGTTGATATCTGTGAAAATCTAGCCGATGCTAAAAAAAGAGTTATTGTTGCTGGTTTAGATACTGATTTTAGAGGTGAACCATTTCCAGTTGTAGCAGCTTTAATGGCTAAAGCTGAATTTGTTACTAAACTTAGTGCAGTTTGTAGTAAATGTGGAGCACCAGCTACAAGAACTCAAAGACTTATCAATGGTGAAGCGGCATATTATGATGATCCTATTATTTTAGTAGGAGCAAAAGAATGCTATGAAGCAAGATGCCGTAAGTGTCATAAAGTAAATTATCGTAAGAAAGATTAGGCTTCTAATCTTTTTTAATATCAATTATTACAAAAGTAACATCATCTTTTGTTTGTTTTAGTTCCATAAATTTATCATATAATTCTTTAATAGCAATGTTTGAATTTTCTTCATTATTATTAAGAATTATATTTTTTATGTCTTCGTTATATTCATCAATTAAACCATCGCTCATCATATAAATAGTATCACCAGGTTGTAATTGATATTCCATAACATTTGGAGTAATTTTATCAACTATACCAATGGGAAGAGCATAATTTTCAACCACTTTAATTTCATTATCGTGTCTAATTAGACTTAAAAATGCTCCAGCTTTATAAAACTTTGCAATTAAAGTTGTTTTATCTATTTCAATTAAATCAATAGTTGTATAAGTATCATATTGATTTTTAAGTTTTAGTAAGGAATTTGAAATTGTTATACCTTCACTTGGAGTTAATCCTGTTTTAATGGTTGATAGTAAAACATCTAAGGTAAACTTACTTTCTTCATTGGCTTCTATTCCATTACCCATACCATCGCTAATTGCTAAATAGAATTTATTTTGATAATCAATGCATTGCAAGGAATCACCACAATAAGTGGTTGCTTTTCCATTTTGTTTATAACAATAATTAATGGTTTGTTTTTTAGTTTCTTGAATTGATAAAACAACATAATTGCTTACAAGATTATTGTAATGAATATCAATGATTTCAAGATAACAATTAAGCAATCGACTGATAGTTGGCATAACATTATTTTTAATTTCTTTAATTGAACAATTAGCAATTGCTAAATCAAAACAATATTGATTGATAGTAGAAAAATTATTGACATATAAAACATCATAATTGTAACACTCAAGTTCTTGTTTAATGTTTTTATAAAACATATTGGCAACAATCATTTTGTCTTCTTTTAAATGTTCTTTATAACTGTTCATGATTTTACTAAAGCCTAAAAATTGATTTGAAACAACGTCTTTAAGGATACATAAATCATCGTTTTCATAATGCTTTAAAAGATAACTTTGCATGAATCTATCGATTAATTTTAAATAAGCATCAGCTTTTAAACAATTCATTTTAACATAATTAATTTTGTTTTCGTTTAGGTTATTCATAATACCATCTTTAACATAATTCATTAAAAGATGATTACCATTTTGATGACAAAACTGATTTTTAAAACAATTAGCACATAGTTTATCAAAGACTTCAACATTTGCTTGTTCTAGAATTCTACTTTGTTTTGATTTGATAAATTGTTTTGCTAAACTATCAAAAAGTAAAGAAAATTCTTCTAATTTATTTTCAATATCTTTTTGATTTTGTAAATACATTTCATAGTAATTATCTACCTTAAGTACTGGTTTAAATATAAACGAAGGTAAAAAAATCATTAAAATGGTTGTTATAATTGCTTCAAGTAATAGATAATTGCTATCTTTACCATTTATAAGAAAGATAAAAATTATACTTGAAATTAAATACAATAAGGTTATCAACCATTTCTTATTTTCTTTCATGAAACCAACAATAATTGCCGGTAGAATCATAATAAATAGTTCATTAGTATAATTATAATTAAGTAAGAAAAAAGCTAAATATAAAGAAAATGAAAAAGCTAAAGTTGCTTGAATACTAACCTTAATAGCGCATATTAAAATTAATAACCTAATGATAATCATACTAACACTAGAAACTTTAAAAAAAGATAGATACAAAGATAATAATAAACATGAAATTATTAAAGAATTTTCATTTTGATAAATGATACTTCTTAAAGGAAAGGTATGAATGATTAAAGCAAATAAAACACTTATAAGACAAGCAATTGTTAAAACAATAGCTAGTTCAAGATAATTCATACTATGATTGATAATTTGAAAAGCAAGATAACTAAAAAAGATAGCAAAAGTACTACTAAAAGTATGATTTAGACTGCTTTTAATATGAAACAATTTAAATAAAAAATAGATAATAAAATATAAACATATGGCAATAGCACTAAAATAAGTGTTTGAATTATAAGTTATAATTGAACTAATTAAAATTCCTACAATTGAAAACAAAAAATAATCAATTCCAGTAAAAAAACAAAACGAAAGTAAAGGAATCATAAATAAAATATTGAGACCTTTATAACTAAATAATGGAGCAAGTAAGCTACAAATAAGGATAATTAGAATTTTAAAAATATAAATGCTATTTCGATATAATTTTTGCTTTTTTGATACTGTTTCTACAAATGTCATAATTATCACCCAAGAAAAGTATAAAAAAACAATGTTAAAAACATTGTCGAAATAAATAAGAAGATTAAAAATTTAAAAAACTGGAACGAGATATCTAATTAATAAAAAGATAACAACTAAAAAACAAATAACACTAATGGAAATAAAGATACCAATCTTAATCTTGCTTTTTTTGGATAGTTTTGGTGTTTCGTTTGTTTTTAATCTTTTCATTAATTTGTCCTCTGAGTTTTCTTAACTTTAATTTCATTATATTACATTTTTTTAAAAAGAAAAGATGCAATTTAGTTAGTTTTTGTTCGATTCGACCAACAATTTTTTCATATAAACATTGTAAAGGAGAGGAAACAAACTTCAAATAAACTAGACCACCGATAATTAAAAACAAAGGCATATAGATGCTAAGAATACCATCATTAATTAAAAAGATGACAAAATAATAAATCGTTACTAAAACACTAAAGAAAATTAGTTCAAAGACAAAACGAACTAATTTTCCTTTGAGTTTATAAAACGTTCGATTAAAAATGTCATAGCACGCAAGAAATATCATTCCAAATAAAAATGAGATTAGAATGATTTGAAATTGCTTTCCTAGACTCATTATTTAAAGATTTTAGTAAAAAAGTTTTCTTTTTTTGGCTTTGAATCAGTGCCATCTGATTTTTTATCTTGGATATAACTTATTTGATCAATTTGGCCCTTTATTTGTAAAACGCCATTATCAGTATCCATTTTAGAAATAGTTAAATCTTTTCCTTTAATGTGTAATGTTCCATATGGACTAGAAATTAGGAATTCTTGATTATCAAAACTTTGAATGTTTTTAACTCCTGATAGGTCTAAAAGATTACGATCTTTTAAAGTAATCAAGTGATTTTGTTGAACTACATTATTAAATTGTTCTTCCATAATAAAAAACCTCCTAATTAACTTTATGCAGGTTCATTAGAGGTTATTACTTCTTCTTTAATTATTTTATATAATGATGTGACAGCATCTTTTGAATTGATTTTACTATCAACACTTAACACTTGAATGGTAATTTTTTTATTTCCTAGAAATAAAGTGATTTCATCATTAACATTAACAGTTGAAGCCGGCTTTGCTTTCCTACCATTTAATAAAACTTGACCAAAGGAAATAATATCTTTACTTATTACCCTTCGTTTTATAATCCGACAGACTTTTAAATACTTATCAAGACGCATTTTCATCACCAAAATTATTATATTAACTATCGAGTTGCTTTACAATAAATTTTTTAAAATAAAGGGCGATATCATTTTCACAATTTTGTAAGGAACGTTCATTTTCAAGAAGGATAAAAAGTCCATGTAAAGTCTCTTTACAATACAAAGGAAAGATATAGGCTAAACGATTTTCAACATGATTAGTTACAATATGAAAATTTTGTTTTTTGATAAAACTTTGTTGATTAATACCTTCTAATAATGTTTTATCGATATATTGTTCTATATAGAATTCGTTATCTTTACCATAACTTACAATGGTTTTATCAATATCGGTAACAATAATTGTTGCCCCACTAAATTCATTGATAACTTTGGCTATGTTAAACAATTCTTCTTCCATACCAAATAAACTAGAAAACTTTTTTAAAATGATTTTATTATTTTCATCCATATAGATTTCAACATTATCACCGGTATTAATCCTTAAATTCTTACGAATTTCTTTAGGTATAACGATTCTTCCTAGTTCATCGATTCTTCTAACTATTCCTGTATCTTTCATGAACTCACCTCTTAAATAGTATGTGTTTTAATAAAAATTTTATAATTTTATTTTTAAAATTAGCCACTTAAAGATAAATTTACCAGATTTTAGGGAATTCATGCGTTAAAATGTGAATTTTATCTTGACAATTAGCCTTAAAAAAAATTATACTTAAGTAGTAAAATTTATTGCTTCGGAAGGGGGGAAATAAAATGCCAAAAACTGTTGTTCGTGAAAATGAAACACTTGATGATGCTTTACGTCGTTTCAAAAGACAAGTTACAAAAGCTGGAACTCTCGCTGAAGCTCGAAAAAGAGAATTTTATTTGAAACCTGGAATTCGCAAAAAATTAAAATCTGAACAAGCTCGTCGTAAAGGTTATGGTCGTTAATTTTTAAAAACAACTAATGTGAGTGTAATTTATTACACTCATTTTTTTTATAATTTATGCATATTTTTTATTAGGTGATAAAATGATTTATATAGAAGAAAACGAAATTAGGATTCAAATGTTTACTAAGATTTTAAGAGTTAGTGACCATTGTATAATAGTAGCCTTAAAAAACAAAAAAGTTTTTATTGAAGGAGTTAGACTTTGTATAACCTATCTTGAAAAAACAGAAATCATCATAGTTGGGGAAATAGTTTTATTAAAGTTTCATGATTTAGGAGAAATAGTAGCATGAAATCTTTGGATTTATATGAAGTAGTTGTCTTTGATATTTGTAACTCCATCAACCAATTAAAAGCAAATCAAGTAAGCATTTATAAACTAACTAAAATAGATTCCTATACTTATCAATTCTTAGCGTCACCTTATTGTCGTAATCGTATAAAAAAAGTTTTTATTAATCCTAAAATTATTAAAAGTGTTGGTTTATTTCATATTTTTGAAAATTTCTTTAAGTTTAAGACCACGCTGATTGCTTTAATTTTTTCAATTGTTTTATTCTTTTTATATAGTAATCGCATCTGGAAAATAAATATCTCAGGAAATGCTAGACAATTATATCCATTAATTGAAGAAAATTTGAAAAAGAATCAAATTAAAATTGGTATGAGTAAGATAAGTAACGAATCCTTACTAATCATTGAAGAAAAGATTTTATATGATTTAAAAGATAAAATTGAATGGCTTGAATTAAGAAACAATGGTTCAGCCATCACAGCTAAATTCTTAATCAAAAGAGAATCAAATCCGCCAGTATTACTAAATAATTCTTTATATGCAACAAAAGATGGAGTTATCTATGCTTTTGATATAAAAAATGGTGAAAAAGTAGTAAAAATAAATGATTATGTTAAAAAAGGTGATTTACTAGTTCGTGATGTTGTAACAACTGATAAAAACGAAGATGTCTATGTTGGTACTTATGGAGCAGTTTATGCTTATACTTGGTACATTGTTGATTTAAATTATAGCCTAAAAGAAAACGAACCATATGATGAAGTTGAAATATTTAGCAAACTATTAATGCAAGCAAGAATTGATATTTCTAAAAACTTTGATAAAAAAGAAAGCATTCAAAAAGAAAATGTGTTAATATTTAAAAAAGAAGGCAAAATGATTAGTATGAGAGTTCATTTTACCTGTATCGAAGATATAACAAAGGAATGATAAACTAAATGGAATGCAATGTTTCTTTAAATGGTTCTGAATTAACAGTAAATGAAATAGCTAATTTTTATGGTGTCAATGATCGAAATATCAAACAAATTGAAAAATATTTTAATATTCAAATCAAAGGCAATAATGAAAATATGGTAGTTGTTGCCGAAGGAAATACATTAAATAATGTATGTAAATTATTTGGTTTGATGGTTAGTGCAATTAAAAAAGGTGAAGAAATCGATGAAATTTTATTAAATCAATTGATTAAATCCATTGAAGATGAACAAAAAAATATCCAAGAAAACATTATTTTTGTTCATACTTATCAAAAAAAGCCAATCAAACCAAAAACATATAGCCAGGCAGAATATTATAAGGCTTTAGAAGATAATACCATAGTATTTGCAACCGGTGCAGCAGGTACTGGAAAAACATATCTAGCTGTCGCTTATGCTATTGAACAATTAAAACAAAATAAAGTTCAAAAAATTATTATTACTAGACCAATTGTTGAAGCTGGTGAAAATCTAGGATTTCTTCCGGGTGAACTTAAAGAAAAAGTAGGTCCATATTTAATTCCTATCTATGATGCTCTTAATGATATCTTAGGAAAAGAAACAACCATTAAATATCTTGAAAAAGAAATCATAGAAATCGCTCCACTTGCTTATATGAGAGGTAGAACATTATCTGATGCCTTTGTAATCCTAGATGAAGCACAAAACACAACACCAATTCAAATGAAAATGTTTTTAACTAGACTTGGCAATCGTTCTAAGATGGTTATAACAGGTGATGAATCACAAATTGACTTAAAAGATCCTAGAAATAGTGGCTTGTTACATGCCAAAAAAATCTTAAAATTTATCGATGGAATCGACTTTATTGAGTTTTCAAGCAGTGATGTTGTAAGAAATCCATTAGTAGGAAAAATTATTGAAGCTTACGAAAATGATTAATAAAAATGAGAGTTTTTCAACTCTCGTTTTTATTTGTTATAAAGTTCATCAATATCTTTTTCTAGATTTTCATTGAACTTTCTATTTCTTATCATTTCTATTTCAAATTTATAAGGTGGATAAGCAACGTATTGATAAACATCTTTGCGTACACATTGAACCCATGGGGTTTCTAGAATAAATATTTTACCTTCAAGTCTTTTGTTATAGATAAATGAACATAAGTTATCAAAGCCAATTGTACCATAACCAATGTTTTCATGACGATCTTTATGAGCTCCGCGTTCATTTTTAGAATCATTGATATGACAAACTTTTAATTTATTTAAACCAATGATGTTATCAAATTCGTCGAGTAAATCGTCAATTTTTGTTAAATCATAACCAGCATCATTAATGTGACAAGTATCTAAACAAACACCAATTGCATCTTTGTTATTAACTCCATCAATAATAGTTTTTATTTCATTGAAGTTAATGCCAATTTCACTACCTTTACCAGCCATTGTTTCAATTAAAATCACAATACCTGGATTGTTATCAATAATTGTGTTTAAACAATTTGAAACTTGTTTTATAGCCACATTTTTATCGGCTTTTAAGGAACATCCAGGATGTAAAACTAGATATTTAGTACCAATTGCTAAAGTTCTTTTAACTTCAGTATCTAATAAATTCATTGATAGGTTTAGTTTTTCTACGTCTTCACAATTAGCTAGATTGATTAAATAAGGAGCATGAACAACAACATTTTCAATATCAATGTTATGTTCTTTTAAATATTGTCTTGCTTCTTCAATTTTTAAATACTTTAAATCAGTCCTAATTGAATTTTGAGGAGCACCTGTATAAAACATAAATGTGTTAGCATTATAACTAGTCGCTTCTTTACAAGATCCTAATAAATATTCAGGAGAAGACATTCCTACGTGACAGCCAATAATCATGATAAATCACTTCCTTTGTTTTTATTATTTTCAATCGCACGTTTAATTTGTCTTTTTTTAATATCTTTTTGAATTACTTCACGACGATGTTTACGTTTTATTTTATCGATTTGCTGTTTTACTTTCTTTTTATAGTTAGGTTTAACTTTTTTATTTTTGTTTTGAATAACTACTTTTTTGATTTCTAAATCAACTTCACTTACTTTTTTATTAACTCTTCTAGTTCTAGCATCAAAATCTTTTAAAACAACCCATTTATCATTTTTGATTTCTTGATGAGAAAATTGAATACCCATACTCATCAGTTTTTGAATTGTTTGCTTATCTTGATTGTGGTATAAGGAAATACATTTACCTGTGACATTGTTTCTACCACATCTACCAGCTCGATGCAAATAAAACTCTAGATTATTTTTAGGAAAACCTAAAGAAATAACATGGCTAACACCTGGAATATCTATACCACGGCTAGCAATATCACTAGCAACAATGTATTTGAATTCACCATTTAAAGATTTCTTAATGCTTCTTTTTCTTTCTCTAGATTGTAAACTTCCATGAATCATGGCTACATCATAATTTAAACTGGTTAGATATTTATATGTTTCTTCAACTTCTTTTTTTGTATTAGCAAAGATTAAGCAGACATAAGGATTAATGTTTTCTAAGACTAGTTTTAAAGTTTCATTAGTTGATTTACCACGGCATGGAAACAAGATATGTTCAATATCTTGATTATCAACAGCAGTTTGATCTTCTAGTAACACAGGGTTTCTTAAATATTTCTTTAAAAAAGGTTTAATACCAACTGGAATGGTAGCACTGAAAACCATAATATGCGCCTTTTTATCGACTAAATTTGCAATCATATCGACTTCATTTAAAAATCCCATTTCTAAGGTCATATCAGCTTCATCAATAACAAAAGTATTAACGGTTGAAAGATTAACAGCTCCCGTATCGACCGTCATTTTTTTGATTTTTTCTGGTGTACCAATTAAGATTTGTGGAGTAACATTTAACTTAGTTAAATCTCTTTTAGAATCTTTTCCACCAGTAAGACAAGTTATTTTTAAATTACTAAAATTATCTTTAAAGAATTCTTTAAAGGTTTGATAAATTTGTAAAGATAATTCTCTGGTAGGAAGTAATACAATGCATTGTAAATTAGGATTATCTACTTCAATTCGATTTGCAATTGGAATTAAAAAAGAATGAGTTTTACCACTGCCGGTTTTACCTTTACCAATTAAATTTATCTTTTTTAATGCGACTGGAATGACAATATCTTGAATCTTTGTTGGCTTAGTAAAGCCAATATTTTTAATTGATTCTAAGACTTCTTGTTTTAAACCATATTTATTAAAGTTAGGCATAACATCACCACTTTCAGTTAGTATTATATAACAAAAGAAACTGATTTGTAATTTCTTTTGATTTTGCTTATTAACGAGTTGCAAAATAAATTGCTAAAATTAAAAATAGAATAAATGCTAAAATACTAAAGACAATTGATAATATCTTAGCAGTAGACATTGGATAATCACCATAAGCATTACCGTTTTCACCATTGATTACATAATAGTAATAATTCTTTTTACCTTTTACTTTATAACGCGCAAGGTAGATAGGGCATAACAGTTGTTTAAAAGTAATATCTTGATAGTTAGTATCAATCTTTAAATTGCTAACTTCATCGCCACCAATTTGTAATCTAATTAGATATCTTAAATGATTTTGCATTACATTTTTAGCTCTAGTAAAGCCTTCTACTAAATCTAATGAAGAACGTTCAGCACGATATCCTAAAACATATTTTTCATCGTATTTAACGACCTTTTTAAGGTCATATTTAGTTACTTTGTTAATATATTCATCTAATTTATTTTCAGATCCTCTAATAACAACGTCGTTAAAGAAAAAGTCATAAGTACCATGAACTGGAACCCAATTAATTCTTCTTTCTCGATCGTATTCAGTTTGTTTAGTAGCAGGATTATATCTAGAAACAGTTACATAATAATATGTTCCTCTCATGGCTGAATAGGAACTAAAAGTATTAGCATCATAAGTCCAAAATGGTTAATAACAAGCGACAAATTCAGGCTTTATTAAGCCTTTTTTTAATTTGTTAGGTGCTAAAGCTTTATTGTGAAGCCAAGATGTAAATTGTTTATTGCATTCATCAAGAGAGAACATAAAAGGAATAATTCCTTCAATAGGAATTACTATTTCTTTATTAGCATCTTGCTTTAAAGTTTTATGAGAACCACAAAATGGGCAAGTAACTGATAAATCAAATTTATCAATGGTAATAGTAGCCCCACAGTCTTCACATGTTAAAGTATATTGATTAGCTTTTGATAAAGAATTATCATTGCTATGTTTAAATTTTTGAACATAATCTGAAAAATCATTTTCTTTTAATTTTTCAAGTGATTTTGGAATTTTAAAAGTAGAACCACAATTATCACAAACTAAACATTGTTTATCAGGATTAAATCTAACAGTAGAGCCACAATTGATACATTTGCCAATGATTAAATCATCTTGGTTTTTAATTTCATCATTTATTTGCTCTTGTTTATTTTGAGTAACATTTTCATCCATGATAACCCCTCCATAAAAAATGCAATCAAATGATTGCATTAAAGATTATTTTAAAGTTTTGCCACATTCAGGACAGAATTTTGCACTGTCAGGAACTTTAGCATGGCAATTAGGACATTCAACCATTGAAACCACTTGAGCAGCCCCACATTCAGGACAGAACTTAGTTCCTTGAGGAATATCTTTACCACATTTAACGCATTTAACCATCATAGGATGAAGTAATTGTCCACATTCAGAACAAAACTTAGCTTTAGCTGGATTTTCTTTACCACATTTAGGACATAGATTTTAGGCTCAGCTGAATTAGCAGTATTCATAGCTTCGCTCATCATTCTACCCATACCTACTCCTGCACCAATACCAACGCCAAGTCCTGCACTTCCACCAGGATTATTAGCAGCATCTTTAATAGAATCAGCTGTTTGATATTTAGCATAAGCATTTAAATCACCAATGGCAGCCATTGAAGAACGTTTATCAATAGCTTTTTCAACTTCTTCAGGAAGAGAAATATTTTCAACAATTACTGAAGTTGTTGTTAAACCAATTTCATTTAAATGTTCACGAACTTTTTCAGCAGTTCCTTTACCGATTTCATCATACATTCTAGCAATGTCTAAAATAGGCATTTTAGTTTCAGCAATGTAATCACTAAATGAAGAAACTACGATAGTTTTAATATGATCTTGAATATTTTTTGTAGAATAACTTGGTAAAGTACCAAAAATTTCTTTTAAGAATTTTGCTGCATCGACAACGCGAATAGAATAATTACCATAAGCACGAATTCTTACCATACCAAATTCGCTATCGCGAGTCATAATAGGATTAGCAGTACCCCACTTTAAATTAGGAAATTGACGTGTATTTACAAAATATACATCAGCTTTGAATGGTGATTTGAAATCATATTTCCATGATAGTAATTTAGTCATCACTGGTAAATTAGCTGTAGTTAATTGATATCTACCTTCACTAAATACATCAGTAATAATACCTTCATTTACAAAAATAGCCACTTGTGAAGGACGTACAGTTAATTGTGCACCATTTTTAATTTCACTACCTTCACATGGGAAACGATAAACCATTTCTTGTGAATCGACTTCGTTCCAATCGATAACATTAATTAATTGTTTTCTGAAAAAACCCATTAAAGTCACCTCTTTCATTGTTATTATACAATACTTTTATTTAATATTAAATAAAAAAATGTAAGTTTCATGTGCAAAAAAACTTACAAAGTGGCATTTTCAAACCATTTCATACTCTTTAAACTATCTTTTAAATAGCTAAGAATATCACCTTTTATATTTTCGGCTTCTAAGATAGCCCATTCAAGTTCATATTGGTTTACCTTTTTAAAAACTGTATACATATCAACTATACCGTGTCCAATAACTGGAACATCTAAGGAAACATCATCAAAATTAGAAGCATCTTTAATATGAACTAGTTTTAGATTGTCATGATATGTATCCATTATAACTTCTATATCTTGTCTTGCTATAGTTAACCAACAAACATCAAATTCTAATGAAACTGTCGATAAATTTTTATATAGATAAGCTATAAAATCATTACCATCTTTAAATTCATGAGCGTGATTATGATAACCTAAAGTAATACCATAAGGCTTTAAAAATTCTTGAAGTTCTTTAAATTGATTAATGATATTACTACCATTATTTAACCAACTATCGAAACCTATATAAGGAACAATGACATATGAAATGTTTAGTTCTAAAAAGTAAGGAAGAGAATTTTTAATGGCTTCAAGACCAGTATGACTAGAAATAGCTTTTAGGTGATATTTGTCGAGTAATTCATGGATTTTTTTAGGCTCAAGGTTATAGAAACCGGCAAATTCAACACCTTCATAACCGGCTTCACTTACCATTTTAAGAGCACTTTCTAAACCATTTTGATTGATATAATTTGCTAAAGAATATAATTGCACTGCATATTTCATTTTATTTACCTCCAGTTTTTCTATAAATTAAAATTTCAAATGCAATAGTTGTTTCAAGTTCATTTAATGCATTTAAATTTTTAATAGCTTCAGTTGATGTTTTGTAATAATAAGGCGTCATCATAAATAAATCTTGAATCATTTGATTGTTTTTAAGTAACACCTTTTTTTCAATAGATATCTGTTCAATTAAAGAAAAATTAGTTATATCTTTTTCTTTTGGTTCATTAAACAAAACATTTTCATACAATACTTTTTTAAGTTCATATAAGTGATTTTTGCCGGGTAAAACGCGAATATAGATGCCATTTTCTTTTAAAACACGACTAAATTCATCACTAACCATTGGAGCAAAACAATTGAGCATAATATCAAAACTATTATCAAGAAATGGTAAATACATTAAGTTACCAATACTATAGAAAACATTATTAAGTTTTAATCTTTTAGCTTCTTTTGAGGCTTCAATGATACCTTGTTTAGATAAATCTATGCCATAGGTAATAAAAGAATGATTATTTGAAATTTCTTGATGAATATAATTTGTATAATATCCTTCACCACAGGCTAGATCACAAAAAACAGTGACTTCACTTAAATAATTTTTAATGACTTCTACTAGTTTTTCTCTTAGCACATGATAATAATTTTCATGTAAGAATCTTTTCCTTGCCAATATCATTTCAGGCCTATCACCCGGAAAAAGTGAATGTATTTGATTAGCTAGTAATAGATTAATATAGCCATGTTTTGAAATATCATAACTATGATTTAACTCACATTTATAAGTGTTATTATCTTTATGCAATCCTTTATTACAAACTGGGCATTTATAAATTTCATTCATTTTTATTCACCAGCAGTTTTGCTTCTTTCTTTTGTTTTATTTTTTTATGAATAAATGAAACAAAATATTTAATCAAATAAACGATAAAGAAGATTGCAGTTCCTATCATAAAGCCTGAAAAATCAATATCGACATCAGTGTATTTTCCAACTCTACCAGGAACTGTTGCTTGAATAATTTCTGTACCTAAGGCTAATAAATAACCAATTATGAAATGGAATATAATACCTATGTAACGACGATCCTTATCAAAGAATAAGAAATAAGTAAGTAATGAGACAATTGCTAGTAAAAAGAAAACTCCAAAATGACCAAGGCCTTTTCTAACATAAAAGACAAAACTACTAAAATCAGTAATTAATGGTAGTTTTTTAATATTAATTGTTATTGTTTGAGTTAATGGTTTAGCAACGCTAATACCATCATCATAAGTAATTGTAACCTTTGCTTTTCCTACTTTTAAAGGAATAATAATGCCATCTTTACCTACTTTTAAAATCTTTTCATTAGATGATTTATAACTAACTTTGGTATAAGTTACATTATCAGCATAATTTATTTTAATTTTTGCTTTAGTTCCGTTAGTCATTTCATAGGTATCTTTTGCTACTGCTTTGATACTTATACCAGTTAATTCATATGGCTTAGATTCATTAAAACCTAAATGATTAATAACTGTTAATGTAAATGATTTAGTAGCTTTTTCACCATAGAGATTAGTTACTGTAATTTTAGTAGTTCCTGATTCAATAGTATTGATGATACCATGTGAATTAACTTTAGCTACTTTTGGATTTGATGAACTCCATTTAAATAAAGCACGTGAATAAGTTTTTGTAGAAGTAACACCAAGTTCAACTAATTGAGATTTATAAACAATTAATTCATCATTAATTAATTGAGGAGTAGATGTTGTTAAATCTAATAAGGACATTTCTTCTAAATCATTATGACTTACATTTACAATAAGTGAAGTAGAAGTTGTTGATTTTAATATCGGTGAAGTAATGGTTGCTTTGATTTCAACAATACCTTCACTAATAGGATAAAGAGTAACACTATTTTCTTCTTCACGTTTTTCATAACGTAAAACATTACTACCTTCAATTGTCTTCATTGACCATTCATATTCTTTAAAAGTGGCGTTTTTATCGACAAATTGTAAACTTAAATAATGTAATTGGCCTTTTCCTAAATGGTTAGATTGCATTAAAGAAGGAACATAAATTGAAACCATATTATCTTCAACAGGTTTATTGTTATATAAAATGCTTAAATCTTCAGGAAGTCTTTCTTGTATTTCAAATTTGAAATTAGCATATTTACCACTGGCCACATGATAAACTCTAAAGAAAGCAAATCCTTCATTATTTTTAGCAGTAATTGTCTTATTTGTTTCATTAAAAGTAACCATTTCATTAGTATCAAATTCCATTCCATCATAATCATCAGGATTATATAGACTACTTGATACTTGACTACTTATCAATGGTTCAAATTCAAATTCTTCATTAGCAATATTTAAGGCATTATTGTTTGAAGTAACTTGAATGTCAACTAGATCATTAACGGCTATTGTTTCACCTTTATAAATTGAATTTTTCTTGTTTTTAACGGAAATATTTACAACATTGGTTTCAGTTTTTCTGATAACATTAACCTTAACAGTGGCATTAAACTTATTATTATAAGTAACAGAAATTGATGCACTTCCTTCACTTATACCTTTTACTCTACCAGTATTTGTAACAGTTGCAATGGCAGGATTATTTGAAGTAAATGATGCTAACTTCATATCAATTTTAGCGTTTGAAGGAATAGGTGTAATTGTTATTATTTTTGTTGAATCAATAACTAGATTGTTAATTGTTGAAGTAACTTTTATTCCAGTTACATTAGGTAATGGATTAACAGTTAATTCATGAGTGGCTTTAAATGAATTGTTTCTAGCATTAGTTGCTGTAATTGTAGTTGTACCAACGCCAACAGTTTTAATTTTACCAGTACTATCAACAGTAGCCACATTGATGTTACTGCTTGTATAATTAGCCCTGGTAAAACTTACGTTTTCTGGTAAATATTTAATGGTTAATTTTTTAGTTTGACCAATTAATAGACTTGAAGAAGAACCTTCATTAAATTCCATACTTGTAGGTTCAGTTATTTCATCAAAGTCAACAACAACTTTAAATTCTTTTTTAACTGTATCATCAACTGTTGATTTAACAGTGATAGAAATAGGTTGTAATTGATTATAACTTAAAGCTGTAATGGTATCTTCTTGAATTGAAATGCTTGAACTATTATACTCATATTCATAACTTTTATCAGTTGTATTATCTGGTAAAACATCTACAAATATTGGATAACTATGACCTAAATAAATTGTATAAAACTCATCAGTTTCATTATAAATAGCATTATCGATTTTAACATTTATATCAGTTGCAATAACATCATTTACTAAAACTTCAAAATGATCAGTTATTTTATTATTATCATCACTTGTAACAGTTATTTTACTAGTTCCACTTTCAAGAAAAGTAATCAAACCAGTGTCATCGATAGTTGCAACATCTAAATTAGAACTTTCATAAGTTAATGATTGGTTTGTTGCTTTTTGTGGAAAGACATCGGTTTCTACTTGATATGTATCACCAACATATAAAATATCCGTTTCTATCGGCTTATTTTTAACTGCAACATCAGCCACAGGAACATATTTTGTTTGATCCTTAGAAAAATTATTAATAATTCCACCTAAAGATTGACCAACGGAATTGCTTTGTTTTGCACTATCATTACCAGCCATGCATGATTCCACAACAATAGTGGTTGCACAAGCAACATATGCAATTAAAACCATGGATTTAAAAATTATGTGTCTTATTCTTTTAGCTTTTTTCATATGGATTTGAACACCCTTTCCAGGTCCCCGCTGTAAAATACATTATAAGTCTAAATACATTAAACTTCAACGCATAAAAATAAAATTGTTATATTTATTTATTTTGTATATAATAAGTTTGAGGACTGAAAAAATGGAAAAAAATAAGTATTCAAAAGCAAAAATTGCTATGATTGTTATCAATATAACAGCCATTGTTTTGATTCTTGGAATCATCATTTTTTTATGTTTTTATTTTTCTGATTTTTTCAAGTTGTTTTCTGATAAAAATGGTAAAGAAGAAATCATGAAAAAGATTAAAAACACCGGTTTTGTCGGCTTTTTAATCTTGCTATTAGTCGATATATTCCAAATTCTAGTGGCTTTTATACCAGGTGAAATTGTCGAAATTGTTGCGGGTGCTATGTTTGGTCCATGGGTTGGCACTTTATTGTGTTTACTAGGTCTTACTATTGCTAATTATTTGATTTATTATTTGGTTAAATTATTAGGAAAACCATTTGCTAGTCTAAATGTTAAAGAAAAAGAATTCACGAGGTTTAAGTTTTTAAATGAACCTGGTAGAGCTTTGATTATTTTATTCTTTTTCTTTTTAATTCCAGGAATACCTAAAGATTTTGTAGTCTTTTTAATTCCATTTACTACAATTAGTATTCATAAGTTTGTTTTAGTATCCATAATTGCTAGAATTCCTTCAATTATTCCTTCCACTTTTGCTGGCAATGCTATTTTAGGTGATAATCTATGGGTTGCTGGAGTTATTATGGGAGTTATGGTTGTTATTTCTATTATAGGAATTGTATTTAATAAAAAGATCTATCAATGGATTTTAAGTATAAATGATAAACGTAAAGAAAAAAAGAGTGGTGACTTAAATGAATAAGAAACTAACTAAATCACAAATATTAAACATTGTTTTAATTTCTTTAGAATGTCTTTTAATTGTTTTATGCTTGAGCCTTCCAATTCTTGAAAAAGTTTATCATGATGAATTTGATAAATGGTATCGTAATTATTGGTTAGTTAATATCTTTAATTCACATCCATTATCATTGTTTCATCAAATTGCCACAGTTTTATTATTATTATCTTCAGTTAGTGTCATAGCATTAAGTATTATATCCTTATTTATTAATAAAAAGATTCATCTAGCATTTATGATTAGTTTAACTATTCAACTGCTTTCTAGTTTCTTTTTTATCTTACATTTTAATTTTTATGGATTTCTATGTGAATTCATATTAGTTGCAACTATGTTTATTATTTTTAGTTTAAATAACGATGAAAATAAACAAAAAAACAATTTATTTAATAATGTTATTTATGGTCTTATTTTAATCATATTAATGATTATTATTGTTGTAACTGATATTTATTATATTTAAGGTATATTTTTAAAATTATTGTCAATACTTCTTTTAGAAAGTGATGAATCACTTTGAAAGGAAGGAATATGACTAATCAAATAACGACAAAAGAACTTTCAGGAGTAGAGGATATTTTATCCCATTTTGCAGTAGCTATTAAAAAAGCGGCGTATTATAAAGATATTTGTAGTGATAAAAAAATTAAAAAAATCTGCGATGATTTATTAAACCGCAACAAAGTAAACTTTCAAGATTTACTTGAACATTTAAATTAGAGGTGTGCTATGCAAGATAAAGAAATACTTGAAGATTTATTAAATGATGAAAAAGAACTTGCAACATTACTTAATACTTTTGCTTTAGAATGTGCTAACGTTAAATTAAAGAATCTATTGCTTGATATGTTAGATGATACTCAAGACAATCAACAAAAAGTATTTAACTTCATGCAAAACAATGGCTTTTATCAAGTAAAAAACGCTAATGCAGAGCAAGTAAAACAAGTTTATAAGAAATTTATTAAAGAAGAATTTGCCGCTTAAAGTATTAGAGTGACTAGAACTAAGGATAGGTTTTAATCACTCTTTTTACTTTGTAAAGGTACTTAACAAAAACTTTTTCAAAAAAAAGTTGACTTTCAAAAACTGCTTTGCTAGAATTAGTTCGCATGTTGGTTTCGGAAACGAAACTTTATTTTAAAGAAGATAATTGAAACACCTGGTAAAGTGTGTTTAAAAAGAAAGGGGAAAATTGAGCATGCCAACAATTAATCAATTGGTACGTCAAGGCAGACAACAAATTGAAGAAAAATCAAAAGCTCCTGCTCTTGGCAAAGGCCGCAATTCACTACAAAAGAAAGAAATCAAAGTGAATTCACCTCAAAAAAAGGGTGTTTGCACACGTGTAAGTATTATGACTCCTAAAAAACCAAATTCTGCTAATAGAAAATATGCCCGTGTTCGTTTAAGTAATGGTTATGAAGTTACAGCTTATATCGGTGGTGAAGGACACAATCTACAAGAACACTCAGTTGTTCTAATCCGTGGAGGCCGTGTTAAGGACCTTCCAGGGGTACGTTATCACATTATCCGTGGTACTCGTGACTGTGCGGGAGTTAAAGACCGCAAGCAAGGCCGTTCTTTATATGGAACAAAAAAGCCAAAAGAAGCTAAATAATAAGGATTAGGAGGAAACAAATATGCCACGTAAAGGAAAAGTTGCTAGAAGAGATGTTTTACCTGATCCAGTGTATAACTCAAAACTAGTCACAAAATTAATTAACAAATTAATGTTAGATGGTAAAAAAGGTACAGCTAAAACCATCTTATATGATGCATTTGCATTAGTAGAAAAGAAAACTGGCGAAAATGCTGTTGATGTTTTTGGAAAAGCATTAGCAAACATTACTCCAACACTTGAATTAAAAGTTCGTCGTGTTGGTGGTCAAAACTATCAAGTTCCAGTTGAAGTATCTACAGAAAGAAAAATTACTCTAGGCCTTAGATGGTTAGTTAATTTTTCAAGAAATCGTAATGAAAAAACAATGGTAGAACGTTTAGCAAATGAAATCATTGATGCTGCTAATGGAACTGGTGCTTCAGTTAAGAAACGTGAAGACACTCACAAAATGGCAGAAGCTAACAAAGCATTTGCTCACTATCGTTGGTAATTTAAGTTTAGTCGTTGATGGAGGGAAATTATGGCGCGAAAATTTAGTTTAGAAAACACAAGAAATATTGGTATTATGGCACATATCGATGCTGGAAAAACAACAACAACTGAAAGAATATTGTTTTTTACAGGTGTAAATCATCGTATGGGTGAAGTACATGATGGTGCTGCTACCATGGACTGGATGGAACAAGAAAGAGAAAGAGGTATTACAATTACCAGTGCAGCAACTACTGCTGAATGGAAAGGTCATCGAATTAATATCATTGACACTCCAGGACACGTAGATTTCACAGCAGAAGTTGAAAGATCTCTAAGAGTTCTTGATGGAGCTGTTACCGTTTTAGATGGTAAAAATGGTGTTGAATCACAAACTGAAACCGTTTGGCGCCAAGGTAGTAAGTATAATGTCCCTCGTATCGTATTTGCAAACAAGTTAGATGCGATTGGAGCAGACTTTGAAATGTGTGTTGCTTCAATGCATAAAAGATTAAATGCCAATGCTTGTGCGATTCAATATCCGATTGGAAGAGAAAATCAATTCCATGGAATTATCGATATTATCGAAAGAAAGGCATATTATTACAACGATGATATGGGAACTAAAATCAGTGTTGAAGAAGTTCCTAGTGAATTTAATGATAAAGTAGAAGAATTAAGAACACTTTTATTTGAAGCAATTTCTTCATTCGATGATGTATTTTGTGAAAAATATTTATCAGGCGAAGAATTAACTATTCAAGACATCAAAAACGCTATCAGAAAAGGCGTTTTGACCGGCGAATTCTTCCCGGTTTTATGTGGTGCTTCATATAAAAATAAAGGTATTCAATTATTACTTGATGCAATAGTTGACTACCTTCCTTCTCCACTTGATATTCAACCAGCAACTGGTACTTTAAATAGCAGTGGTGAAGTAGTTCAATGTATTCCAAATGATGAAGGACCATTCGTTGCTTTAGCATTTAAAATCATGGTTGATCCATTCGTTGGTAAATTAACATTCTTTAGAGTATATTCTGGTTCAATTACTGCTGGAAGTTATGTTTATAACTCTTCAAAAGGTAAAAAAGAAAGATTCAGTCGTGTACTTCAAATGCATTCTAATTCAAGAAAAGAAATCAACCAGGTTTATAGTGGCGATATTGCTGCTGCAATTGGTTTTAAAGATGTTTCAACTGGTGATACTTTAACTGATGAAAATTTCCCAGTTACATTAGAATCTATGGTCTTTCCAGAACCAGTTATTTCGCAAGCTATTGAACCAAAATCTAAAAATGATCAAGATAAACTAGCAATTGCTTTAGCAAAACTTGCTGAAGAAGATCCAACATTCAAAACTAAAACTGATGCCGAAACAGGTCAAACAGTTATCAGTGGTATGGGTGAATTACATCTAGAAATTATCGTTGATCGTTTAAAAAGAGAATTTAAAGTAGAAGCAAATATCGGTGCTCCTCAAGTTGCATACCGTGAAACCATTTTACAATCAGCTGATTGTGAAGGACGTTATGTTCGTCAAAGTGGTGGTAAAGGTCAATATGGTCACGTTTGGATTAAGTTTGAACCAAACCCTGGCAAAGGTTTTGAATTTGTTGATGCCATTGTTGGTGGTACAGTTCCAAAAGAATTCATTCGTCCAACAAAAGAAGGACTTATCGATGCTATGACTGGTGGTCTAGTTGCTGGCTATCCAGCAATTGATATCAAAGCTACTTTATTTGATGGTTCATATCACGATGTCGATTCAAGTGAAGCTGCTTATCGTATCGCTGCTTCTCTAGCTTTAAAAGAAGCCGCTAGAAAATGTAATCCAGTTATTCTTGAACCAATTATGTCAGTTGAAGTAATTGTTCCTCAAGAATATGTGGGTGATGTAATGGGAAATATCTCGGCTAAAAGAGGTAGTATTGATGGTTTTGAAAACAAGGAAAATGCTCAAATCATTCATGCTTCATTACCACTTTCAGAAATGTTTGGTTATGCTACAACCTTACGTTCAATCACTCAAGGTAGAGGAATTTTCTCAATGCAATTTTCACGCTACGAACAAGCTCCAGCCTCAGTAGTTGAAAAACTTACCAAAGGAAAATAATAAAAGTCAATAAATTATTAAATATATTGATTTTCATTATAAAATTTATTAAAATAGTAAAAGAAAAGAAAAATTTAGGAGGAAAAACAAAAATATGGCAAAAGAAAAATTTGATAGAAGTAAGCCACATGTTAACATTGGAACAATTGGTCACGTTGACCATGGAAAAACAACTTTAACAGCTGCTATTACAATGGTTTTAGCTGAAGTTGGTGGTGCTGAATACACTCGTTATGATCAAATCGATAAAGCACCAGAAGAAAAAGCACGTGGTATCACGATTAACACAGCTCATGTTGAATATCAAACAGCAACTCGTCACTATGCACACGTTGACTGCCCAGGACACGCTGACTATGTTAAAAACATGATTACTGGTGCTGCACAAATGGATGGAGCTATCCTAGTTGTTGCTGCAACTGATGGACCTATGCCTCAAACTCGTGAACACATCTTATTATCACGTCAAGTAGGAGTACCTTACATCGTAGTATTCTTAAATAAATGTGATATGGTTGATGATGATGAATTACTAGACTTAGTTGAAATGGAAGTTCGTGAAATGTTAAATGAATATGAATTCCCTGGAGACGATGCACCTGTAATTCGTGGTTCAGCATTAAAAGCTCTTGAAGGCGATCCAAAATGGAAACAAAAAATCGTTGAATTAATGGAAGCTGTAGATACATTTATTCCTACACCTGTTCGTGATGTAGATAAACCATTCTTAATGCCAATTGAAGACGTTATGACAATCACTGGTCGTGGAACAGTTGTTACTGGCCGTGTTGAAAGAGGTACTTTAAAACTTGGCGAACCAGTTGAAATCGTTGGTATTCGTGAAACTCAAAAAACAGTTGTAACTGGTATTGAAATGTTCCGTAAATTACTAGACGAAGCTCGCGCTGGTGATAATATTGGTGCTTTACTTCGTGGTATTAACCGTGATGAAGTTATCCGTGGACAAGTTTTAGTAAAACCTGGAACTGTTCATCCTCATCACAAATTCACTGCTCATGTTTACGTTCTATCTAAAGATGAAGGTGGCCGTCATAAACCATTCTTCAAAAACTACCGTCCTCAATTCTATTTCAGAACTACAGACGTTACTGGCGTAATCGAATTACCTGAAGGTGTTGAAATGGTTATGCCTGGTGATAACGTAGAAATGACTGTAGAATTAATTCACCCAATCGCAGTAGAAAAAGGAACTCGTTTCTCTATTCGTGAAGGTGGACGTACAGTTGGCGCTGGAAACGTAACAGAAATTATTGAATAATTTATAAAAATAATGCATAATAAAGATACCTCTATGAGGTATCTTTTTATGTAAAAAGGAGGAAAAAAGTATGATTATTGCCTTAAAAATTATCTTTGTTATTTGCAATGTTATACTTTTAGCTATTCCTTATATCATGATTTATATCGGCTTTTTAAAAAAACAAGATTGCCGATTTCGAACGATATTAAAATTAGTTTTTCGAACCATATTAATATTAGTTGGTAGTATCGTATTAGTTGCTATTAGCAATGTTACTTGGTGGGCAGTTATTTCCTTTATGTTGTTTCATCTTATTAACATTTTGTTTTTTAGAGGCCAACGTAAGATGGATGTTTATTTAAGGTAGGTGGGTTTTATGAACGATAAAATAATTATAAAAGGTGCTAAAGAAAACAATCTTAAAAATATTTCTTTAGAACTTCCTAAAAATAAATTAATTGTTATGACTGGTCTTTCTGGTAGCGGAAAGACTACTTTAGCATTTGATACCATCTATGGTGAAGGACAAAGAAGATATGTTGAATCTTTATCACCTTATGCTAGAACTTTTTTAGGTGGAATTAATAAACCTGATGTTGAATCTATCGAAGGGTTATCCCCTGCTATTTCAATTGATCAAAAAACTACTAGTCATAATCCTCGTTCAACAGTTGGCACAGTTACTGAAATCTATGATTATTTAAGGTTGCTTTATGCTCGTATTGGTGTTCCTTATTGTCCTACCCATCATATCCCTATCGTTGGTCAAACAATTACTGAAATGGTTAAAACAATTTATACATATCCTCTTGGAAGTAAGATTCAAGTTTTAGCTCCAGTGGTTATAAGAAAAAAAGGAACTCAAAAAGATTTATTAGAAAAATGTTTAAAGAATGGTTTTTCACGTGTTCAAATCGATGGTGAAATGATTCGTGTTGAAGATGCTCTGGATTTAGAAATTGATAAAAATAAAAATCATAACGTTGACATAATTGTCGATAGAATGGCCCTAAATGAAGAAAATAGAACTAGACTTGTTGAAGCTTTAGAAGTGGCTTTAAAAGAAGCAAATGGTATAGCAGATGTAAAAATTGCTGATGAAATCGTACATTTTTCAGAAAACTATGCTTGTAAAGAATGCGGTTTCACAATTCCTAAACTTGAACCTAGATTATTTTCATTTAATGCCCCAATTGGTGCATGTAAAGATTGTAAAGGGCTAGGTGTTAAACTTGAAATGGATGTTGATTTATTAATTCCTAACAAGAATTTATCAATTAAGCAAGGTGCCATTGCTTTCTATAAATATAACGAAAATGGTGAAAATCTTGACTGGCAAGAATTAGATAATTTATGTAAACATTACAATATCGATATCGATAAGCCATATAAAGATCTAACTGAAAAAGAAAAACATTATGTTTTATATGGTTCTGATGAACCAATTAGATATGAAACCCATTCACGTGGTGGAACAATTAGAAAAAAATATGGTTATATTGAAGGTGCTAAAGTTCATATCGAAAGATTATATAGTGAGACTGAATCTGAATTGATGAGAAATTGGTATGAAAATTTTATTATTGAAAAAGAATGTCAAACTTGTCATGGTGATCGTTTAAATGAAAAAGCTTTAGCAGTATTAATTGGCAATAAAAACATTGCAGAATTAACAAAAATGCCTATTAGTGATATTCTTAAATTCTTTGATGAACTTGAATTAAGTCCTCAACAACAAGAAATATCAAGATTATTAATTGCTGAAATTAAAAATAGACTACAATTCTTAGTTAATGTTGGTTTATCTTATTTAACTTTACATCGTACAGCTTCGACGTTATCTGGTGGTGAAGCTCAACGTATTAGATTAGCCACTCAAATTGGTTCTAAACTAACTGGAGTTTTATATGTTTTAGATGAACCTAGTATTGGACTTCATCAAAGAGATAATCAAAAATTAATAGATACTTTAAAACAAATGCGAGATTTAGGTAATACTATGATTGTTGTTGAACATGATGAAGAAACCATTAGAAGTGCCGATCATATCGTAGATATTGGTCCTCTTGCTGGTATCAATGGTGGTAAAATTGTTGGACAAGGAACAGTTGAAGATATCATGAACTCTAAAGAATCAATCACTGGTAAATATTTGAGTGGAGAATATAAGATTGAAGTACCAAATAAACGTCGTAAAGGCAATGGTAAAACATTAAAAATTGTCGGTGCTTCCGAGAATAATTTGAAAAATATTAATGTTGAAATACCTTTAAATACATTTTGTGTTGTAACTGGTGTTTCAGGTAGTGGGAAGTCAACATTAGTTAATGAAATTTTATATAAAACTTTATATTCAACTATTTATAAAAAGAAACTTAAACCTGGTAAATGTAAACAAATTCTAGGTATCGAAAACATTGATAAAGTAGTAAATGTAAGTCAAGATCCAATTGGTAGAACTCCTCGTAGTAATCCAGCTACTTATACTGGTGTTTTTGATCCTATTCGTGATGCTTTTGCATCAACTATTGAAGCCAAAGAAAGAGGTTATACTAAGAGTCGTTTTACATTTAATGTTAAAGGTGGTAGATGCGAACGTTGTCAAGGTGATGGCGTTATTCGTGTACCAATGCAATTTTTACCAGATGTCTATGTTCCTTGTGAAGAATGTCATGGTAAAAGATATAATGAAGAAACTCTTGCTGTTACCTATAAAGGTAAAAACATCTATGAAGTATTAGATATGGATGTTGAAACAGCCTATGAATTCTTTTCAAATGTACCAGCTATTAGAAATAAATTAAAAGTTTTAATGGATGTTGGCCTTAATTATATTAAACTTGGCCAAAATGCTTTAACATTATCTGGTGGTGAAGCTCAACGTATTAAACTTGCTTATGAACTTCAAAAGAAAGCCACTGGTAAAACTTTATTTATTCTAGATGAACCAACTACTGGCTTACATATTCATGATGTTAAAAAATTGATTTCAGTTTTAAATCGTATTGTTGATAATAAAGATAGCATCTTATTAATTGAACATAACATGGATATTATTAAAGTCGCTGATTATATTATCGATTTAGGACCTGAAGGTGGTAATGAAGGTGGAAGAGTAGTAGTTACTGGAACACCTGAAAAAGTTGCAAAATGTGAAAAGAGTTATACAGGTAAATTCTTAAAAGACTATTTAAAGTGAATTTAAAAAACTTTTATTTATTAAATAAATAAAATGTGCTAATATACTTATTGAAACGAGGTGTTTTTATGTTTCCATTTGCTTGGTTTCCAAATTCAACAAATGACCGAGCTATTGCAATTAGAATCGGTTCACTTGAAATTAGATGGTATGCTATATTTATTTTAACTGGCGCCATTTTAGCTTTTTTATGGACTAGACATTTACTTAAAAAAGATAATAAGATTGCATCAATGTATGATACATTTTTTGTATTAGTAATTCCAATTGCTATTATTGGTGCTCGTTTATGGTATGTTTTAGGTGATTTAGAGCAATTTAAAGGAAAAGATTTTTTATATATCATAAATCCAGTAAGTGGAGGACTAGCCATTCAAGGTGGTGTTATGGCTGGTATTTTATTTGGTTGGATTTTCTTACATAAAAAATATAAAGATATTCCTTTTTCATATCATCTAGATACAATTGTTCCAAGCATCTTAATCGGTCAAATTATCGGTAGATGGGGCAATTTTATGAATCAAGAAGTTTATGGTGGTTGTGTTAGAGCATCTAAATTATGGTTCTTACCAAAGTTTATTTTAAATAATATTTCAAGTGGTGGAGCTTGTGCATTAAATGAAGTAAATCAACCATTATTCTTATATGAATCAGTTTTAAATCTAATTGGTTTTATTTTAATTGCCGTTGTTCTTAGAAACTTCTGGAAAAAATATCGTAAACCATGTGATTTATGTGCATGTTATTTAATTTGGTATGGTTTAGTTCGCGTTATTTTAGAACCATTCAGAGACGAAGAATTTATCATGAAAATTGGCAATATGCCATTAAGTATTTTTACATCTATTTTGTTTATCGTTTGTGGTGTTGGTCTTATGATATTTGCTAGATTTTATTACAAAGATAAAACTTATCCAAATCTATATACCAACAAATATTCAATTGAAAAAGAAAAAGAATTACAAGCTAAACGCGAACAAATGATTAAAGAAAAAACAGAAGAAATCTTAAAACAAAGACAAGAAAACAATGTGACGAATAGCGAAAGTTAGGTGAGCCAAATGGAAACTTATGATGTAGTTATCATTGGTGCTGGACCAGCAGGGCTAAGTGCTGCTATATATACGTTAAGAGGTCATTTAAAAACTTTGATTTTAGAAAATGATACTCCAGGTGGGAAAGTGGTAAGAACTAGTGAAATCACTAATTGGCCTGGAAGTGCTTCAATTGAAGGTTCAACTTTGGCTTATAACATGTTTGAACAAGTTTTATCTTTAAAAGCTAATTATAAATATGGAAAAGTTATCAAAATTCAACCTAAAAAAGATTATTATGTTGTTATAACGGATGATTCAAAATATAAAACAAAATACATTATTATTGCTACAGGCACTAAATATCGCAATTTAAATCTTGCTAATGAAGATAAGTTTTATGGTAATGGCTTATCATTTTGTGCTGTATGTGATGCGAAACTTTATGAAAATAAAACTGTTGCTGTAGTTGGTGGTGGCGATAGTGCTTTAAAAGAAGCATTATACTTATCAATGTTTGCAAGTGATGTTACTTTAATTCATAGACGTAATGAATTTAGAGGCAGTGATACTTTATTACAAAAAGTATTGAAAAAACCAAATATTACTATTAAAACACCTTATGAAGTAATTGCTTTAGAAGGCGATAAGAAAATAAACAGTATCAAAGTAAAAAATAATGAAACTAATGAGGTTTCTTATTTATACATCGATGGCTTATTCTTATTTATTGGTAGTGATCCTGCTAGTGATTTTGTAAAAGATATTATCGATATCGATGGTAAAGGTTATATCAAAGTAAATGAACAAATGGAAACCAATATGAAAAACATCTATGCTGTTGGGGATGTTCGAGTTAAAGATTTAAGACAAATCATTACGGCCTGTAATGATGGAGCTATAGCTGGTCAAAATATTGTCGATAAAAACGCGTATTAATTGATTTGAAAGGAGTGGGACTATGTCTTTTTCATCAACTATCAAAACTGAAGTTGCTTTATTGAATGATGAATATGAAAAGGATACAATTGCCGCTCTTTTAAGATGCGCTGGTAATATTCAATTATCTAATCATGGACTTGCTATTGAATTTAAAAGTGAAAACTCTAAAATAACTCAAAAAGTATTCAAATATATTTCAAAAACTTATCAAATACCAATCAAAAGTGCTATTGTTAAGAATATGAAATTATTAAAAAAGACTCAATATATCATAATTATAAGAGAAAAAGCCAATCAAATAATTCATGATTTAGGTATCATGGATGAAACAGAATATATCAAAGAGGTAAGTAAATCAAAACCAAGAGTTCAAGCTTATCTTGCTGGTTTATTTTTAGGTTGTGGTAGTGTTAATGATTTAAAAGTTTCTTATTATCATCTTGAATTTTGTGTTTTAAATTTAGATTTTGCTAAAGAAATTGTTAAATTATTAGCCAAAATTGATATCCCAGCTAAGATTGTAACACGTCGTGCTCAACAAGTAGTTTATGTTAAAAAAAGCGATAAAATCGGTGATTTTTTAAGTAACATTAAGGCTGTTCAATCATATTTACAATTTGAAGATGTAAGAGCCTATAAAGATGTTAAAAACAATTTAAATAGAATCACTAATTGTGATATGGCAAATTATATTAGAACTACTAATTCTGCTAAAGTTCAACTTGAATATATTAAAATTATTGAAGAAAAAGCTAATTTAAGTGTTTTAGATAATGATTTACAAATATTGTGTAATCTTAGAAAAGAATATCAAGATATTTCTTTAAAAGAATTGGCTGTTAAATATAGTGAAGTTACCTCAAAACCTATTAGTAAATCAGGTATCAATCACTTATTTATAAAAATAAAAAAATATGCTGAATTATTGAAAAGTGGTGACATAAATGGATAATGAATCACTTCAAGAACAATTAAAAATTCATAAAAATAAGACTCGCATTGTAATTATGCTTGTTTTTTGCTTGGTCACTAGTTTTTTAGGCTTTTTAATTGGTCTTAAAATTGGAACTCCAGCCTCTGAAAATGCTGCTTTAACCAAAGTTTTAAACATCTTAGAAAACGAATGGTATGCAGAAATTTATTATGATTCTTATGAAGATGCTCCAGTTGCTCAATTTGTATCAAGTATTGTTGGTCTAGATACTACTAAACAATTAGATCCGTATACATATTTAATTAAAAGAAGTACTGGAACATCAACTCCAACTAAAGAATATGGAAAAATGGGTGTTAGATCACAAAACTTATTTAATCGCAATTTTCAATTAATTAAAGTAATTTATCCTAACTCACCTGCTGAAGATGCAGGCCTTTTACCATATGATTTAATTTATGGTGTAAAACTTGCTGATAATAGTGTTGTTACAGATAATTATGAAATTTATTTACAACAAGAAGTAAATCATTCTATTACTTTACTGGTTGCTAGATATGACACTGTTGAAAATAAAATAACTTATCTTGAATTACCTATAACATTTAAAAGATTTAATTTTCCAACAGCGTATCAAATTCCTACCACTTTAGAAGATACTTTGTATCTAAAAATAGATGAATTTGTTAGTGATATTAATGGTACAAATACCATTGATTTAGTAAAACAAATCTTAAAAAAGAATCAAAATGGTAAATATTTAATCCTAGATTTAAAAGATAATAGTGGTGGAGCTGTTGATTCACTTGTTGAAATCTGTGATTTATTCTTACCTGAAAAGAAACTTATTTCAACAATTGAAGTAAAAGATAAATCAACATCTAAATATAAAACAAAAGATGATGAAGTTTATTCTTTTGATCACATTTTTATCTTTATCAATGGAAATACTGCTTCAGCCTCAGAAATGTTAATTGGCTGTCTAGGTTATTATTTTAAAGATAGTTTAACCTTGATTGGTTCAACAACATTTGGAAAAGGCATTGCTCAACGTACCATAAATATCTCACCAAAGTATGATTTTCAATATACTTTTGCTAAATGGTTTACTCCAGATAACAAATGGATTCATAATGTTGGATTTAATCCTACAAGTGATGCTGATGTTATGACTTATGCTAGTAATTATCAAAGATATTTACAAACATCTCTTGATTTCAATTTAAAACTAACAAAAGACAAAGTTGATACTAAAAACATCTTATTACTTCAATATTTATTTAATGAAGTATATGGCGCTGATATAAGAACTGATGGTTATTTTGATATTAATATGGAAGAATTTGTTAAACAACTTCAAGCTTCTTATCAAATTGAAGAAACTGGTATTATTGATGAAGATTTATTACTTTATTTAGCATTTGGTTTTTCAAAAGAAGTTTATAATTATGAAATGCAATATCAAAATAGAGTAGAAACTATTATAAATTCAGGAGCTAATAACTAAAATGGAAAAATTTGAATTAGTTTCTAGTTATGTACCAACCGGTGATCAACCAACAGCTATTAATAAATTAGTAGAAGGCTTGAACCAAAATAAAAAGGCTCAAGTTCTTTTAGGTGCAACAGGAACTGGCAAAACATTTACCATTGGTAATGTTATAGAAAAAGTTAATAAGCCTACATTAGTAATTGTTCATAATAAAACTTTAGCCGGCCAATTATATGCTGAATTCAAGGAATTATTTCCTAATAATCGAGTTGAATATTTTGTATCCAACTTTGATTTTTATCAACCTGAAGCTTATTTACCTCAAACTGATACTTATATTGATAAAACAGCTAAAACCAATATGGACATTGAGTTAATGAGAAGTTCTGCTGTTAGTTCAGTTTTGTCTCGTAAAGATACCATTGTAGTGGCATCAGTGGCTGCTATTTATTCTTTATCTAATCCTGTTGATTATCGAGGCTTAGTTTTAGATTTTCGTTTAAATGAAAAATATGACAGAAAAAAATTAATTGAAAGTTTAGTTGAAGCTCAATATACAAGAAATGATATTGAACAAAGCAGAGGAACTTTCTCATTTAAAGGAGATACTTTAGAACTAGCCCCTATTAATAATGATGAAGAATTAATTCGAATTGAATTTTTTGACGATGAAATCGAACAAATTTCAGTAATCGATCCATTAACAAAACTTACTAAACAAAGACTAAATTTCTTTTCATTATTTCCAGCTTATGAAAGAATTAGTCAACGTAGTAAGATAAAACAAGCTTGTGATTCAATTAAAGCCGAATTAGATATAAGACTTGCTGAATTTGAAAAACAAGGTAAATTACTTGAAATTGAAAGATTAAAGCAACGAACTTTACACGATATTGAATATTTAACAGAATTTGGCATTTGCTCAGGTATTGAAAACTATGCTAGACATCTTGATGGTAGAAAACCTGGTGAAACACCTTATTCTTTATTTGATTATTTTGGTGATGATTTCTTATTAGTTATCGATGAATCACATGTAACATTACCTCAAATCAGAGGAATGTATGAAGGAGACCGCTCAAGAAAAACTACGCTTGTTGAATATGGCTTTCGTTTACCTAGTGCTTTAGATAACCGCCCACTTCGTTTTGATGAATTTGAAAAAAAGATAAATCAAGTCATTTATGTTTCAGCTACTCCTGGAGATTATGAACTTGATAAAACTAATCATGAATTTGTCGAACAAATCATACGTCCTACAGGTTTACTTGATCCTAAGATTCAAGTTCTACCAACCATGGGTCAAATTGATGATTTGATAGCACGGATAAAAGAAAGAATTGAAAGAAAAGAAAGAACTTTAATAACAACTTTAACCATTAGAATGGCTGAAGAATTGACACAATATTTAAAAAATTATGGTTTAAAAGTTGTTTATATGCATAGTGAAATTAAAACACTTGATAGAACAAAGATTCTATATGAACTTAGAAAAGGTAAATATGATGTTTTAGTTGGTATTAATTTACTAAGAGAAGGGCTTGATTTACCAGAAGTATCATTAATAGCTATCTTAGATGCTGATAAAGAAGGCTTTTTACGTGGTGAACGTTCTTTAATTCAAATCATTGGTCGAGCAGCAAGAAATGCTAATGGTGAAGTTATCATGTATGCTGATACAATGACTGATTCTATGAAAAATGCTATTAATGAAACCAATAGACGTAGAAAGATTCAAGAAGAATATAACAAAGTTCATAATATTATTCCAAAGACTATTATTAAAGAAATCAAAGAACCTGCTAGTCTTAAATCAATGATTGAAGAAGATAGCAATAAGTCTGATAAGAAACAAAAGATGCTTTCAAAGAAAGCTAAAGAAGACTTGATTAATAGACTAGAAAAAGAAATGAGACAAGCAGCTAAAGAACTTGATTTTGAACAAGCTGCAACGCTTAGAGATATCATTTTAGAGTTAAAAAGCGAAGATGACGACTAAAATGGTGCTGATTTTTTAAAAAAATGTTTCCATTAGATTTTAGATGTGATATAATGCTAAATGCTTAGGAAAAAAACAAGTAAAATAGGAGGATGTTTATGGTAACCTTTTTCAATATTTTATTTTTAATTAGTGCGATTGTTCTTGTTGTTTCTACCCTACTTCAAGGTGGTAAATCTGCTGGTGCATCTGGAGCTATTATGGGTGGCGGTATGAACTTGTTTTCAAATGTAAAAGAAAGAGGAATTGAAAAAGTTGTTTCTCGAATTACATTGATAAGTGGAATTGCATTTATGACACTTGCAATTCTGATTAAGTTAGCTGAAAATATGTCAGTTTAAAGAGCAGAAATGCTCTTTTATTTTGGAAAAAAAGGAGAAAAATATGATACAAAAATTAAAAGACTTAGTACTTTCAAAAGATTATGAAAAGATGAATCCATCTGAGATTGCATCCACTTTAAACGTAAGCAATGAAGATTTTAAAGAATTAGTAAAAGCAATCAATCAATTGGAAGAAGAAGGTCTTATTCATGTTTCAAAAGAAGGCAATATTTTTCTCGCAAGCAAATTAAATATATATCAAGGCAGAATCAAATCAGTTAAGATTAGAAAAACAGCTAAATGTGAAATAATTAAAGATGATACTATTGTTGAAATAGATATTTTAGCCGAGGATTTAAATAGTGCTGGTTTTAATGATATAGTAAAAGTGAAATTAACTAGTGAAACAACTGGTACTGTACTAGAAGTAATTAAACGAAATGTTTGGAAAATAATTGCTGAATATCGTAATGGTGATTTTATTAGTAACAATCGTAATTTTTATTATCTCATTAAAGTTATTAATACTAAAAATTTTAAATTAAAAAATGGAACGATAGTTTCATTAAAAATTAATAAATATGAAGAACGTAGAGTTTATTGTGAAATAGAAGAAGTTATAGGTCATATTGATGCTCCAGGAATAGATGTATTAAGTGAAATTCTTGATAGTGATGTACCTTATGAATTTTCTAAAAAGGTGTTAGAAGAATGTGAAAATATAATTAATAAAGACACACCAGATTTTGATAAAAGAATCGATTTGACCGGTAAATTAATCGTTACAATTGATGGTGATGATGCAAAAGATTTAGATGATGCTGTCTCACTTGAAATACTAGATAATGGTAATTATTATTTAGGTGTTCATATTGCTGATGTAAGTCATTATGTAAAAGAAAACACTTTACTTGATAAAGAAGCGTTTTTAAGAGGAACATCAGTTTATCTTGCTGATAGAGTTATTCCAATGCTTCCAAAAGAATTATCAAATGGTATTTGTTCCTTATTTGAAAACGAAATTAGACTTACTATTTCATGTTTTATGGAAATCGATTATCTTGGTAATGTTATCAATTATGACATTAAACCTAGTTATATTAAATCAAATGCTCGTTTAACTTATCATAATGTTAATTGTTTATTTAATCATGAACCATGTGATTATAATTTTACACCTGAAATCAAGGAAATGTTATTTAATATGAAGACATTATCATCGATTCTATCGAAAAAAATGATTGAGCAAGGATACTTAGAATTAGATATTGATGAATCAAAAATCATCATGGATGAAACTAATACTAATGTCGTTAGAATTGAAAAAAGAATTGCTGGACCGGCTGAAAAACTAATTGAAAACTTTATGATTCTTGCAAATGAAACAGTTGCTAGTCATATTTTTTATCAACAATTACCATTTATTTATCGGGTTCATGCTGCTCCTAGTCTTGATAAAATGAAAACATTAGGAACAGTTTTAAAAGAAACTGGTATTCCATTTTCAGATAACAAAAAACTTTATAATGCTAAAGAATTACAAGAAGTATTAAAGGTTGTTAAAGGTAGTGATCTTGAAGATACTGTTTCTAATATTATCCTTAGATGTCTATCTAAAGCTGTTTATAGTGTAAATAACATTGGCCACTTTGGTTTAGGCAGTAAATGTTATACCCATTTTACTTCACCAATTAGAAGATATCCTGATTTATTAGTTCATAGATATCTTAGAAAATATGCCTTTTTAAATGATTTTGATAACTTAGATGATAACTTACAATATTTATTAGTATCTGCTGAACAATCCTCAATGTGTGAAAGAAGAGCAACTGTACTTGAACGTAAAGTAGAAGATATTAAAAAAGCTAAATATATGGAACAATTCCTAGGTTGTTCGTTTGATGGAATTGTTACTAGTGTTATGGATTATGGTATTTATGTTAAACTTGATAATACTTGTGAAGGATTTTTACCTTTTAGCTCAGTTGAAGAATTTGCTTATTTGGATTCAAGTTATATCTTAAGTAAATTGAAAGTAAGTAGTAAAATCAAAGTAAAATTAGTCTCAGTAAATACTCGTCAAGGTAGCATTAATTTTGCATTAGCCAAAAAATCGGCTATAATAAATAATAAAGGAGTTAAGAACAATGGCAAAAATCATCGTAGAAAATAAAAAAGCATCCTTTAATTATTTTTTAATTGAAAGAATTGAAGCCGGTATTGAATTAAAAGGTAGTGAAATTAAATCTATTTCTAATCGTGCTTGCCAAATAAAAGATAGTTATGTTGTGATTAGAAATGGTGAAATATTTATTATGAATATGCATATTTCAGAATACAAATATGGAAATATTTTTAATCATGATCCACTTAGAGTTAAAAAACTTTTAATGCATAAAAAAGAAATCTTAAAATTGCAACTTAAAATAAAACAAGAAGGTTTTACAATTGTTCCTACTAAAGTATATTTCAATGACAAACGAAAAGTTAAGATTGAAATTGCTCTAGCAAAAGGTAAGAAAAACTTTGATAAACGTGAAAGTTTAAAAGAAAAAACTATTCAAAGAGATTTACAAAAGAATTATAAAGACAGATAAAAAAAGTCGATTCTCTCGACTTTTTTATTTCTTTTCAAGTTGTTTTATTATCTTTTTAGTGTTTTCAAAATTAAATTTTACATATTCTTTTAAGGCATCTATTCCATGTTCTTTAGCAATCGCTAGAGCTAAAGCATCAACTTCAGCACCAGCTCCTTTTAAGATAGTTTTATTTAATTTCTTTGACATGTCATCTAATCGTTTTAAAAATTCATAACGTGCAATGATACTAGCACAAGCAACGGCTAAGAATTTATTTTCGGCTTTGATATAAAAATCAATATCGTTAGTTATATTTGTTGCTTTATAATCTTTTAAATAATTGTAGAACAATTCTTTATCACAGAATTGATCAACAATTGCTGGACCTTCAAATTTTGTTTCTTCTTTTAATTTGGTTATTAGAAAGTTATGAAGATAAGCTTTCATTTTATTAAGGTTACTATATTTTTGACTAGAATATATTTCATTATATTTAGTATTACTCAAAATTGATATTTTACATTTAACTCTTTTTACAATTTTTGGAGCTAATTCAATAATTTTTTTATCAGATAATTCTTTTGAATCCTTTACACCTAATTCTTTTAAATAATCATAATCGGTATCTTTTACTAGACAAGCACAAACAATAATAGGACCAAAATAATCTCCAGTTCCAACTTCATCGCTACCAATATGAGAAAAATAATCGGTATCTATGTTATACCAAATAGCATATTCATTGATGGCTTTTAAGCCTTGAATAAGAACTGTATTATTTTGATAGATTTGAATAGAAAAATCATGAGTTGCAGCCCTAAAAACAATGTTTTTATCGGTTGTTGTAACATGACAATAATCATAAAATTCAATCATTTTCGAAATTTTTGCCTCATCGGCTTTAAAAGTATAGACCTGGTTATACATTTGCATCCACCCTTATTTTTAATTCGTTTAATAGAAAACGTAAAGCTTTTCTAGTTTTTCCACGATGGTCTAGGGAAAATACAGAAATGTTTACATCAGTTCCACTCTTGGTATTTGTTAAATAAAAGGTAACTTCATAGCCTAATTTTTCTGCGAAGAATTCATTATAATTACTGTTAAAATTGATTTGCTTGTAATGTAAATCTTCAAGCATGGTACCAATATATTTTTTTAATTGTTCAATACCTAATTTGAAATTTAATGTTCGTAATGTTGGGTCTTGATGGTCTTCTTTACTTTCTGAGTAAGTTTCGAATAAGGACTTAATCTTATCAAACATATAAATTTCCCACCCTTCGAATTTATTATATCACATTTTTGATTTTTAGGCTAAAAAATGTTATTATAATTTTCGAAGGAAGTAGATATTATGCAACATTATTTCGTTGATAAAATTAATGATTCATTTATTTTAAAAGATAATGATTTTCATCATGTAAAAAATGTCATGCGGATTAAGAACATGCAAGAGATTGTTTGCATCTATGATTCAAGAAAATATCTTTGCCAAATCGAATATGTTGCATCTTCATATCAAATTCATGTACTTCATGAATTAAAAAATAGTACTGAGTTAAATAAAGATATTATTTTATACCAAACTTTGATTAAAAATGATAAGTTTGATTTTGTCATTCAAAAAGCAACTGAACTAGGAGTTAGTAAAATAGTTCCTACAATTTGTAAAAGAAGTATCATCAAAGTTGATAAAAATAATAGTTTAAATAAAATAAACAGATATCAAAAAATAATCAAAGAAGCTTCAGAACAATCAACACGTTCAATTCAACCAACAATTGATAACTTTATTGATTTAAAAGATATTGAATTAGATAAAGATACTTTAGGATTAGTAGCTTATGAAAAAGATGATGATATGAAATCATTACATAATGAATTAACTAGCTTAAATGAATATCAAAAAGTAGCAATTGTAATAGGTCCTGAAGGTGGCTTTGAAAAAGACGAAGTTGAATTATTGATAAAGAAAGGTTTTCATGTAGTAAGTCTTGGGAATAGAATCTTACGTAGTGAAACAGCATCTTTAGCAAGTATAGCGATAATTGCTCATTATATAGAAAGTTTTGGTGAATAAAAATGGCAACATTTTATATTTATGCTTTAGGTTGTAAAGTAAACACCTATGAAGTTGAAAGTATTAAAGAAAGTCTTATCAAAAAAGGTTATGAATTAGTAGATAATCCAAGCCTTGCTGATTATATCTTAATTAATACTTGTTGTGTCACCAATACTGCTCAAAAGAAAAGTAGACAAAAGATATCAAGTTTTCATGCTGAAAATCCTAATGCCATTATTATTGCCATGGGTTGTTATGTTCAAGGATTTGAAGATGAAGTTAAAGAAAAATTAAATGTTAACTTATTAGTGGGAACAAAAGATCGCTTAAAAATTATCGATTATATCGACAATTTAGAAAAAAATAAAACCATCTCATTAGTAAATGAACCTAATAAAGATGATACATATGAAGAGTTAAAATTAACATCATATAGTGAAAACACTAGAGCATTTTTAAAAATTCAAGATGGTTGCGACAATTTCTGTAGTTATTGTATTATTCCTTATGTTCGAGGAAGAATTAAAAGTAGAAACAAAGATGAAATTATAAATGAAGCTAAAGAATTTATTAAAAAGGGTTATAAAGAACTTGTCTTAATTGGAATCCATACTGGTAGTTATGGAAAAGATTTAAATAACTATACTTTCAGTGATTTAGTTAAAGATTTACTGGATTTAGATGGCCTTTATAGACTACGTATTTCTTCAATTGAAGAAAGTGAAATTGACGATAAATTCATAGATTTACTCATTCATAACGATAAACTTGCTAAACATTTGCATATGCCACTTCAAGCAGGTAGTGATCATGTCTTAAAACTTATGAATCGTAAATATGATTTAAAAACATATCTAAATAGAATCAAAGAAATCCAAGATAAAGTTAAAGATGTGGCAATAACAACTGATATTATTGTTGGTTTTCCTCAAGAAACCGATGAAGATTTTAATCAAACACTTGAAGTTTCAAAACAAATTGGTTATGCCAAAATTCATGTTTTTCCATACTCTAGTAGAAAGAATACAGTAGCTTCTAAAATGAGTGGTCAAATCACTGATAATGTTAAAAAATGTCGGTCAAATCAATTAATTTCGTTATCAAATGAATTGACATATGAATTCAATAAAAGATATCTAAATAAAGAAGTTGAAATATTAGTTGAAACTATTGAAAATGGAATTGCTACTGGTCATACTTCTAATTTTATTAAAATAAAATGTAAAATAGATACTACTAAGGTATTTAAAAATGATATAATTAAAGTAAAGATTGTTATGTTAGAAAATGAAATTGCTATTGCAATATGGGAGGGTTAATTAATATGCAATTAAATAAGATGATTGATCACACATTATTAAAACAAGATGCAACCTTAGAACAAATCAAAGAATTATGTAAACAAGCAAAAGAATATGACTTTGCTTCTGTTTGTGTTAATCCTTGGTATGTTAGTGAATGCTATCAAATTTTAAAAGATAGTGATGTTAAAGTTTGTACTGTTATTGGTTTCCCATTAGGTAGTAATACATCTGCTACTAAAGCCTTTGAAACAAAAGATGCAATTAATAATGGTGCTAGAGAAATCGATATGGTTTTAAATGTTAGTGCGTTAAAAAATAAAGATTATGAATTTGTTTTAAATGATATTAAAGAAGTTGTAAAAGCTGCTAATGGAGTTTTAGTTAAAGTAATTTTAGAAACTTGTTTATTATCAAAAGATGAAATTGTTAAAGCATGTAATTTAGCAAAAGAAGCAGGTGCTCAATATGTTAAAACTTCTACTGGTTTTTCAACTGGTGGAGCTACTGTTGATGATGTTGCTTTGATGTATAAAACTGTTGGTGATACCTTAAAAGTTAAAGCATCTGGTGGTGTTCGTAGTTATGAAGATGCTATTAAAATGGTCGAAGCCGGTGCTAGTAGAATTGGTACTTCAAATGGTATCAAAATCATGCTTGAAGCTAAAAAATAAGGACTAATTTGAATGAAAATTGGCATATTTGATAGTGGTTTAGGTGGTTTAGTTTTTTTAAAGAAATTAATTGAACAAAATAAATATGCTCATTTCGTATTTTATGGTGATTATAAACATAATCCATTAGGAAATAAAAATGACATGCAGTTAGAAAAATATTTTGATTCTGCTATGTCATTTTTTATGAAAGAAAAATGCGACAAAGTTATAATTGCTTGTAATACAATGGCAAGTGTAATTTTAAAAAAGAACTTAGATGTTATTACTCCAATCCCATTTGTTTTAAATCAAATCCTTACCAATGAAAAGAAAAAGTTCTTAATTTTAGCAACAAAAAAGACAATAAAAAATAAAATTTATCATAACAAAAACACAATTGAAATCGCCTGTCCTTTATTTGTTAAAAAACTTGAAAAAAACCCTAGAACTGATATGACAAAAATTATCGATAAATACCTAAAAAAAGTTAAAGGTTATGATGGAATAGTACTTGGTTGTACTCATTATAGTCTACTAATCGATGATTTAAAAAAATATATAAACAAAGATGTTTTAATAATTGATAGTAGTCTAGAATTAGCAAATCATATCGATTTAGACAATAAAGAACTTAAAATAGATATCTATATCAATAAAGAAAACAAAAATATCAAAGAAAACATCGATTGGCTTTTTAATAAATATCCATACGAAATACATAAATTAAGATAGAAGGGATAAAATGAAAAAAGGATTAATTTTAATCAATGCCTATTTAAAATCAGAAAATGGTAGTAAACAAGCAAGTAGATTAAAAGAAGAATTTTTAAAATTAAATGTTAATATTGATATCAAAAGAAATAATGAATTTGCCCTTTCTATCGACAAAAATGGCAATATTATTAATAAATTTGATTATGATTTTGTAATCTATCTAGATAAAGATAAATATGTATCAAAGATGCTTGAAAAAGCAAATGTTAGAATCTTTAATTCACATCAAGCAATTGAAGATTGTGATGATAAGATGACAACCCAAATAATACTTGCTAATAATGGTATAAAAATGCCGAAAACTTTACCAGGTTTATTATGTTATAACAATAATGAATCACTTAATGAAGAGGCACTTCATATTGTTGAAAAAGAATTATCATATCCATTAATAATTAAAACAAGTTTTGGTTCTCTTGGTAAAGGTGTTTTTAAAATAGATAATTATGAAATGCTTTATAACAAAGCAAATGAACTTAAATGTGTTCCACATTTATTTCAAGAATATTTAGAAACTAGTTATGGAAAAGATATTAGAGCATTTGTAATTGGTAAAAAATTTGTAACAGCAATGGTTAGAAATTCAAATAATGATTTTAGATCTAATATTGAACTTGGTGGTCATGGCGAGGTCTATAAACCAAGTTTAGAGTTCATTAAAATGTGTGAAAAGATAGCTTTAATTCTTAATTTGGATTATTGTGGAATTGATATTTTGTTCGGTCAAAACGACTATTTTGTCAGTGAAGTTAACTCAAATGCTTACTTTAATGAACTTGAAAAAGTAACAGGTGTCAATATTGCTAAAATTTATGCAACTTATATATATGAGAATATATATAACAAGCCATAAATTTTGCTTGACACGGTCTTAAAAAAACGTTAAAATTATTAAGCGTGTGAAATAGCAGCACTTATATACTCTTTGACCGATGTCTGTAACTCAATTGGATGTGAGTAACTTTGCTGAAACGCGAAAGCACTAATACAGATATCCGGAAGATGGAATATGAGCCAGTTGTTGTTTTAAAAAAACATACAAAGGGAGGAAAAATTATGTCACGTTACACAGGTTCAACTTGGAAACTTTCTAGAAGATTAAATTTCTCAATTCTAGAAACTGGAAAAGAATTAGTTAAACGTCCTTATGGACCAGGACAACACGGAAAAGATAAAAGAAAAAAAGTATCTGAATACGGAAAACAATTAGCTGAAAAGCAAAAAGTACGTTTCACTTATGGTGTTAGTGAAAGACAATTTAGACGTTTCTTTGAAATGGCTAAGAATTCAAAAGGTGTTACTGGTTATGAATTCTTAAAGATTCTTGAATCTCGTCTAGACAATTTAGTTTACCGTCTAGGTATTGCAAGAACTAGAAGACTTGCTCGTCAATTAGTAACTCACGGCCACATTTTAGTAAACAATAAGAAAGTTGATATTCCTTCTTATATCGTTACTCCAGGTCAAGTTATTTCAGTAAAAGAATCTTCTAAAAACATTTTCCCAATTCAAGATTCTATCAACCTTGTTGGTGTTATCGTTCCTCAATATTTAACATTTGATAAAGATAACATTAAAGGTACTTATGTTCGTTATCCTGAAAGAAAAGAATTATCAAACGATATTCATGAAGATCTAATTGTTGAATTCTACAACAAGATGTCTTAATTGAATTAAGCAAAGTAAATAAAATGGTCATTTGAATCAAATCAAATGGCCATTTTTTTCTTATTTTTTATAATCTTTCATTGATTTAGGATGATAAGCAATCTTACGTTTATGAGCACTTATTTTATGTAAATAAAGCAAGCGTTTTGTTTTTTCTTTAGAAATTTTATTACCCTTTAAATAATTATCTAAATCATCATAAGTAACACCGATTTCATCTTCATCAGTTTGATTATCATATAATCCAGCTGTTGGTGGTCTTTTAATAATTTTTTCAGGAACACCTAGCATTTTAGCAACCATTCTTACTTCACCTTTGGTTAAATGAATAATAGGTGCTAAATCAACGCCACCATCACCATGCTTAGTAAAATAACCAATATACCATTCATCAGCATTATCAGTACCAATAACTAAATAATTATTAGCTTGAGCATAGGCATATAAAGTAACCATTCTAAGTCTTACTTTGATATTACCTTTAGCTGTTTTATAATTATTTGCCTCATTAGTTATAAAACTTTCATCAAAAGATTTCACCATAGTATCATAAGTGTTTGATAAATCAACGATTTGATAAGGAATATCAAATTTTTTACATAATTCAACACCTAATTCTTCATCAATTGGTTTACTATGACAAGGTAGTATTAAACCTAGTGTGCTATTAGGAAAGGCTTTTTTTGCAAGTCCTGCAACAACAGCTGAATCAATACCACCAGAAATACCAATAACAACACCTTTAGCATTGGCTTTTGTAACTGTTTCTTTAATCCAATCAACCAAATAATTTAAATAGTCTTCCATTTAACTTCCTCCTATTCAAAATATTCAAATTCGTATTCAACAATTTTAACTGTGTCGCCTTCTTGAATGCCGGCTTTAACAAGTTTTTCTTCAACACCATTATAACGTAAAATTCTTAAGAATTTTAGTATACCTTGATCAGTTGATAAGTTACTGCGATGATATAATTCTTCAATAGGTTTACCATAGACAATATACATTCCGTCTTCTTTTTTGATTTGACAGAATTCTTCAGGTTTATATTCATAAAGTTTATATTCATTTTCATCAACATGAATTGGATATAATGGAGCTTTGTCGAGTAATTCAGCAATTTTAAGCATTAATTCATTAACATTTTGATGAGTTAAAGCACTGATTTCATAAATAGGAATATCATCTTTTAATTGCTTTTTAAATTCTTCTAAAAATAATGAGGCTTCTTCTTGATCCATTTTATTAGCCACGATTATTTGAGTTCTTTTTAATAAATCGGGATTAAATGCTTCAAGTTCATTTTTAATTATTTGATAATCTTGAAATGGATCTCTGCCATCAGTTGCAGCCATATCAATAACATGAACTAAAATACGACAACGTTCGACATGTTTTAAGAATTGAAAGCCTAAACCTTTACCATTACTAGCGCCTTCAATGATTCCTGGTAAGTCAGCCATGACAAAACTTTTATCGTGAGAGATTCTAACAACTCCTAAATTAGGAGATAAAGTTGTAAAATGATAAGCTGCAATTTCTGGTTTAGCAGCTGAAACTACCGATAGAAGCGTAGATTTTCCAACAGAAGGAAAACCAACTAAACCAACATCAGCCAGTAATTTTAATTCAAGACGAATTTTTAAACGTTCACCAAGTTCGCCATTTTCAGCAATTTCGGGTGCTTGATGTTTAGAGTTAGCAAAGTGGCAATTACCTCTACCACCTCTACCACCTTTAGCTATAACGATTGATTGACCTTCTTCATTGATATCAGCAATTAAAAAGTTGTTGTTTTCATCATAAACAACGGTTCCTAGAGGAACTTTTACATAAACGTTTTCACCTTTTTTGCCATAGCATTTTTTACCCATGCCATTTTGACCATTTGGTGCTACTATTTTTTGATTATAACGAAAATCGATTAAAGTATTAATTGAACGGGAACCAACAAAAATAACGCTGCCACCACGACCACCATCGCCACCAGCAGGTCCTCCCTTTTCAATATATTTTTCATGTCTAAAAGCAATTGCTCCGTTTCCACCATTTCCAGCAATCACTTCAATAATGGCTTTATCAACAAACATGATAACACCTCCTAAAAAACTAAAAAAGCCCCTAAGGGCTTTGAAAACTTAAATTATTAAGCAGCTACTTTTGGATAGCAAGAAACTTGTTTTCTATCTTTACCAACGCGTTCAAATTTAACAACGCCATCAACAGTAGTAAATAAAGTGTCATCTCCACCTCTTAAAACGTTATTACCTGGATATACTTTAGTACCACGTTGACGATATAAGATTGAACCAGCTTTTGCAAATTGTCCATCAGCTACTTTAGCACCTAAACGTTTTGAGTGTGAATCTCTACCATTTTTAGTTGAACCTACACCTTTTTTAGATGCGAATAGTTGTAAATTTAATTTTAATAGCATAATATACACCTCCGTGAGTTTATTTGATTTTGATATATTCTGGATATGATTCTTCTAATGTTTTTAATTGAATAATCATCATGTTTAACATTGTTTGTAATTCTTTTGAATTTTTAGTTACTTCAAGAAAAGTATAGCCTTCTTTTAATTCAAAATTGACACAATCTTTTGTTAAAATTTTATCAATTGCATTAATAGAACCATAAACGATTGTACTTACTCCAGCACAGACAATGTCTTTACCATAATCATTTTGATTTGCATGTCCTTGAATAAGTAACGAAATAACATCTTCGTTTTTAAATGTTATCTTTACAGATATCATTGTCATTAACCTTCGATATTGGTAACTTCGATTAATGTGTAAGGTTGACGGTGACCTTTTAAAATGTTGTAGTTAGATTTAGCTTTGTATTTGAATACAAGAACTTTCTTACCTTTTCCATTTCTAACAACTTTAGCAGTAACCTTAGCATCTTTTACAAAAGGAGTTCCTACTTTTACTTTTCCAGTTTCACCAACAAGTAAAACTTCTTCAAAAGTAACTTCGGCACCTTCTTCAACGCCAGGTAGTTTTTCGATAAATAATTTATCGCCTACTTCTGCCTTTAATTGTTTTCCGCCTGTTTGAAAAATTGCATACATAGTTTTACACCTCCATTTTAATTGCTTTTGACTCGCCAAGTACAGGTGAAACAATGTTTCTTATAGACCTTTTTTGAGCGGTTGTACCTCAAAGCTCAGGTGCAACACAAAGATTTTAACAAAAAGGCTAATGATAGTCAATTGTTTTTTGAAAATTTATATATTA